>CALMOJ010000096.1 GCA_937871815.1 uncultured Neisseriales bacterium
CTTTCCATTCGGTCAGTGCTTTGCACAAACCGGCATAGCTCAATTTCTTTTCGCCTTGTTCGTGCCGTGTTTGCTGCAACGCCAACGCCTTGTTAAACACGAACCGGCACGACCCCGCGAAGCGGCGCATTTGCTGCGCTTGCTCGCCGTTGGGCTGTAGTTCGAATTTGAAGGCTTGAAGACGTTCCATAACACCCATTATGCCTTTGTGGCGGTACGCCGATTGCGGTGATTCGGCAAACCATTGCGCAGTAGCAAACACCGCACTAAAGTCAAAAACAGGATTGCTACGCAATCCGTGCTATTCATCCCCGTCCTTATAGGGCGGGGCTTTCCGCACACGGGGTAAATACGCCGCCAGACGTAGGTCGGGATTTAACCCGACAAAGCATCGGGATAAATCCCGACCTACACAGGGGCTTCGGGATATTTCGCCTTGGCTGGCCCGTCGTTCGCTAGAACGTGAACACGTTCTGAGATATGTGCATAATTTATCTGCAATGTCCTACGCCCCCGCTAAACAGGCCGTTTCTGCCTACTACACAATGCCCACCCCAGAAATTTCACGCGCCAGTGCCGCTGCGGCGTTATCCGTCATGCTGCCGACAAAATCCAGCACCTGCATATAAGCCGTATAAAGGGTGTCGTGTGCCGACAGTGGGCGGTCTAGCAAGCTCAGTTGGGCGGCAAGGCGGGGGGTAAGGGCTGATTCACCCTGTACCAATGCCCCATGCACAGCGGGAACCAGCGCATTCAGCAGCGTGGCCAAGCAAGGATACGCGGCGATTTCGGTGACCAGCTTGGTGCGGTGGCGGTAAATTTTTTCCGAGGCAAGGGCTTTGGCAGCCGTCAGCACCTCGCGCACATCCGCCCCACACACCGAAATCAAATCTTTACCGACAAATGCCCCTGAGAGCAGCGCGTCTTGGTGCGCCATAAAGCGGTCGGCCACTTCGGTGACACATTTACCGACCACGGTGCCGCGCAGAGCCGCACATTTTTGCCGAGGGTCAGTCATCCCCCAAAACCGCTCTTCTTCTACCAGCGGGGCGAGTAAACGCTCGAACTCTCGCGGGTCAAGAATGCCGATTTCTGCTGCATCTTCTAAATCAACGATGGCGTAGCAAATATCATCTGCCGCCTCCATCAGGTAGGACAGGGGGTGCCGTGCCCAGCTACTTGCATGGTGTTGAATGAGTCCCAAGGTATCGGCAATCGCAGAAAAATACGCTTGCTCGGTGTGGTAAATATTGAACTTGCCGATGTATTGCGTCCCAAGAGAGGTCCACGGGTACTTGACCAAAGCCCCTAACACGGCACTGGTTAGCCGCATCCCGCCCTCTTGGGCATACATTTCCAACGAGGCCACCATCCGCAGCCCATGTGCGTTGCCTTCGTAGGTTTGCACATCGCTGCGTTCGATGTCGGTCAGCCCTTGCAGATAGACCGCGTGGGCGGGGTCTCGGAACCAATCTCGCAGGGCTTCCTCACCGGTATGGCCAAACGGGGGATTGCCGATGTCGTGCGCCAAACACGCTACCTGCACAATCGAACCAATATCAAACGGGGTAAAGCCCGAAGGCAGGCGCTGCCCTGCGGCCAACATCGCCCCCACTCGATTGCCCAAACTGCGCCCGACACAGCTGACTTCAACACTGTGGGTCAGGCGGTTATGGGTGTGGTCATGGCTGGCGAGGGGGTGGACTTGGGTTTTGCGCCCCAATCGTCTAAACGCACTGGAAAACACGACGCGGTCATGGTCGATGTGAAATTCGGTACGCAGCCCTGCGGCACTTTCGGGGGTCAGCGCGGCATCGGCCGGTACGATAAGGCCATTTTTGACTTTAAAACGCTGAGGGGAAAGCAGGCGTTCCCAGCACATCTTGGTAGGGGCGGACATGGCAATCTTTAGACGAGTGGGCAACCCGACCATCATAGCAGTTTGTGCCCAATGCCCCGCCTATCCTGCCCTGACTGTACGCCTATGCCATCAATCCACGCCATTAAGGCGAACGAAGCGTTATGACCCGATTGCCCTATCTTTCCACCAGAAACCACATCCCCTCACCCAACATCAGTCATAATTGCGCCTCATTTTTTTGACTGGTTGATTGACTCCATGACACATCGCCCCTTTGCCCTTATTTCCGCTCTGCTTCTCACTGTTGGCGGCGTAATGCCTAGCTACGCGGCTGACGAGGCAACTCCGCCTGCCGCCGTGGCACGCCAGCAAGCCTTTAAAAAAATGCTCCGCACTTTTGAACCGATGGGCGTGACCCTGCGCGGGTTCACCCCCTACAACCAAGCCCAGTTTTTGCGCCAAGCCGAGCTGTTACAGCAGCTTTCGCACGAACCTTGGCTGCACTTTACCGCGGGCACCACGGGGGGTAAAAGCCGCGCCAAGCCCGAAATCTGGTCCAAAGCCGCCGAGTTTAAAACCGAGCAGCAACGCTTTTTGACTGCCGTCGATGCCCTGACCCAAAGCGCGAAAGGCGATGACCTCAAAGACCTCCGTGCCAAATACGGGGCGATTAGCGAAAGCTGCAAACACTGCCACGACACCTACCGCCTACCTAAAACGTAATCAGCGGGGTGTGATGCCATCGGCTGCTGCGCCCACAAAAAACCCCCCGCAACACGGAACAACCGGTGTTGCGGGGGGTTTTTGCATAAGCGACTGTTTATTAAGGGTAAAGAATTTCAACACCACCCATATAAGGCCGCAATACGGTCGGCACAGTCACACTGCCGTCTTCGTTCTGGTAGTTCTCCAGCACCGCAACCAGCGTCCGACCCACGGCCAAGCCAGAGCCATTCAGGGTGTGCAGCAGCTCGTTTTTACCTTGTGCGTTTTTAAAGCGGGCTTGCATCCGGCGGGCTTGGAAGTCCGTCATGTTGGAGCAGCTGGAAATTTCACGGTAGGTGTGCTGAGCAGGCAGCCAGACTTCGAGGTCATAGGTTTTGGCCGCGCCAAAGCCCATGTCGCCGGTACACAGTGCCATCACGCGGTAAGGCAGTTCCAGCTTGCGCAAAATGGCTTCAGCGTGGCCGGTCAGGGCTTCAAGCGCGTCAAACGAGGTGTCAGGGTGGACGATTTGCACCATCTCGACCTTGTCAAACTGGTGCTGACGAATCATGCCACGGGTGTCACGGCCATAAGCACCGGCTTCGGAACGGAAGCACGGCGTGTGGGCGCAATAGCGCATCGGCAACTGGTCCAGTTTGACGATTTGGTCACGAACAAAGTTGGTAATCGGCACTTCCGCTGTTGGCACGAGGTAAGACGTGGTATCGCCACGCGGCACTTGGAACAGGTCTTCTTCGAACTTAGGCAGTTGACCCGTGCCGTGCATGGATTCGGCGTTGACCAAGTACGGCACATACACTTCGGTATAGCCATGCTCGGTGGTGTGGGTATCCAACATAAACTGCGCCAACGCACGATGCAGACGTGCCAACGGGCCTTTGAGCACCGAAAAACGGCTGCCAGACAGCTTGACTGCGGTTTCAAAGTCCAAGCCCAAGGCTTCGCCCAAATCAACGTGGTCACGCGCGGTAAAGTCAAAGTTGCGCGGCATGCCGACACGGCGAATTTCTTGGTTTTCGAGCTCGTCACGCCCAATGGGTACGGAGTCGTGCGGCAGGTTGGGGATGTTCATGACCATGCTGGCCAGCATTTCTTGCAGCAGTGCCAACGAGGTTTCATCGTTACGAAGAGAGGTACCCAAATTGGCTACTTCGGCCATCAGGGCGGTAGCGTCTTCGCCTTTGCGCTTGGCAATCCCGACGTCTTTAGACAGCGAGTTACGACGAGCCTGCATCTCTTGTGTGCGTGTTTGTAGGGTTTTACGTTCAGCATCTAACGCGCCGAAAGTGCCATAGTCGAAAGTAAACCCGCGCGTAGCAAGTCGTTTGGCCATCGCCTCTGGCTCGTTGCGGAGCAATTGAATGTCAAGCATGGTTCTTCCTGATAGGGATGGTACGTGGTGTTAACGTCGCCCCTGCCACAAGGGGGGGAAACGTTGTGCCGGCTTCCTAGTTGCAATCCATATTGATGCACATGGAAAGTAAAAAATGCCGTTAAACCGTGTTTAACGCGCCTTGGGCGGCATTATACCCGTTGTTTTAAGGGATGCAGCCTCCTCATCTAGTTGCCGCAAGAAGGCGAGTTTGTCGGCAATCTTTGCTTCTAAACCGCGTGAAACGGGCTGATACCAGTGGGGTTTGGGCATTCCATCTGGTAAGTAATGCTC
>CALMOJ010000097.1 GCA_937871815.1 uncultured Neisseriales bacterium
CGATGGTTGCGTGGAAGGTCAAGTCGGACACGATGGTGCGCAAAGCGTCGAACACCGAATCATCGCTGTCTCCGCGACCCGCATACTCGACGCATTTTGTCGAAAACGCGTGGCAGTTTTTGATAACCAGACCATAAAACGACCGCTCCCCGACATGGGCACGGGCACCCCGCGCCACCACCGGTTTGCCCACTGGGCCGTTGCGGTCACAAGAGACGTAGATTTTCCGCCCGAGCGCACTTCTGGTGGTGAAATCCGCTGCCTTGGAGAGGCGAACCACGCTATCGGCGAGCCCATCGACCTCGATATTGGAGATATAGCCTTCGCCGACGTGGATGCCGGAATGCTCGAATGCCAGCAGCAGCTCGCAATACACCACGCTGCCAGGGATGGGGCGGACTTTGTCGCGGAAGGTGCTATCGACGAAGTATTTGATTGTTTTTAGGCCGAACTGAAGGGCGGGAAGGAAGCGGGAGGCGAAGGCAAACATGGCGGGGCGACCTATAGCCAGATATTGGCGTGGATTTGTTGCACCAGCAAATCGGTCGTATTGGCCTTCTTATCGGGCGAGGCCTTTGGGCTTGAGGCGTGCCTTGCCGCAGAGCCCATGCTGCGCAAGGCGGGCTGGTCGTTTTGGCTGTCCCAAATCCAAACCGTATCGAAATCCCAGCCTAGGGTGTTTTCGAAATAGCGTTGCTTAAACAAGGCAGCATCAATCAGCTTCACGCCAGTGACCCCCCCATTTATTTTATTCACATCAATCGAGACATTGTTCTCTACGCATTGGGCTAGGTTAGGCTGGGGGGTAATGGAGCAGTTATGTATCGTGTAGCGGCCGCTCTCTAGCCGACCGAGGGCGCAGTGTCTAATGGTGCAGCCCTTAGGCTCAGGGGTAACGGCTACGAAGTGAATACCTAATTCATCTAATAAGCTCCCTGCAAAATAGCATCGCTCTATCAGGCTATTCGTCATTTGGTTAACCATCCCATCGATCCATGGATCTTTGAAAATACAGTTGACGATACGCGCCTCTTTTACGTGGTCGGCAAGCCTAATGCCATGCAGTTCAAGGTTGGTAATATGCGAATCTGCTTCAATAGAGGCAAACAGGGTAAATATCTCCGCGTTCTCCCCGCGAATAACATGCCCATCGCCATGGTAGTGACCTTTGAGCGTGATAGGCAGCCAAGTGTTCAGTTTCGAGCAATCCAAGTCTGCTGTTTGCCGAAAGAAATAGCCCTGCTGCCCGATTTCGGGACGGTCGAGGTCTACCAGCTGTGCGAGCGTTTCGATCAGAATGGGATCGTGCGCCGTGCCGCTACCTTTAAAATCTTTAAACTTGTTGTTCGACCTGGCTGACGGATTGGCCGAAGTCGCCAAAGTGGCTGGTTTTGCCGATGCTGGATGCGCAGGATTGTGGGTTTTCGGCACTGGATAACTGAACCCTTTTAGCACGCTCAAAATCAGGTTGTGCAGCTTGGGCGCGTTATTGGCGTGGTTCCACAGGCAATCCTTCAGCAGAAACACATCAGACAGGTTCACTTCCTTGCGGCCATTGGTGGCGGCAGAGACACGCATCAGCTGCAGCACCTTCTTTAGCCGCCGGTCGGACAGGTATTCGCGCCGGTCTTCTTTAAAGCTTTCTTGGTGCTGCGCCCACAGACACTGCATGGCTTCGACGATGGTGGGGGGCACGGTGACGGCGTGGGCGGCATCGTGGATGGCGGCCAAATCTGCTGCGTCAAGCACGCCGCGTACCGTCGGCAGGGGGCGGGGGGTCTCGAACAGTTTTTCGCGGTTTTCGGGGCGGACGTAATCGACAAAGCAGCGCACAAGGAAGCGGTCGTAGAGCGCGGCGAGCTCGTCTTGGTCGTTGGGCAGCTCGTTCGAGGCGGCGATAAGGCCTTGCAGGGGCACGTCTTCGGCTTGGCTGCCGTTGTGGTATTTGCGTTCGTTGAGAATGGTCAGCAGGGCATTGAGAATCGACGAGCTGGCTTTGAAAATTTCGTCGAGAAAGGCAAAGCGAACCATCGGCAAATAGCCCACGGTATTGCGCCGGAAGCGGTTGGCCTTCAGCTCGGTAATCGACAAGGGGCCAAAGATTTCTTCGGGGGTCGAGAACTTGGTCAGCAGATATTCAAAATAGCCGCCCTCTTGTTCGCCACCCAGCGCAAAGGCTTTGGTCAGACGGCGTGCCACCAGGCTTTTACCGGTGCCCGGCGGGCCAATCAGCACCAAGTTTTCGCCAGCCAGCAGTGTCAGCAAAGCGGTTTTTAGAATGTGCTCCCGCTCCACCAGCCCGTGGTTTAGCTGGCTGAGTACGGACTCGATTTTCTGCTGCATGGGGTGCTGTTTCATCGCTAAGTCTCTGATTAAGTAAGCTGTAGAAGCGGGGGGGGTGAGATTGCCCGCTGCTGGTGGCAGACGGGGTCTGGCTTTATTCGCCTCTCGTGGCGGAGAATATACAGCCAAACCCTATGCTGTGGCATATGCCAATAGCGTCAGCATCGGGCTGAAGCTGCGCCCCGTCTCGCTGTGGGCTGCCCCGTCGTTTGTTCGACTTCAAACAGGCTCATAGCGAGTGGCTT
>CALMOJ010000098.1 GCA_937871815.1 uncultured Neisseriales bacterium
AGGCTGCTGCCCCTGCCGTAGCCGCCCCTGCTGCTACCCCAGCCGCTGCACCAGCTAAGTAAGCCAAACACGGATTCTTGAGCCACGGTGGGCACATACCGCCCAGCCGCGCGAAACCAAATTAAGAGAAAGTAATCACATGCACAAAATGATGAGTGTGTTGGTAGCGGGCGTGTTGGGTCTGTCTGCTGCGGTCGGTTTTGCGGCAGACACCAAGCCCGTCGAGGCCAAGCCAGCGGCTGCCGTTGCCGCCACGCCAGCCGCCGCGCCGGTGGTGGTGAAAAAAGAAGCTGCCAAGCAAGCCAAAACCGTGGCGCAAAAAACAGAAGCCAAAGCAGCAAACGGGCAGCCAGAAGCCGCACCCGCTGCCGTTAAGGTTGAAAAGAAAGCCGTCAAAATCGCCCCTAAAATGGACGATGCCAAACCTACTGCGAAGCCTTAATTCGCTGCACTGACGGCCGCCAAAAAAGGACACTTCGGTGTCCTTTTTTGTTTTTTGCTGCAGTGCACCCAAGGTCACGCGCCTGACACGTTGCGCAGGCAAGATGGGGAGGTCTTTAATTCTTTGAGGTGTTCACCATGAAGATTTCCACACGCCTTTTTGGGCTAGCGGTACTGGCCACCGTCAGCCTGCTGGCGGTGATGGCCGCCTGTGCTTGGCAAATCTCCGCACTGCGCGACACGCTGACCCACGCTCAACAGAGCCAGCAGGCCGTTTTTCAGCTCACCACTGCCAAAGCAACGGCGTTAACCTTGGCCAAAACCGACCCCGTATTGCCCGACACGGCCAAACAGCTCACCCAAGCCAACCAACGATTTATCGCGGCAATCAATCAAGCCGCCCCGTTCTTCCCTGCGGCACACAGCCTGTTGCCCGCATGGCAAACCTATGTCCGCCAGTTTCAGCAGGCGGTCACCATTGCCGAAACCAGTCCAGCGGATGCGCTAGTCATCCCCGACCAGATTTACGCCGCCCACCTCGTGCCGATGCTGCAGGCCTTGGATGCCCAAACCGAACAATTGACCCATCAGGCGGCACATGAGGGTGCCGAAGCCGACACGCGCCTAAACCATTTACTACTGAGTGTGCTGATTCCCTTAGCCTTATCGGCCATGCTGATTGTGGGCAGCCAGTCTTGGGTTGCACGGCAGCTTTCACAGCGGCTGTTGGTGCTGTCCGGCGAAACAAAAAAACTGGCCAGTGGGGATTTATCAGTGCGCCTCACGGTAGATAGAGGCGATGAAATCTGCCAGCTTGCAGGGACGTTTAACGGCTTTATTGGCGAGCTGGCCAGCATGATTGCCCATGCCCAACGCGATGCGGAAGCGATTGATGACAACGCCCGCTCTTTGGCCAAGATGGGGGCGAGTGTCTCGACCCAAGCGCAAAGTCAATCCGTCTCAGTACAGGCTGCCAGCCATTTAATCGAGGGTATTAGCCAAGAAATGCAGCACATTGCCGATGAAAGCCGCCACATCTGCCAAGAGGTCAGTGGGGCAGCAGAACGGGCATTGGAAGCCCGTGCCATGGGTGCGCGTGCTGCGCAGGCGCTCGCAATATCACAGGGAGCAGTGGTTCAGGCGCAACACCACTTTGGCGTATTTTCCAGCAGGTTAGAAGACATTGAGCACTTAGCACGGACGATTGGCGGAATTGCCACACAAACTAACTTGCTGGCCTTGAATGCAGCAATTGAGTCCGCACGGGCAGGCGAAGCAGGTCGGGGCTTTGCCGTGGTGGCGGATGAGGTGCGAAAGTTGGCTGAGCGCACCACGCTATCCACCCAAGACATTACGCGGCTTTCAACGGAAGTACGAACGGATTTGCAAGCCGCACACACGGCGATGATGGAAACGGGGTTCGCGGTAGAGGAGGCAACAGCAGAGGAGGCAACGATGGGGGATGCGCTGCACTGGATTGCCACAGGGATAGACGCTGTGGTGACGCATATTGGGCAAATGACGCGCCGCGCTGAGGGGCAATCAGGGGCATGCCATCAGCTTGCCCGTGATTTAGCCACCGTGGCACAGGGTGCAAGCCATGCGGTCACTGCAGTAGATGCAACCCATCAGCGGATTGAGGCACTCGCCCATATTGCCCAACGCAAAAAAGCGGGGGTGAGCCCCTATTACTTGGCACTGGCTTAGAAGCTGTTTACGATCTCGCGAACGACGAGTCAGCCAAGGCGAAATGAACCAAAAAAGCAGAGTTGACACGCGGTCAATGCGCATGTTTTTGGGGCATTTCAACGCAGGATCACCCGAGTCTCGCAGATCGTAAACAGCTTCTTAGAACCATATAGGGCGGGCTGGATTACGCCAGCCCAGCCTTGACCAAGTCGGAGCGGTCAACGAGGCAAACAAAGCCATCTCCGCCGCTGGTGTCGAGCCATTCAAAGCGCAGCGTGGGGAAGGCGGCTTCGAGTACAGGGCGGTTATGGCCGATTTCCATCACCAACACGCCAAACGGGGTGAGGTGCGTGCCCGCTTCCGCCAAAATGACACGAATCGCATCCAAGCCATCTTCGCCGGAGCCCAAAGCGAGGTCGGGTTCGTGGCCATATTCGGCGGGAAGCTCGGCCACCGAGGGGGCATCGACATAGGGAGGGTTGGCGATAATAAGGTCGTAATGTCGGCCTTCTAGCGCGGAGAACAGGTCGGACTGGATAAGGTCAATCCGCTCGGTTAGGCCGTATTTTTCAACGTTTATCTCGGCGACTTCGAGGGCTTCGGGGGACAAATCGACGGCATCCACTTGGGCATCGGGGTAGTGGTGCGCCAACAAAATCGCCAAGCAGCCTGAGCCGGTACAGAGGTCGAGCGCGTCGTTGACCAGCTCGGGGAATTCAATCCACGGTTCGAGGGCTTCGGGCAGCAGTTCAGCGATAAAGGAACGCGGCACGATAACCCGCTCATCCACATAGAAGCTAAAGTCCCCCAGCCACGCTTCGTGGGTCAGGTAGGCGGCAGGGATGCGCTCATCCACCCGCCGATTCAGCATGTCTAATAACACCACCCGTTCACTGTGCAGCAAACGCGCATCGAGAAACGGCTCTAGACGGTCCAGCGGCAGGTTTAGGGTGTGGAGAATCAGGTGGGCGGCTTCGTCGTAGGCGTTATCGCTGCCATGCCCAAAAGCCAAACCCGCTTCGGTGAAGCGGCTTACGCTAAAGCGCAGCCAGTCACGCACGGTAAAGAGTTGGTCAATCACGGGCGGCTCGGTCAGCATGGGGCAGGCTTTCATGGGTTAAAACGGCAAGGGCGCGTCAGTTTCTGCTGACAGTACGCGGCGGAAGTCGTCTTGGATGCGCGTAAGGGCTTCGGGGGTGTTGGCTTCAAAGCGCAGCACGATAACCGGCGTGGTGTTGGATGCCCGCGCCAAACCAAAGCCGTCGGGGTATTCCACACGCAAGCCATCTAGGGTGATGACTTCGTCCGCACCGGTAAATTGGGCAGAAGCTTGTAGACGGGTAATCAGGGCGTAGTGTTCGCCTTCTGCAAGGGGAATATTCAGCTCGGGGGTGGAGACGGCATTGGGCAAGGCATTCAGCACGGCACTGGGGTCGTCGCTGCGGGACAGGATTTCGAGCAACCGCGCACCGGCATACAGGCCATCGTCAAAGCCATACCAGCGTTCTTTAAAGAAGACGTGGCCGCTCATTTCACCGGCCAAAGCGGCACCAGTTTCTTTCATTTTGGCTTTGATAAAGCTGTGACCTGTCCGCGCCATGATGGGTTGGCCGCCGTGTTGGCGTATCCAAGGGGCAAGATTGCGCGTGGATTTGACATCGTAAATCACATTCGCGCCAGGGCTACGGCGGAGCACGTCTTCGGCAAACAGCATCAGTTGGCGGTCGGGGTAGATGATGTTGCCTTCTTTGGTGACAACACCCAAGCGGTCACCATCACCATCAAAGGCCAATCCTAGCTCTGCCTCACCGTTGGCAAGGGCGCGAATCACGTCTTGCAGGTTGTGCGGTTGCGAGGGGTCGGGGTGGTGGTTAGGGAAGGTGCCATCGACTTCGCAGAAGAGGGGTTCGACTTGGCATCCCAGCCGCTGATAGAGGGTGGGGGCAAATGCGCCAGGAATGCCGTTACCGCAGTCCACCACGACTTTCATGGGGCGAGCGAGGCGAATATCGCTGGTAATGCGGTCAAGGTAGGCGGCTTGGATGTCGTGTTCGCGGTAGCTGCCTGCCCCGTGAGCCAAGTCGCTGGTTTCAAGGCGTTGTCGGAGGGCTTGGATGGCCTCACCCGAGAGGGTGTCACCGGCCAACATCATCTTGAAGCCGTTGTAATCAGGGGGATTGTGGCTACCGGTGACCATAACACCCGACAGGGTGCCAAGCTGGTGGGCAGCAAAGTAAAGCATGGGGGTGGCAACACAGCCAACATCAATGACATCGACCCCTGCGGCACGCAAGCCTGTGGCCAGTTCGGCAGCAAGGGTTGGCCCTGACAACCGCCCATCTCGACCAATACATACGGTCTGCACACCCCGAGCTAGGGCTTCACTGCCAATGGCCTGACCGATGGCCTGCGCCAAATCAGCGGTGAGGGTTTTCCCGACAATGCCGCGAATATCGTAGGCTTTAAAGATTTCTTTGGGGAGGAAAGGCATGGCAACCCTAAGCTGAAGGAGTGGAAGCGGGAGCAGCCAGCTGTTGGCTGAGTGTCACAAGGTCTGCCAATTTTTGACGCGCACGACCACTGGCAATGGCGGTGTGTGCCGCAGCAATACCTTGTTCAAGTGTGGCCGTAACACCGGCACAATATACGGCAGCACCGGCGTTGAGCAGGACGATGTCTGCCGCAGGGCTGGTTTCACCTTCTAGCACGGCTAAGAGCTGTGCGGCAGAGGCAGCACCGTCCGCAGCATGAAGGTCTTCAGTCCGGCACAGGGCAAAGCCGTGGTCACGCGGGTCAAACGTGTATTCGGTAATCTCGCCCGCCTTGAGTTCGGCAATCAGCGTAGGAGCAGTCAGGGTAATTTCGTCTAGGCCATCTTGCCCGTGAACAATCATGACGTGGCGGCTGCCCAGCTGTTGCAGCACGCGGGCTTGGATACCCACCAAGTCGGGATGGAATACGCCCATCACTTGGTTATCTGCCCCTGCGGGATTGGTCAGCGGCCCCAGAATGTTGAACAGGGTACGCACACCGAGTTCACGCCGTACGGGGGCAACGTGTTTCATGGCACTGTGGTGGTTGGGGGCGAACATAAAGCCAACACCCAGCTGGTCTATGCACTGCCCGACGGCCACAGGAGATAGCGCCAGCGAAACGCCGAGACGCTCAAGGACATCCGCACTGCCCGAAGCCGAGGAGACGGCACGGCCACCATGCTTTGCTACCCGTGCGCCTGCCGCTGCGGCAACAAAAGCAGCAGTAGTGGAAATATTGAAGGTATGCGCACCATCGCCCCCTGTGCCACAGGTATCCACCAGATAGCTGTGCTGGCTAACCGGAACGGGGGTGGCAAATTCGCGCATAACAGTTGCGGCGGCGGCAATTTCAGAGACGCTTTCGCCTTTCACCCGCAAACCAACCAGCAAAGCGGCTATCTGGGCGGGGGTAAGCTGTCCAGACATAATCTGGCGCATCAGATGCAGCATTTCGTCGTAAAACAGTTCGTTATTGTCAATCAGGCGGTTTAGTGCAGCTTGGGCAGTAATCATGGCGGCTCTGATCAAAAATTAGGGTGGGCATCAAGAAAGTTTTTGAGCATGGCGTGACCGTGCTCGGTCAAAATGGATTCGGGGTGAAATTGCACCCCTTCTATCGCCAGCGAGGTATGGCGCACCCCCATAATTTCGCCATCCTCTGTCCATGCAGTCACTTCAAGGCAGTCTGGCAGACTATCGCGCTCAATCACGAGGGAGTGGTAGCGCGTGCAGGTGACGGGATTGGGGAGATTTGCGAATACACCAACGTTACGGTGGTGGATGGGGGATGTTTTGCCGTGCATGAGCTGCTGGGCATGAACAATGCGTCCACCGAAAGCTTGCCCGATACTTTGATGGCCTAAGCACACCCCAAGAATAGGCAGCTTGCCAGCAAAATGGCTAATGGCCGCAACAGAAATGCCGGCTTCGCTAGGGGAGCAAGGCCCAGGAGAAATAACGAGGTACGCGGGGGCGCGTTCGGCGATTTCTTCCAGCGTGATTTCATCGTTACGATAGACTTCGACAGTCTGCCGAAGCTCGGCAAAATACTGCACGAGGTTGTAGGTAAAGCTGTCGTAGTTATCAATCATGAGTAGCATTTTGGGTCGAGTTCCTTGTGTATAAACCAGCAGCTAATAACGCTGGAGATTATCCCCGCAGGGGTAAAGGGAAACAAGCCAAAAGGAATGTGCGAATAGGGAGAAAACCCAAAAAAGAAAAAAGCCCGATGGATAATCCATCGGGCTTTTTGTATTGGCGTCCCCACGGGGAGTCGAACCCCGGTTATCGCCGTGAAAGGGCGGTGTCCT
>CALMOJ010000099.1 GCA_937871815.1 uncultured Neisseriales bacterium
CAATGGCGCATGGCGTAAAAAAGGGCGCGAACCCCATGGATTCGCGCCCTTTTTGTCCAGCTCCGTGTCGTACCGAATTAAGCGGTGACAGCAGCGGCAGCAGCAACTTTGCGTGCTGGCAACTTTTCTTTGATACGTGCGGACTTGCCGGAACGTTCGCGGAGGTAGTACAGCTTGGCGCGACGAACATCACCACGACGTTTCACTTGCAGCTCTACCACCAGTGGGGAGTAGGTTTGGAATGTGCGCTCTACGCCCATGCCTGCGGAGATTTTACGCACAGTAAACGCGCTGTTCAGGCCGCGATTTTTCTTGGCGATAACCACGCCTTCGAAAGCTTGCAGACGCTCACGGTTACCTTCCTTGACCTTAACTTGCACAATCACGGTGTCGCCGGGTGCAAAGCTAGGCAAGGTTTTGTTCAACCGAGCGATTTCTTCTTGTTCCAAAATCTGAATCAGGTTCATTAAATGAACTCCTGTTGTTATAGGGAATCTTGTTCCTGCTGATACTCTGCCAGCAGCCGAGATTCCAGTTTAGAAAGCTGACGATGCGCCAGTAAATCAGGACGGCGATGGGCTGTCCGACCTAAAGACTGCTTTAGTCGCCAGCGAGCAATCAGGGCATGATTACCAGACATCAAGACCTCTGGCACCGGCACACCCTTGTAATGATCGGGGCGTGTGTAATGGGGGCAATCTAGCAAGCCTTCAGCAAACGAATCTTGCTCGGCAGATTGCGCCGTATTCAGCACCCCAGGCAACCGCCGAATCATGGCATCCATGAGCACCATAGCGGGGAGTTCTCCGCCAGAGAGGACATAGTCACCAATCGAAATCTCTTCATCAACCTCGCGGTCAATGATCCGCTCATCCACGCCTTCGTAGCGACCGGCCAATAAAATTAGCCCTGTCTCTTGGGTGAGGTCGCAGACTTTGCGGTCTGTGAGTCGCACCCCTTGCGGTGAAAGGTAAATGCAGCGGCTACGTGCAATGCCCAAATTGGCTTGGCGGGTGCGTAAAGCTGCAATGGCAGCCTCAAGTGGCTCTGCCAACATCACCATGCCAGGCCCGCCCCCGTAGGGTCGGTCATCAACCGTTTTATGGTTGTCGTAGGCAAATTCACGCGGGGAAATCGTGCCGAATTGCCAGATGCCTTGGTCGAGTGCGCGGCGGGTAACGCCACTTTCGGTCAGGGCGACAAACATTTCTGGAAACAGCGTAACGACATCAATCCGCATTAGTAGTCCAGACCCCATGCCACTACCATACGCTGGTTGGGGAGATCGACTTCCAGCACATAGGCCGCCACATAGGGAATTAGGCGTTCTTGTGTGCCATCGTGAACCACTAATACTTCGTTCGCCGTGCCGTTTGGTAGTAGCTCTGTCACTTTGCCGAATACGTCGCCTTCGGGGTTGACTACATTCAGCCCGACCAAATCAGACCAGTAATATTCACCTTCTGCCAAAACGGGCAGACTGCTACGCGGCACAGCAATGGTGCAGCCCCGCAAGGCAGCAGCTTTATCTCGGTCATCTATCCCCTCAAGCTGAGCAGCAATGTCCTTGGTGTGGACCGCGCCTTCAAGCAGGGTGTAGGGTTTCCAAGTGCCATCGGGCTGCTTTAACCACCATGTTGGGTAATCAAACAGCCCATCGGCAAATTCGGTATCCGTGTGGACTTTAACCCAGCCTCGAATACCAAATGCACCACGCACAAAGCCCATGGCGACTAATTCATCTTCACGCATGGGGGTCTCGTGCTGACAAGAGGAGGGAATGCAGCAAAGTTAAGCAGCAACTTTGCTTTGTTTTTTGACCAAGCTAGCAACGGAGTCGGTCATTTGTGCGCCAACGCCAATCCAGTAGTTGATGCGGTCAGTAGCAAGACGAACGCGCTCTTGCTTTTCGTTAGCCACTGGATTGTAAAAGCCAACGCGCTCAATAAAGCGACCGTCGCGGCGATTGCGGGAATCCGTCACAACGATGTTGAAGAAAGGACGATCTTTTGCGCCGCCACGAGCAAGACGAATCACAACCATGGTGTGTTCCTAGTTAAAAACAGACAAATAAAAGAGCGCGATTTTAAGCGGTTTTTCTTTTTACTGGCAAGTGTTTAATCTGGACTGGGCGGCTTAGGTCGTGTGAGGAGAGGGAGGGCACCGCCCTGTAGACGGGGCGGCAACAGCCCTTGCTGTAAATCCGGTATTTTCTAAAAAAGCAAGAAAAAGCACGCGACAAGGGCGTGTCGTGAGCCACGGCGATTTTGCCAAAATTTCATGCAATAATCCTTGCCACACTTTACGGTTTGCTTACCTCACGGAGATTCTCATGGCTGACAACGACAAAGCAAAAGCGCTCGCCGCCGCACTGGCTCAAATCGAAAAACAATTCGGCAAGGGCTCGATCATGAAAATGAACGACACCCAAGTAAACGAAAATATTCAGGTTATTTCGACCGGCTCGTTGGGGCTAGATTTAGCCTTGGGTGTTGGTGGGCTGCCACGCGGGCGCGTCGTCGAAATCTTCGGGCCCGAGTCCTCCGGCAAAACCACCCTCTGCTTGCAAGCCGTGGCCGAAGCACAAAAGCTCGGCGGGACATGTGCGTTTATTGATGCAGAAAACGCCCTAGACCCTGCCTATGCCCGCAAGCTTGGGGTGAATGTAGATGAGCTACTGATTTCCCAGCCAGACACCGGTGAACAAGGCCTCGAAATTTGCGACATGTTGGTACGCTCGGGAGGGGTCGATGTGATTGTGATTGACTCAGTTGCTGCACTGGTTCCCCGCGCCGAAATTGAAGGCGAAATGGGCGACAGCCATGTGGGTTTGCAAGCCCGCCTGATGAGCCAAGCCCTACGTAAGCTGACGGGCAATATCAAGCGCACCAATACCTTGGTGATTTTCATCAATCAGATTCGCATGAAAATCGGTGTCATGTTCGGCTCGCCAGAAACCACCACCGGCGGCAATGCACTGAAGTTCTACGCCTCGGTGCGCTTGGACATTCGCCGCATCAGCGGTATCAAAAAGGGCGAAGAAATCATCGGCAACGAAACCCGCGTCAAAGTCGTTAAAAACAAGGTCTGCCCCCCGTTCCGTCAAGCCACCTTTGATATTCTCTACGGCGAAGGCATTAGCCGCGAAGGTGAAATTATCGAACTGGGCGTTATTCACAAGGTGCTGGACAAGTCCGGCGCATGGTATGCCTACAACGGCACCAAGATTGGTCAGGGCAAGGACAATGTCCGCGAATACTTAAAAGACAACCCTGCGATTGCCAAAGAAATCGAAGCGAAAGTGCGCCAGTTGTGTGGGGTGAACGGCGTGGTGGCACTGGACTTTGCCCCAACTGAAGACGAGAAAAAAGAGGCGGATTTAACTGACCTGCCGTTAGAGGACTAATTTACCCAACCGTCT
>CALMOJ010000100.1 GCA_937871815.1 uncultured Neisseriales bacterium
GGGGAGGATGTCAAGTTGTCATGCAGGGAAGGTCTTACTCGGTGACTGGCGGGTTGAAAATGATGGGCAATGAGGTGCCACTGTGGCGTGGTCAGGTCGGTTGGATACGCCAAGAGTTGCCACTCATTGTTCTGGGGGCTTGATCTTCTCGCAATTTGATTTTCAAGGCAGCTTCTTAGTTATTGGAAATAGCTCTGCGCCGCAGCACAACACCCTGTAGCAGGGTCTGGGTGGGCGGTGGTGGTGGGAGCCGATGCCGATGCGAGGGGCGGACAGGCGGCGGTCAGATACGCAATAGTGTCGTACATCCGTGCCACGTTAGCGTGGTAGCGGATATAACGGCCTTCTTGCGTCGCGTGCAGCAAACCCGCTTGGCTCATGGCTTTGAGGTGAAACGAGAGGTTGGCGGGCGGTAGGTTGAGCGTTTTGGCGATGTCGCCTGCCACCATGCCGACGGCAGGATGGCGCACCAGCACCCGCCAGACTTCTAGGCGGATGCCGGAGGCCAATACATTAAACAGTTCAGTAATCGTGTGTTTGTCCATGTCCACATTATCTGATAATGCAAACGCCCTATACTTTGCGATATATCAACCGCTGTTCCGTAAACCCGCCGCAATACCGTTAATGGTTTGGTGGGCGGTATAGAGCAGCTCGCGGTCGTCTGGGGTGTGGCGCAAGCGGCGCACCAACTCAATCTGCAAAATATTCAGCGCGTCCATAAACGGCAGCCGGTTGGCAAGGCTGCGTGCCAAGGTCGGATTGCCCTCTAGCAGCGTGGTTTGCCCCGTAATCGCAAAAAAGCCCGAGCGCGTGCGCTGCCATTCCGCCTCAATCAGCCCAAAGATATGCTGCGCCAAGGTTTGGTCCGACACCAAGGCCGCGTAGCCCGCTGCAATTTGCAAATCACTCTTGGCCAGCACCTGCTCCATATTGGCCAAGGCCACTTGGAAGAACGACGAATCTCGATACAAAGCCTGCAAAGTCGCCAGCCCCGCGTCGCCGTGCTCGGCCAAATAGGCACTCATGGCACTGCCCACCCCGTACCAGCCGGGCAACATCACCCGCGCCTGCGCCCAAGAAAACACCCACGGAATCGCCCGCAAATCTTGGATGCTGGTCAGGCTCTTGCGCGAGGCCGGCCGGCTGCCAATGTTGAGCTTGGCGATTTCGTTAATCGGCGTGGCTTCTAGGAAATACTGGATAAAGCCTGGGGTTTCGACCAAATCGCGATAGGCACGGTGGGCGTGTCCCGACAACGCCGATAGCACGGTTTCGCCGGCCACACCAGTATCGTCCACATGGGTCAGGCTGGCTTCCAGCGTCGCGGCCAACAGGGCTTCCAGATTTCGCAGCCCAATATCGGGGTCAGAATATTTTGCGCCGATGACTTCGCCCTGCTCGGTAATGCGGATTTGCCCTGCCACCGAGCCGGCCGGTTGCGCCATGATCGCCTCGTAAGACGGCCCGCCGCCCCGCCCCACTGAGCCGCCGCGCCCGTGGAACAAGCGCATCAACACCCCCGCATCGGCAAACACTTTGACCAAGCGGCGTTCGGCCTGATACAGCTCCCACTGGCTGGTGAAATAGCCGCCATCCTTGTTGCTGTCCGAATAGCCCAGCATCACTTCTTGCGTGTCTTTGCGGCTTTCTAGCAGGGTGCGATACCACGGCAGCGCAAACAAATCGCCCATCACCCGTGCGCTGGCATCCAAATCGCCGACGGTTTCAAACAGCGGGATGATGTTGACCGTCGAAACCGGCTTGCCGTCTACCTGACGCAGCAGCCCCGCTTCTTTCAGCAGCAAGGCGACTTCGAGCAAATCGCTGACAGCCGCGCAGTTGGAAATAATGCAGTTCGGCAGGGTCTTTTTGCCAAAGTGGGCTTGGATGTCGGCAGCGGCACGGAACAAAGCCAGCTCTTTGGCGGTTTCCGCGCTGTAATCGACAAACGGCGACACCAGCAGGCGCGGCGAAGCCAGCTCCGCCAGCAAGGCCTGTTGCCGTCCGGCTTCGTCCAGCGTGGCGTAATCGACCGCACTGCCCTTGGCGAACAGCTCGGCGACCACGGATTCAAAAATCCCCGAATACTGGCGCATATCCAGCGGCATCAGCGAAAAGCCAAATACCTCGACTGCCCGAATCAGACTTTGCAGCCGCCCTTCACCCAGCGCGGCACTGCCGTGGGTGGCGAGGGAGTCGGCCAAGACTTTCAAGTCCTCGACCAAGGCCGTGGACGTGGGATAAGGCGGCAAGTGGGCCTCGGGGAATTTGCCGTCAAAGGTCACGCCGAGTGCCTGCGCCGTGGCGGTTAGGCGGGCTTGCAGGGTGGACAGCGCGAGGCGATAGGGCTCTTCTTGGCGGCTTTCGGCGGTGTCGGGGGTTTGGTCAGCCAACGCAGTCAGCGCGGGGCTGACGGTAATCCGCCGTGCCGACAGCGACAATTCGCGGTAAAGCTGGTCGAGCTCGCGTTCGTAGCACGCAAACGCCATCTCTGCTTGGCGGGTCACGGCATAGCGCATCACACCGGCATCGACATTGGGGTTGCCGTCGCGGTCGCCGCCAATCCAGCTCCCGATGCGGAAGAAATTAGGCAGCTCCAGCTTTTTGCCCCACTCGCGGGCAATGCTGTCCTCTAGGCGGGCATACAGCTTGGGCAGGGCGGGGAAGAACGTGGTGGGATGATAGGCCACGCCGTTTTCGATTTCGTCTTTAACCGTTAGCTTAAACGGGCGGATTTCGGAGGTTTGCCACAAGGCCAGCACCACCCGTTTCAGCTCGGCTTCGACCTCGACCCGCTCATCGGGGGCGAGGGGCTCGCCGCCAAGCTGCCCCAACAGCCGCCGAATCGCCTTGTGCGCATCCAGCACGGTTTGGCGTTGCACCTCGGTGGGGTGGGCGGTGAGTACCGGCGAAATTTGGGCGTGGTCAAAAAACTGCACCAAGGCCGAAAACGGCACGGCCTCTTGCTTGAGCCGATGAATGGCACGCTCCAAGCTGCCTTGTTGCGGCGGCGAGCCTGCCACGCGGTGGGCATGACGGCGGCGGTTGTGGTGCAGGTCTTCTGCCAGATTGGTAAGCTGTGCGTAAAAACCACAGGCGCGAACCAAGGCCGCTGCCGCAGCGGGCGACAGCTCGGCTAAACGGCGGGAGAGTTCGGGCGTGCCGATGCGGTCGTGGGCTTCGACGGGAATCGTCCTAACCTCGCGGTACACCGCCTCCCCTTCTTGTTCACGCACGATTTCCGCCAACAGACGGTCGAGCCGCGCCAAGTCATGACGCAAGGGGAGGTCTTTTTCAGTTTCGTTCAACATGACGCGATTCCGTGTTCAATTTCGAAAAAATGTAATCTAGCCTTAACTTACCTAGGAAAGCAACAAGATGAAGCAACTTGTCATCGCCAGCCGAGAAAGTGCCCTTGCCCTATGGCAGGCCGAACATATTAAGTCCCGCCTTGAAGCCCTTTATCCCGAGATAACGGTGTCTATTTTGGGCATGACCACACAGGGCGACCAGATTTTGGACAAAAGCCTGTCCAAAATCGGCGGCAAAGGCTTGTTCGTTAAAGAACTCGAACTGGCGTTAAGCGAAGGTCGTGCCGATATTGCCGTGCATTCGATGAAAGACGTGCCGATGAATCTGCCGGAGGGCTTTGTGCTGGCCGCCACCTGCAGCCGCGAAGACCCCCGCGATGCCTTGGTATCGAACCGCTATGCCCATTTGTCCGAGCTGCCCGACGGGGCGCGGGTTGGCACCTCTAGCTTGCGCCGCGAAAGTCAGCTCCGCGCCACCTATCCCCATCTGGATATTCAGCCCTTGCGCGGCAATGTGCAAACCCGTTTGCGCAAATTAGACGATGGCGAATTTGACGCGATTATCTTGGCCGCAGCGGGGCTGAAGCGGCTGGGGCTGGGGCACCGTATTCGCCTTGCCCTGCAACCCGAAGAAAGCCTGCCCGCCGTGGGGCAAGGGGCGTTGGGGATTGAGATTTGCGCAGGGCGTGCCGACCTCGCCGCGCTGCTGTTGCCGCTGAACGATGCCGCCACCGCCGCCTGTGTGGCCGCCGAACGTGCCATGAGCCGCGCCCTGAATGGCTCGTGCCAAGTGCCGCTGGCCGGCTATGCCACGCTAGAGGGCGACACCCTGACCATGAACGGCTTGGTGGCCAGTGTCGATGGCACCACCTATTTGACCGCCCAAGCCCAAGCCCCCAGCCGTTACGCCGATGCCTTGGGCCGTGCCATTGCCAAGCAGCTCCTCGACCAAGGCGCGGATGACATCATCGCCGCGTTGTCTGACCCAGCGTGAACGCCCCGCTGTCCGCTCAGGGACGGCTGCAGGGCTGCACCGTGGTGGTCACCCGCCCCGCTGCCCAAACCGCCCGCTTAGCGGCACTGTTGACCGCCGAGGGCGCAGCGGTGCTGGTTTTGCCGGTGATGGACATTGTGCCGGCTACGGCAGCGGTGTTGGCGGCGGCGGGGGCGGCAGTGCTGGCCGCCGATTGGGCGGTGTGGGTGTCGCCTGCCGCGATTGATTTACTCGCCCCTTGCTTGCCGCAACCGCTGCCTGCCGCCGTGCGTTTTGCCACCGTCGGCGCAGCCAGTGCCCGCCGTTTGCACACCGCTACGGGGCACGCCGTGCTGCACCCTGTGGGTCAGTCAGATGGCGAAGCCTTGCTGGCGTTGCCCGAACTGGCCGACCTTGCCGGTCAGCGGGTGGTGGTGCTGAAAGGGGAAGGCGGGCGGGCTGACGCGCTGGCCGACACTCTCCGCGCACGCGGCGCGACGGTCAGCGTATGGAACCTTTACCGCCGCCAACCGGCCAAGCCTGATTGGACGGCGTGGGACGCGTTGCCGCCGCATCGCCCCCTCGCAGGGGTGGTGACCAGCAGCGAAGCCGCCGATTGGCTATTCCAGTTGGCTGGCGAGTCCCGACAGGCAAGGCTACAATCCGCAGTCTATGCCGTACCCCATCCCCGCATTGCCCAACGACTGGCGCACCACGGTGCATCCCAGTGCTTGATGACCCCCGCAGACGATGTTTCGCTTGTCTCTGCCCTTTGCCTATGGTTCTCCAATGCCCATGACAGATAGCCCGCTGCCCCCACTCGCCCCTGTTCGCCGAAAGTGGAATCTGCCCCTTATCCTCGCCCTACTCGCCCTTGGTGGTACGGGCTGGCAGTGGGTAGAGTCGCGCCAAGCCCAAGAGGCCACGCAACAGCTGGTGGCCAGCAAAATCACCGAAGCCAACCAAGCCACGCTGGCGGCACGCACCGCCCTTGCCCGCGCCGAAAAAGCCACGCAAGACAACGCCGCCCGTTTGGCGCAGCTCGAAGCCCATATCAACGAAACCAGCGGGCAGTACGCCACCTTGGCTTCTTTGCACCAAGACGTGACCCGCAACCAAGAAGACTGGCTGCAAGCCGAGATTGAACACACGCTCAATCTGGCGACCCAGCAACTGATTTTGGCGGGCAACGTCCCCGCTACCATTAACGCCTTGGAGCAAATTGATGCCCGTTTGACCAAGCTGGACAAGCCGCAGTACATCGCCCTACGCCGCGCTTTGGGCAGCGATTTAGATGCCCTCAAAGCCTTGCCGCGCGTGGATGTAGTCGGTGTCACCGCTCGCCTTGAACGCCTCGCTGCCGGTATTGACACCCTGCCGCTAGAAATCGACCACCAGCCCAACACCCCCGCCGACAAGACCACAGACAAAGCCGCGCCGCTGCCCGCCGATGCCCCCGCTTGGCAGGCGTTTGCCTACAAGCTGCTGCACGAAGCCAGCAAGCTGGTGCGGATTCGCAATATGGACAAGCCCGAAGCCCTGCTGTTGTCGCCAGAGCAAGCCTTCTTTCTGCGCGAAAACGTCAAGCTGCGCCTGCTGGATGCACGTCTTGCCCTGATGCAGCGGGATGGAGCCAGCTTTCACAGCGATGTCGATGCGATTGCCGGCATGATCCAACGCCACTTTGACGGCAATGCCGCCGCCACCCAGCGTTGGCTGACCACCCTCGACGAGATTAAGCGCGAACCCGTCGCCAGTGCCCTGCCCGAGCTGACCGCCAGCTTTAAAGCCGTGCGCCAGCTGGCCACCGCCGGTGTGACGCGCCAAAAGGAGCAAGCGCAATGAAAGGCGTTTCTTGGGTGATTGGGCTGTTTGCCCTCGCCGTGGGCTTGTCGCTGTTTGCGCAAATCAACACCGGCTATGCCATTCTTTTCATGCCGCCTTTCCGAGTTGAGCTGTCGCTCAACATGGCGATTGTGTTGGCCTTGGGGCTGCTGGCACTGTCCTATATGGGATTGCGGATGCTGGCGGCCGCTGTCGGTTTGCCCCGCCAAGTGGCGCGCTATCAGCGGCGCAAAAAGCTACGGGCGGCACGTCATGCCCTAGCGCAAGCCTCGCTGGCCTTTACCGAGGGTCGCCACCAACGCGCCGAGCGTGAGGCCTTGCAGGCGTTTGAAGGTGAGTTTGACCCCACCAACCGCGCGTTGGCACTGGTGTTGGCTGCACGGTCGGCGCACGCCATGCGTGACAACCGCCGCCGCGATGCCCACTTGGCCAAAATGGAAAGCCTTCCTGCCGCCACCCAGCTTGCCCGCCATATGGTCACGGCAGAGATGCTGCTCGACGAAAAACGCTTGGGCGAAGCCTTGGCTGCCGTCGAAGCCGCACGGGTGCTGTCCCCCAACCTGACTGCCGCCCTGAAGCTAGAGCTGAAAATCCGCCAGCTGCAAAATACCCCCGAGCCGGTGTTGACGCTGACCGAAAAGCTGCTGAAATCCGATGCCATTTCGCCCGAGCAAGCCCGTCGCTACCGCTTGGCGGCTTACCGCGAACAGCTCCGCCAGTACATCGACCCCCGCGAACTGCGCCAATGGTGGCAAAAAATTCCCGCCCAAGAGCGTCAAAACCCCGTCTTGGCCAATGCCGTGGCTGCACACTATGTGCAGTTGGGCAATGCCGATGCCGCTGCCGCGCTGTTGCTGGTTGAGCTGGGCGATACGCCCTCGCCGGAGATTTTGCAGACACTGGGTCAGCTGGCCGACACCGTCAGCGAATCGGTGCGGTTGGACATGGTGCGCCAAGGCGAACGCCGCTTGCAAAGCCATAGCCGTGACCCTGATTTGTTGCTGATGCTGGGGCGTTTGGCACGGGCGCAACAGCTCTGGGGCAAGGCGCAAAGCTATTTTGAAGCCAGCCTGTCGATTGCTCCCACGCTGACCGCCCACGCCGAATTGGCGCAGTTACTGCAATCCCTCGACCGCCCCGACGAAGCCCGTCAGCACGTTGAAGCCAGCGTGGCACTGGCCTTGGCGGCGGCTGCAACGTAGACGTGTTCTAAAACAACCTGTTCAAAGTCGAAGGCTCTCGCGGGCGGGCTGTGATTCCCCTCCTTTCGGAGGAGGGGTGCCCCGCAGGGGTGGGGTGGTTGCTTTTGACTTTTGGTTTTTGGGTTTGGTTTTAGCTCTGGCGGCCTCGCCAGCAACCACCCCATCCGGCGTTGCCGTCCACCCCTCCTCCGAAAGGAGGGGAATGGAGCCAAGACCGCAGCGATTGCGCTTTTTTGCACATTTAGCCTTGGCTGACCCTTCGTTCGCGAGACTTTCAATAGGTTGTTAAACACAAAAAGCCCGCGCTGTTTGCTGACAGCGCGGGCTTTTTGCGGGGTCGCGGCGGGGCTAAGTCGCCGTTGGGAGCACGCCCACGTTCGCTAGTCCAGCGGGGCTTGGTCGCCAGTCGTGGTGCGGCGCACATCACGCAGCATAAAGCCATACAGCCCCTCGACCTTTT
>CALMOJ010000101.1 GCA_937871815.1 uncultured Neisseriales bacterium
CGCATCGCGCTTACGCGCCTTCGTTCTTTCGCCTGCCTAGTTTTCGCAGCGCACCCGCAGCACCTCACCCTTAACCGCCGCACCCACTCGCAACCCGCCGCTCAATCAGCCGCTGGTCTTTTGTCGTTTCCGCAATTCACTCAAGGGAGCTTTTCTCTATGAACGCCATGCCACTCAAACTTGTAAAGCTTCCCGACGTGATTGCATTTAGCAACAAGTGCCGAAGCTCAATTTTCGCTGACATTAAAAAGGGCACGTTCCCCGCACCCGTTCGTATTGGCTTACGGGCAACCGCTTGGCGGGTATCGGACTTGGAAGCATGGGCAAATGGCCTCATGACCACCAACGCCAGCAGCAACACCACCAGCAACACCAGAAAGGAAGCTTGATATGACGACCACCCAAAAGAAAACCCCCACGCCTGGGCAGGGCGTAGGGGTTGGACTGAATACAAACAACAACATCGCGGTAATTCTAGCGGGTTTGGCGGGTTTGGCGCAAGAAGTGCGCTTTTCTCTGGTGTTTGGCGTGTTGCTGTATTGCACTGGGGAGGTGCTGCCATGACCCCCCTAGACAATGTGTTGAGCCGCTTGGACAAAGTGAAGGCCGTGGGGATGAGAAAAGAGGGGCGAGCCTACCGCGCGTGCTGCCCCAGCCATGACGACCGAAGCCCCAGCTTGTCCGTAACAGAAACGCCAGAAGGTTCGGTGCTGCTGCACTGTTGGGTGGGGTGCGATGCCCACCAGATTACCAGTGTGCTGGGCTTGCAAATGCATGACCTTTTCCCGCTCACCCCCAAGATGTATTCGGCGGGGCATAAACGGCTTCCCTACACGTCAATGGATATTCTGACCGGATTGGCAAACAAACTACTGGCTGCCGCCATGATTCTTACCAGCGCAAGCAAGCGTGGCGAACCCGTCAGCTCACAGGAAGCAATCACGCTGCAAGAGATTGTTGGCTTGCTGAATAACGCCTTAGAAGGGACGCGCCATCATGGTTAACCCCACCCCAAGACATAAGCGGTCAGCAGAAGATTTGGCGTTTATGAATGCCCCTGCCACCTATCAAAACCGCCCCCCTAAGCCTGACGCAAACGAGGCAAATGGCGTGAATATCGACCCGTCACCTATCACCGTCCAAAGTGCTATTACACTCCCTTTCCTGCAAAATGACATTGTATTTAATAATGCCAATATTGTGGAGAATGGCAAAAATGCACTTACTTTGTTTTCCCCTTCTACAAAACGCGGGGATAGCGGGGATACGGGGATGGATTCAACAACCACGGGCATTACATCCATCCCCGCTGCTAAAAAAAGCGGGGATACCTGCGGGGATAGCGGGGATACGGCAAGGGGGGTGCTGGCTTGGTTTCTACTTTCCGGCTGATTTTCTCTTTCGTCATCATTGAGAATGGATTTTTTGACCGCGTAAAAACTAGACTGCCCACGGCCAAGAATGGCGACTGTGTGGCGACTCATGGGCTTAGAGCCGTTGTTCTGAAACAGCAGCCCCTGTGCCCGTAGCGCGGCAATCGCGTTGGCCTTGCCTAGTCCTCGGGTGGCTTCTTCAAATCCGCTGTTCGTGAATAGGTAAAGCCCTTGGTTGAAATAGCCAGCCACGCCCCCGCTGGGCATTCGGTCTGTGTCAGTGTCGCCACTGGGGAACTTTGCGGGGTTGCTCTTGATGTAATCGCAAATGGCCTCAATCGCCCGTTCGCCGTCGTTCACCACGGGTATCCCCACCCGCCAGCGTTGCCACATCGCCAGCACGGCAGCTTCCATGCGGGTCTGTTCGCAAGGCAGTACCTTGGCATCAATCGCAAGCTCGCCAGTCACCGCCATAAGCGCAAACCGCTTGGCTGCACGGGCAATCTCATTGGGGAGTTCGCCGCTCTTTAACAGGGTTTCGTAGAAAGTAACCCTGTTTTTGATAAATTCGGCAAGGTGGGCCTTGTTTTCGAACCGAACAACAAGATGGTTAACCAATGCGCGGCCAGCCGTGCCGTAGAATCGCCCGCAATCCTCTTTGAGTGCATCAACCTGCGCCTTGCCCCCGACGGCAATGCCGCCTTCTGGAAAGCGAATATCTAACGCACGAATGGCCATGCCGCCCTTGTAAGCCTCACCCGCTGACTCAACCACTTCACGCAAGGAAACTTCGCCGGTCGAAACGATGGGCAGCAGGTATTCACGCTGTGCCTTTTTGCTGGCATCGCGGTTGAGCCGCGCCCGTTCCTCTCCACTGCACAGGTCATAGATGAATTGGCCAAAGCCCTTTGTATTGGCTCTTACGTCATCCAGTACCGCCACCGTGCCAGATAGCTCGGTCACGCCTGCCCGTAGTGCGTTGGGCGTGCCGTTAAAGCCCTTTGTGAGTGCATTTTTAGGTGAGCGGCTTGGGTCACTGCCGTTACCCCAACAGCTTGCGGCGATTTGCCCTAGCGTGGTCTTGCCCCTGCTGGTCGTGCCGTAGAAGTGCAGCAACGGGGTGTCACTTTGCGCCAGCTCTAACAAGGGTGACGATAGCGCGTGCAGCATCGCCAGCAGGCTAAAATCATCCCGCACGCCAACAGCGGCCACCCGCGCCACCCAATCCGCCAGCGTGCCAGCAGGGTGAACGGTGGCGGCTGACCGGTTTGCCTCGCGGGCTTGAAAGATATGACCATCAACGCCAATGCAGCCTTCCGGCAACATAAAGGCCAAGCGTTCGCCGTCAATCCAGCCCATCTTATCGACCGAAACCAGCGGTGGGCGGTCGTCTGCGAGTGCGCGGCTGCTACAAATAAACTTGGCCACGCTGCCCAGTTGGCTGTATTCGACCTTGACTCCTTGACGTTCAAGCCAGCGCGTAAGCTCGCGGGCATCTTGATGCACCTCATCCGCCAGCAGGGTCATGCTGACCCGTCGCCCGCCACGAATCACAGCATCCAGCCGGTAGCCGCGTTCTGCCCCCTCGGTGCAATCGGCCACAACCAGCGGGCTGCACACCTTTACCAGCGTGGGCGCGTCATCCTCGGTGGCTTCACTGTCTTGATTTTCCGCCCCACCCCGCTTCGGCTTGCTGGTCTTTTTCCCCTCTCCGTAGGCGATTTTGTAAATCCCATCGTACTTAAGCGTAAAGCCAGAAGGGATGTAATCGGCATTCGCATAGGCGGCAAGGAAGTCGGGCAGCTCTACCCTGTCACGGTCTGTCACGCCCCTGTCACGGTCTGTCACACTCTCACAAATCGCTGTAAGCCCCGTGGCTGCTGAATCTGTCACGGTGTCACGGCTGTCACCGCGAATTGTAGAAGGGGGAAACAAGTTGCTGCTGTTTTCGTTGCTTTCTACCGTTACGGCATTATTAAATACAATGTCATTTTGGGAGAAAGGGAGTTGAATATCACTTTTGACGGTGACAGGTAATGGGTCGTTATTCACGCCATTGGCCTCGTTTACGTCAGGCTTAGGGGGGCGGTTTTGATAGGTGGCGGGGGCATCCATAAAC
>CALMOJ010000102.1 GCA_937871815.1 uncultured Neisseriales bacterium
CCAAATAGGGATTTAATACTCAAGCAAAACGGGATGGCGGTATCAGAGAAAGTCTCAAATGGCACAGGAGTTGCCAAGGCGAAATGTGCAAAAAAGCGCAATCGCTGCGGTCTTGGCTTTTATTCCCCTCTACTGGTGGGGGGGGGCGACGGCAAAGCCGGACGGGGTGGTGGCTGGCGATACCGCCAGAGCCAAACCCCGTGCCATTGAGACCATAAGCAGGCTCTTAATCCCCCCGCCACGCCAGCCACATCGCCACGACACACGCGCTGCCCAGCAGCATCCCGCCCAGCACATCCAGCGGAAAATGCGCCCCCAAAAACACCCGAGCCAGCGCGTTTACGCCGACAAAACTCCCGACTCCCAGCCAGCCCAGCACACGGGCACGCGGTGAGAGGTCTCGCTGGGCAAATAGCCATGCGGCCAAAAAGCCATACAGCACCGTCGCACTGGTGGCATGGCCGCTGGGAAACGAAGCCCCCAGCGTCGCCAACCCGTCGGCAGGCCAAGGCGGACGCGCCCGCGCCACCAGCAGTTTGATGCCATGACTCAGCCCCCACTGTGCCGCCATCCCCAACAGCAGCACCGCCGCCGCCCGTCGGTCATGCCCCCAGTGCGCCACGCCGCCCGCCAGCAGCAACACCCATATCGCTTGCCAAGGATTGTGGCCGAGGCCATCTAGGGCACGGGCAAAGCCCTCAAAGCCCGCCGCCAGTCCCTGACCCCGCCACTGGGTGATGGCTTCGCCCAGCAGGGCATCGGCGTGTTGCACCCCCGCCAGCGGCAACAGACTGACCAGCAGCACCACGCCTGCCACACAGCCCCCTATCGCCCAGTACGGCACGGTGGAGGGCGATTGTCGAAATAAAGCGCGGCGGCTCATGGCTTGGCCAACGCTTTCAGGGCGTGGCGAATGCCGTCCTCCACGCTGGCCTCTGCGGGCAAGGTTTTCAGTGCCGCTGCCGCTTCACGCGGGGTGTAGCCCAAGGTCAGCAGGGCGTTGGTGACATCGTCTTGCGCGGAGGGCTGCGGTGCAGCGGTGGCATCGGCCAGCAGCAAGCCCGCGCCATGGCCGCCCAGCTTGCCGCGTAGCTCCAGCACCAAGCGTTCGGCGGTTTTTTTGCCGATGCCCGGCACGCGTGAAAGGCGGGTGATATTTTCACCGTCGATGGCCGCCGCCAGCTCGTCGGTGCTCATGCCGGACAAAATCGCCAGCGCGATTTTTGCCCCTACGCCGCTGATTTTGAGCAAGCGGCGAAAGGTTTCGCGTTCGGCACGGCTGCCAAAGCCATAGAGCAATTGGGCATCTTCCCGCACCACCAAATGGGTAAACAGCACCACGGCGTGCCCCACGGCAGGGAGCTGGCAAAACGTCCCCATGGGCACATCAACTTCATAGCCGACCCCACCGGCTTCAACGACCACCTGCGGCGGGGTTTTTTCTAGTACGGTGCCGGTTAAACGCCCAATCATCCCAACCTCCTTGCGCAATTCAAATGCCCAAAATAGCAAAGTAACATAAAAAGCCCCCCCTTGCCCTGACCCACGCTCACGCCCACCCCCCATCAGCCCGTGCAGGTGGGCATCTTGTCGTGGTGATGTCTCCCCCCAAGGTGGATTGGGTGCCAGTCGGTGGGGTCTCGCGCTTCGTTTTCGGCAGGCATGACGCGCGGCGGGCGGTGAGAAACCGCCGACTTACTCGCGGTGATAGGGGTGGCCGGCCAAGATGCTGCTGGCACGGTAGAGCTGCTCGGCAAGCAATACCCGCACCATGCCGTGGGGCAGGGTCAGCGAAGAAAGCTGCAGCAGGGTATCGGCACGCGCCCGAAACGCCGGAGCCAAGCCATCCGCGCCGCCAATCACAAAGCACACGTCCTGCCCCTCTGCCAGCCAGCCTTTGAATAACTCGGCCAATTGCAGCGAGGTCGGCGCACGGCCTCGTTCGTCCAGCACCACCAGCCGTGCCCGTGGCGGCAAGGCGGCTTCGATGCGGGCTTGTTCAGCGGCAATGCCTTTTTCCACCGTCACGCCGCCCCCTCGTTTTTCGGGGCGCAGCTCCACCAAGGTCAGCGGGGTTTCTCGGGGCAGACGGCGGGCATAGTCGGTATAGGCTTCATTGACCCAAGCGGGCTGCTTGTGTCCTACGGCAAGGAGGGTGAGTTTCATCGGGTAGATTCCGGCGGGGGCAGCGGCACCGCTGCGGCAGTCAAAAGAAGGGGGGGGAATAAGGGCGAGGGCAAGGACGCAAGCCAAACAAAACCCCGTGTCCTTGGGAGAGACGGGGTTGCGGGGCGGTTCACGCCACGACGGGGCGGGGGTGAACCGGTTGGCACGGGCAGCCA
>CALMOJ010000103.1 GCA_937871815.1 uncultured Neisseriales bacterium
CCTCGGACATGGTGGCAGACCCAGAATGGTTCCTTGAGATGACCCGCCAACTGCACAAAATGCGTTTCGTGGCTACGGGCGGGGTGCTCAAGGACGTGCTGCGCGTGGAGGACGAGAGCGAGGAGGAAATGATCCAAGGCGATGCAGAGGGTGAGGGCGCAGACGATGGATCCCGCCTCGCGTTCTCATGGCGGCCAGGTGATAAGCGTTATCGCCGCTTCGCCAAGGGCGACAGGCTAGCCATTCCATGATCCTAGTCCTACAATCAATGCCACAAGCAAACCGCGCTTGCGGAAGTTCTTGAATACAGAGCGCAAGCTCTCTACTAAAAAAATAGTGCTTTCAGTGGTTGGTATCCACCGCTTAGAGGGCACAAGTTAAGCCGCTGCATTGTCTAAAACTTCTTAGACACATCATCTCTAAAGCTCGAAACTTCTCGGCTTTCAGCTCAAAAATTCCCGGCTTTCATTCTCTGACCTTCTTGCACAACACCATTTTGCGTGTCTGTGCCTGATGCGTTTCTTCCCTCAATATCGTTATTAATCTCAATATTAGGTGACATGTGTCGCGGCTTTAGCTTGCCCGTGTCCCTTACGTTAATTTTCAATCTCACCCCCCCAGAAGAAGAAACATTTTTAACGCCCCGAATTGGTTATTCGGATACGCGGGATTTTTGTTTCTGAAAAAAGCATGTGACAAAGCCTGTCTGGTGTGCGCTGTCTTACGCGTCATCTACTCGCAAGAGTAGGTGACGCGGGCGCCTCGTAGCAGTCTTGATTTTCGATCCCCGAATCCGGCGTTCGGGGCGGCGTAAGCCGTACTGCCGTTCAACCAAAGTCCATCCATTTTCCCCTGAGCCTTGAGCTTAGGTCGGGTGGCGTCTTGCACTCAACGTATTAGCCGCGCCCCAGGCTTTAAACGGGGCACTGTTTTGGGTTTTTGGGGTTTTGGTTTTGGGGAGGATTTATGGGTATTGGGATTAATGCCTTTAAGGCCGCTTTTGTGGCCAATAAAAAGGGCGGCTTTGGTACAAGCCAGCGGGCCGGGGCTACGTGGCGTGCTTTGAATAGTTTTGTTGAGTCAAAACGCTGGAAGGACGTTAACCCCACCACTATCACCACGAAGCAAATTCGTGCTTTTGTTGAGCATCGGCAGGCGCAGGGAGTGTCGGCGCGGTCGATCCAAAACGAAGTGAGCCATATTCGCCGCGCTTGCATGGGTGCAGGGCGTGAGATAGGGGACGTGAAGGATGCAAAAAACAATTGGTCAGCAGCACGCCTGGGGGTGCCTTCGGGCTCTCGCATTGGTGGTAAGCGAGCGATAGACCCCGAACGGTTGAGCTTGGCTTTACAGAACGTACCGCCTGATGTGGCGATGGCATTGCGTTTGTCTGAAGCCTTGGGATTGCGACGGCAAGAAGCCGTGATGGCGGGGCGTTCGCTGGCTGAATGGGGTCAAGCCTTGGAACAGGCGCAAAAAGCCGGGCGTGGGGCTTTCCTGCCCGTTGGTGCGGGAACTAAGGGGGGAAGGCCGCGCCATGTTCTGGTGCCTCTAGAGCGGCTCGCATCGGTGCGAGAAGTCGTGCAGAAGGCCCAAGAACAGGCGGCGCAGCAGAAGGGTAGGGTGATAGATGCTGAAAGCCTCAAACCGGCCTTAAAACGGGTTTCTAACGCCTGCGCTCGTGCTGGCTTGGTGGGCGAGGACAGTAACCACGGGATTCGGCGCTTGTTTGCACATCGGCAAGTCGTGCATTACCTGCGCTCGGGTTTATCGCGGGAGGAAGCCCTGGCGCGGCTATCCAACGATCTAGGCCATGGCGACGGCCGGGGGCGTTGGGTAGAGAACAACTACTTGCGCGGGGGGGAAGCCTGATGGCCCAGATACAAGGCCCCACAGTCGATGAGCGGGGGCAATATCAAGCGGTGGAGCTGATGGGGCACAACATGGTGCGTCTGGTGCGCGTTGGCACTTTGCCAGACCCCGACCCGGAGGTGTGGCGCATCAAGATACCCAAGGCTTTGGCACGCAAAGCCGGTGCAAAAAGGTTGAAGGATGAAACCTTGGATGCCTGCATTGCCCGCTTGTTGAAGCAGGCCCTCGATGACGGGCAGGCTTGAGCAGGCGCTACGCCTGAAATCCCACGGCTTTTTCTTCCTGGTCGGCATAGGTAGGGGGGAGCCGCTGCGACGGCAGCGGGGGGGCGCAGCCCCACAGGGGTCGGGGGG
>CALMOJ010000104.1 GCA_937871815.1 uncultured Neisseriales bacterium
TCCATAACAACCATTATTCCTTTGTGGCGGCGCACCGATTGCGGCGATTCGGCAATACAGTGCGCAGCAGCAAACACCGCACTAAAGTCAAAAACAGGATTGCTACGCAATCCGTCCTATTCATCCCCGCCCTAAAGGACGGGGCTTTCCGCACACTGGGTAAAAAAGGCCACACCGTCTCTACTGGCTCACATGCTGGAAAAATGGCTGACAATCCGAGCATTCTCGGCGGGTGCGGGCTAGCGCGGCACGACGGTGAACTTCGTGGAAAAGGTATTGTGCCGGTCGTGTCACATTTCGACCAAGATCGAAGGATGGCTTTGCGGTACTGCCGAAGCGGTGGATTGTGGAGCGAACCTTTGCCTAGCGGGGCAACTTTCGGCGGCTACGATGTGGTGCTTGATGCCCGAGACCTTCTTGCCCGAGTCATAGCCCTTCATACCCGCCGTATCCGTGCTCTTTACGCTCTGTGCGTCCACGATCAAGAACGCGCTGCAGGCGTTGCCCCAGTTTCTCTCGGGCCGCGCCAACCTGATTTTTTTAAAAAGACTTTGAACAGGTTCTTAGAAGCTGTTTACGATCTCGCGAACGACGGGTCAGCCAAGGCGAAATGAACCAAAAAAGCGGCGTTGGACTTGAATTAGCACGCATGTTTTTGGGGCATTTCAACGCAGGCTCACCCGAGTCTCGCAGATCGTAAACAGCTTCTACTTGCCCGCCAGCGTCTCATACAACGCCACATACTCCGCCGTCAGCTTATGGCGCGGGTCAAAGGCCACCAAAGGCATGGCAGCTTGGTGGGATTCGCGGATTTTGACCGAGGCCGAAAGCGGCGGCGACAGCACGGGTAAGCCCTCAGCAACCAGTTCCTCTAGCAGCTTGCGTGGCAAGGCTGCACGGGGCTGAAACTGGTTGATGACAATCCCTTCCAGCACCAAGCCCGCGTTGTGGTCGGCGCGAATCTCTTGCAAATTGTCCATCAGGGTGTAGAGGGCACGGCGGGCAAACTCATCGCAATCAAACGGAATCAGCACCCGCTGGCAGGCAATCAAGGCCGAGCGCGAGAAAAAATTCAGCGCGGGCGGGGTGTCCAGCCAAATCTCGTCGAAATCGTTTTCCAGCTCTTTCAGCGTGTCACGCAGCTTATACATTTTGTAGCGGGACTCTAGCTTGCTGCCCAGCTCGCCCAGTAGCGGATGCGCCGCCATCAGCGAGACGTTGGCCAAGGGGGTCGGCACCACAAATGCCGAGGTGGGGCGGCTGCGCAGGCTGAAATTCAAAATCTGGTCAAAGAATTCATACAGCGTGCTGGCCGCCGGCAGCGGCTGCCCGCCCAGGAAATAGTGCGACAAGTTACCCTGCGGGTCGAGGTCGAGCACCAGCACCCGCCGCCCTTGCGTAGCGGCCACGGCGGCTAAATTGGCGGTAATGGTGGACTTGCCTACCCCGCCCTTTTGGTTAAACACCACCCGTGTGACGGCACTCATTTGGCCCCCTTGCACACATACTGTTGCTGCTGGTCGCTGGCCGATTTGGACACAATGGGGGCGGGCGAGCTGTCATTGCCATAGGTGTGGTTCAGGATGAGCCGGTTGTTTTCGTCATACAGCGCAGTGCTCAGCAACTGGTAAGTCCGCTGGTCGCAGTCGATTTTCCAGTTATTCAGCGATACCTTGTGGCGGGGTGTGGGGCCGAAGTTTTCGCGCTTGAGGTTAAATACCGTTTTGCGGTCCCGGAACTGCACCGTGTTGCCGCTGCGTTTCATCGACTGGGTGTCGATTTCGTGCATCACATTGCCGTTAGGAGACACGCCAATATTGACCCACCCTGCGTTTTGCGGCGTACTGCCTGCGGGGGCGCGGGTTGCCTCTTGCGAAGCACACCCCGCCAACACCATCGCCGTCACCAGCCCCAACCCTACAGAACGAAAAAATCTGGACATTGCCTTCTCTCTTGCAAAAATAACCGTGAGGGGTGAAGTGTCGCATACCCCCGCCGCTGCCCCAAGTCTTCCCCTGATTTTGCCGCTGCCTGCGCTCCGTCAAGGCAAGCATGGCACCCTCGCGGCATCTTGCCTTCTCTCACGCTAGACTTTGAACCTGCCCTCAGAACCTGTTTACGAACTAGCGAACGAAGGGTCAGCCAAGGCGAAATGAACCGAAAAAACGGAGTTGACACGAGGTCAATGAGTATTTTTCGGGGCATTTCAACGCAGGATCACCCGAGTCTCGCAGTTCGTAAACACGTTCTCAGGAGTCTGCCCATGACCCAGCCCGTTTCGCCTTCGCTCTACCAAGCCCTTTACCCGCACCTGCCCGACGCGGTGATTTACGCTGATGCCGAAGGCACGATTCAGCTCTGGAACCCCGTCGCTGAACAGCTTTTTGGCTTTACCGCTGAACAAGCCATCGGTCAAAGCTTGGATATTTTTATCCCCGAGAAACTCCGTGCGCGACACTGGGAGGGCTATCGACGTGCGATGGCCAGCGGCGCAACCCATAGCCCGAGCCACTTTACCCGCACCAAAGCCCTGCACGCCGCCGGTACCAGCGTCTACGTCGAGATGCGTTTTGCCGTTGTGGATGACCCCCTCAGCGGCACGCGCGGCTCGGTGGCCTTTGCCCGCGCCTGCCCCGCAGCCGTAGCGGTTTAGCCCCCTGCCGACAAAAAACCGTCCTTGGCGGAACTTTCCGTGTGGCGGCTCGTCACACGGAGGTGTGTTTTTCTCCTTGGTTCCTTGTTTATATAGGAATACTGGGGCATCGCCCCCCGCCAGCCCGCCCCTAGGCTGGCTTTTTTTTGTGCGACAATAGCCGCCTTACTCTCACTGGCAAGGCTTGGGTTTTCATGCCAGCAGCCCTTTCTTTATTGCAGCAGGTGTTTGGCTACCCCGCTTTTCGGGGGGAGCAAGCGGACATCGTGGCGCATGTCGTGGGTGGGCAAAACGCCCTTGTGTTGATGCCCACTGGCGGCGGCAAATCGCTGTGCTACCAAATTCCCGCGCTGTTATTTTCTGGCTTGACGGTGGTAGTGTCGCCCCTGATTGCGCTCATGGAAGACCAAGTCGCCGCCCTGACCGAGCTGGGGATTGCGGCGGCTTATCTGAACTCCACCACCGCGCCCGACGCGGCTCGCCAGATTGCGGCAGCGGCACAAGCGGGCTCACTCAAGCTGCTGTATGTCGCCCCCGAACGCCTGCTGACCCCGCGCTTCTTAGCATTTTTAGACACGCTGACCCTGTCGCTGTTTGCCATCGACGAAGCCCATTGTGTGTCGCAGTGGGGGCATGATTTCCGGCCAGAATACCGCCAGCTTGCCCAGCTTGTTTCCCGCTTTCCGCACGTCCCCCGCCTTGCCCTGACGGCCACCGCCGACCCCCATACCCGTGACGAAATTCGGCAGTATTTGGGGCTGACCGAGGCGCGGGTGTTCTTGTCGAGCTTTGACCGCCCCAACCTGACCTACCACGTCGTTGAAAAGCACCAAGCCAAAAAACAACTGGTGCAATTTATCCGCGACGAACACCCCAACCAAGCGGGCATCGTCTATTGCCTGTCGCGCAAACGGGTGGAGGACATCGCGGCGTGGTTATGCGAAAACGGCATGGACGCGCTACCTTACCACGCCGGTTTGCCTGCCGAAGTGCGTGCCCGCAATCAACGGGCTTTTTTGCGGGATGATGGCAAAGTGATGGTGGCGACGGTGGCGTTTGGTATGGGCATTGATAAGCCCGATGTGCGCTTTGTTGCCCATATCGACCTGCCCAAAAGCCCCGAGGGCTTTTACCAAGAGTCAGGCCGTGCAGGGCGCGATGGCCTGCCCGCCACCAGTTGGCTGTGCTACGGCTTAACCGATGTGGTGCAGCTTCAGCAGATGATTATGGAAGGTGACCAAGACGAAGACCGCCGCCAAGTGGAGCTGGGCAAGCTGAATGTGATGCTGGCCTACTGCGAAACCGCCGCCTGCCGCCGTCAACTGCTGTTGGCGCATTTGGGCGAAACCAGCGCACCGTGTGGGGCGTGTGACAACTGCCTGCACCCCCCCAGCACCTTCGATGCCACGGTCTTGGTGCAAAAGCTGCTGTCGTGCATTTATCGGGCGGGGCAACGGTCGGCGGCCAACCACATCATCGACATTTTGCAGGGGCGCGACACCGATCTTGTGCGCCAACGGGGACATGGCACGCTGTCCACCTTTGGCATCGGCAAAGAGCTGACCCAGCGGGCGTGGCGGTCGGTGATTCGGCAACTGGTGGCGCAGGGTATTGTGCGGGTGGATGTGAATGCCTACCAAGCCTTGATGCTGACCGAGGCGGCGCGTCCCTTGTTGCGCGGCGAATACCCCTTGTTTTTGCGCCCTTTGCGCTCCGACAAAGAAGAACGCCAACGCCATGCCGACGGCCAACACTGGCTGCGCACCGAGCGCGAAGAGCGGATTTGGCAGGCACTCAAAGCGTGGCGTAAAGCCACCGCAGAAGCCCACAACGTCCCCGCCTATGCCGTGCTAGCAGACAAATCGCTGCGAGAGCTGACCGAAATCCGCCCGCAAACCTTGGCGGCTTTGCGCCAAATTTACGGGGTGGGGGAGGTGAAGTTGGCGCGGTATGGCGAGGCGTTATTGGGTATTTTGCAGGAGCAGGGGGTGGGGTAGTCTCTCCTTGCGACTCAGCCTCTGCTGAAACAAATAGAAGTGTCGCTAATCCAAGCTTGCCGCCGCGCCTTTACCCTGCCCGCAGTCCCCTCTTTCTTTTTGACTGAAGCCCATGATTGCTTTTCGCCCGCTGACTGCCCTGACGCTGACGTTTTCCCTGCTGGCTGGATTTGTGCCGGCGGCAGATACACCCCCCATCTTGCCCGACCTTGGCGATACCGCCCAAGTCGCGCTGTCGCCGCAGGCCGAGCAGAAACTGGGGCGGCAAATTATGGGGATGATTCGCGCTTCGGGGGACATGCTGGATGACCCCGAAGTGACCGCCTACCTTAACCAGTTGGGGGCGCGGTTGGCGCGGGCTTCGACGGTGGAGTACGGGCAGGCCTTTCAGTTTTTCCCCATGCTGGATAAGCAAATCAACGCCTTCGCCCTGCCTGGAGGCTATATCGGCGTGCACACAGGGCTGATTTATACCGCCCAAGGCGAGTCCGAATTGGCCAGCGTCTTGGCGCACGAAATGGCGCACGTCACCCAACACCACATTGCCCGCATGTTGTCGCAGCAAGGCAACCAGCAGCTTTTGGCGATTGCGGGAGTGTTGGTGGCGATTTTGGCAGCCAGCAGAGGACATAACGACCAAATTGCCGCTGCAGCGATGAATGCGGGGGGCGGGTTGGCGGCGCAAAACCAACTGGCGTTTAGCCGCGAATTTGAGCGCGAGGCCGACGCAATCGGGATGCAAACCCTGATTCAAGGCCAATTTGATGCCCGCGCCATGCCGCTGTTTTTTGAGCGGATGCAGCGGGTTAACCGCGCCAACGACAACAAAGCCTTGGCTTTTTTGCGCACCCACCCTGTCACCGTTGAGCGGATTAGCGCGGGCCAAGACCGTGCGGCACAACTGCCGGTGAAAATGGTCGCCGATACCCCGACTTTTTTGCTGGTGCGCGAAAAAGTCCGCGTGCTGCAACTGGGCGTGCCCGCCGCCATTCAGTTCTACCAAAACGCCTTGGCCAACCGGCAGTTCAACAGCGAATACGCTACGTGGTATGGCTTGGCGTGGAGCCGAATGGAGCTGGGCGAACTGGCGGGGGCAACTGCCGCGCTCAAAGAAGCCGAAGCCCGCAGCCCTGCCCATCCCATGCTGCTGAATTTGGCGGGGCGGCTGAAGCTGAAAGCGCGGGACTATGCCGCTGCCCAGACGATTTTTCGCGAAGCCGGACGGCGGTTTCCCGATGCACGGTATTTGACCTACGGCGAGGTGGACGCGTTGTTGGCACAGGGTGAGCGTGCCCGCGCCACGGCGGTGTTAAGCGAACTGATGCGGGTGTCGCCTAACGATGCCGAAGCATGGCAGCGCATGGCACAGGTCTATGCCGACCGTGACCGTTTGCGCTACCACCAAGCCTTGGGCAATGCCTACTACGCCCAAAGCAACCAAGGCGCGGCCTTGGAGCAGTACCAGTTAGCCAGCCAAGCCCCTGGCGAGGATTTTTATACCCGCTCCTCGGTCGAAGCCCGTATCCGAGAGCTGCAACAGGCATTGGACGAAGCCCGCAAAGCAGGTGAAATCAAAGACGACGGCAAAAAGCGCAAACCTTAGAACCTGTTCAAAAGAGCCCGTCTAAAGTCAAAATCCTGCTCGCGGACTGGCTTTTATTCCCCTCCCGTGGCGGGGTGCCCCGTAGAGGTGGGGTGCTGGCCTTTGGGTTTGGGTTTTAGCACTGGCGACCTCGCCAGCCCCCCCCCGTCCGGCTTTGTCGTCGCCCCCCTCCGGCGGAGGGGCATCGTGGCGGCGAGGCGCTATCCGCGCCACAGCTGGCGGCAGCGGGGTTTGGCTGTGATGCCCCGCCGCTGGTGGCGTACTACGCCGCCGACGGGTTTGGCTGTTACGGAGGCCTGCGGCGTGCGGCGGCGGGTTTGGCTGTCTATTTGCCCCCAATGCCGCTAAAATCAGCCGCTCTATTCACCCCTCCTTGCGTCCTGCTGCCCGTATGCTGACCATTGCCCTCTCGAAAGGGCGGATTTTCGACGAAACTCTGCCGCTTTTGGCTGCCGCCGGTATCGTGCCGACCGAAGCCCCCGAATCCTCCCGCAAACTGATTCTTGGCACCCAAAACGAAGGCGTACGCCTCGTGATTGTCCGTGCCTCGGATGTGCCGACTTATGTCCAATATGGCGGGGCTGACCTTGGCATTGCCGGACGCGATGTGCTGATTGAGCATGGCGGCGCAGGCCTGTATCAGCCGCTCGACCTCGGCATTGCCCGCTGCAAAATGATGGTGGCGGTGCGCGAAGGCTTCGACTACCAAGACGCGGTGCGCCACGGCGCACGGCTTACCGTCGCCACCAAATACCCGCTGATTGCCCGCGAACACTTCGCCCAAAAAGGCGTGCATGTGGACATTATCAAGCTGTATGGCTCGATGGAACTCGCCCCGCTGGTGGGCTTGGCCGATGCGATTGTGGACTTGGTTTCGACTGGCAGCACGCTGAAAGCCAACCATCTGGTGGCGGTTGAGCACATTCTCGATATCAGCTCCCGCCTCGTGGTGAACCAAGCCGCGCTCAAGCTCAAACACGCCCAAATCCAGCCGGTACTGGCTGCTTTTGCGGCCGCCACCCCTGCTGCCTGACTGGCGGCACGCGCCCCGCTTGCTGGCTGTCTTGGCCGTGGGTGGGGCGGCGGCTGAATGCGTCCCCCGCTGATTAACGCTGTCTAAGAGGCTTGCCCATGCACCTGCTCAATACCCGTGATTCTGGCTTCCAACAGGCACTGACTGCGCTGCTGGCTTTTGAAACCGCGCAAGACCCCGCTGTGGATACCGCTGTGGCGAATATCATTGCCGACGTGCAAACCCGTGGCGATGCCGCGCTACTGGACTACACCACGCGCTTTGACCGCTTTGTGCCGGCTTCGGCGGCTGCGCTAGAGCTGACTGCTGCGGAGCTGAAAGCGGCGTTTGACCGTATCCCCGACGCAACCCGTACCGCCCTTGAAGCCGCTGCCGAGCGCGTGCGCCGCTACCACGAACACCAAAAAATGCAGTCGTGGTCATATACCGAGGCTGACGGCACTTTGCTGGGGCAGCAAGTCACCCCGCTAGACCGTGTGGGCATTTACGTCCCGGGTGGCAAAGCAGCGTATCCCAGCTCGGTGTTGATGAACGCCCTCCCCGCCAAAGTGGCGGGCGTGGCGGAAATCATCATGGTGGTGCCCACCCCAGGCGGTGAGCGCAACGATATTGTGCTGGCTGCCGCCCATGTGGCGGGGGTGAATCGGGTGTTTACTGTGGGTGGGGCACAGGCCGTGGCGGCGTTGGCCTATGGCACGCAGACCATTCCTGCGGTGGACAAAATTACCGGCCCGGGCAATGCCTATGTGGCGGCGGCCAAGCGTCGGGTGTTTGGCGTGGTCGGCATTGATATGGTGGCGGGGCCTTCTGAGATTTTGGTGATTTGCGATGGCACTACGCCCCCCGATTGGGTGGCGATGGATATGTTCTCCCAAGCCGAGCACGACGAAATTGCCCAAGCCATTTTGCTCTGCCCCGATGCGGATTATTTGCGCCAAGTGCAGGCCAGCATTGACCGCCTGCTGCCCACCCAGCCCCGCCGCGACATCATCGCCGCCTCGCTGGGCAATCGCGGTGCCTTGATTCAGGTGGCCGACCTCGATGAAGCGTGCGAGCTCGCCAACTTTATCGCGCCAGAACACCTTGAGCTGTCGATTGCCACTCCGCGCGACTATTTGCCCAAGCTGAAACATGCGGGGGCGATTTTTATGGGGCGGTTTGCGTCAGAGAGCTTGGGCGATTATTGCGCCGGCCCTAACCACGTCTTGCCCACCAGCCGCACGGCGCGTTTTGCCAGCCCCTTGGGCGTGTATGACTTCCAAAAGCGCACCAGCCTGATTGAGGTTTCCGCCGAGGGGGCGCAAACGCTGGGGCGGATTGCCAGCATTTTGGCGCACGGCGAAGGGCTGACCGCCCATGCCCGCAGTGCTGAGCTGCGCTTAACCGATGCACAAGGAAACCTGCCGCAATGACTGCTGCCACTGACCTTATTCGCCCCGAAATTGATGCACTCAAGGCCTATCATGTGGCTGATGCCTCGGGTTATTTAAAGCTGGATGCGATGGAAAACCCCCACACCCTCCCCGCACCAATGCGGGCAGAGCTGGGGGCCTTGCTGGCCGAGGCGTTGATACACCGTTATCCCGACCCGCAAGCCGAGACTGTTAAGCAGCGGCTGGTGCAGGCTTTGGATTTGCCCACCGAAGCAGAAATCTTGCTAGGCAATGGCTCGGATGAAATCATCCAAATTATTGCCATGACTTTGGCGCGGCCTGATGCGACCTTGCTGGCACTTGAGCCTTCGTTTGTGATGTATCGGATGATTGCCACATTTTGTGGGCTGGGCTATGTGGGCGTGCCGCTCAAAGCAGACTTTGCGCTGGACATGCCCGCAACCCTCGACGCAATTCGCACCCATCGCCCAGCCGTGACGTTTATCGCCTACCCCAACAACCCCACCGGCAACCGCTTTAGCCCAGAAGACGTGGCCACGCTGATTGAAGCCGCCGCGCCGGGCTTGGTGGTGGTGGATGAGGCCTACCATGCGTTTGCGGCAGATTCGTTTATGTCCCGCGTGCTGGACCACCCCAATGTGGTGGTGATGCGCACCTTGTCCAAGCTGGGCTTGGCGGGGTTGCGTTTGGGATTTTTGGTGGGGTCGGCAGATTGGCTGGGCGCGTTTGACAAGGTGCGCCTGCCCTACAATATCAATGTACTGACCCAAGTCGCGGCCAGTTACGCCCTAGACCATATCGCAGTGTTTAATGCCCAAGCCGCCGATATTCGCGCGGAACGGAGCCGTTTGGCGGCGGGCTTGGCCGCGTTGTCGGGGTGGACGGTTTACCCCAGCGAAGCCAACTTTTTGCTGGCGCGTGTGCCGGATGCCCCTGCTGTTTTTGCAGGGCTGAAGGCGGCTGGCATTCTCATCAAAAATCTTCACGGGGCCCACCCGATGCTTGATAATTGCCTACGCTTTACCGTGGGTAGCCGCAGCGATAACGATGCCGTGTTGTCTGCCCTTGCTGCCCTGACGCAGGGGGCTCTCCCCACCGTTGCCCCGTAACAGGAAATCCTTATGCGCCAAGCCACTGTGACCCGTAACACCCTCGAAACCCAAATCACCGTCAGCCTGAATCTAGATGGCGATGGCCGCAGCCGCTTTGCCACGGGTGTGCCGTTTTTAGAGCATATGCTCGACCAAATTGCCCGCCACGGGCTGATAGACCTCGACATTGAGGCCATCGGTGACTTGCACATTGATGCCCACCATACGGTCGAAGATATTGGCATCACCCTTGGGCAGGCTTTTGCCCGCGCCATTGGCGATAAAACCGGTATTCGTCGCTATGGCCATGCCTATGTGCCGTTGGACGAGGCCTTGTCGCGGGTGGTGCTAGACCTCTCGGGTCGGCCCGGATTGCGCTACAACATCGACTTTACCCGCTCAACGATTGGGCAGTTTGATGTCGATTTGTTCTCTGAGTTTTTTCATGGCTTTGTGAATCACGCCATGGTGACCCTGCACATCGACAATCTACGCGGCGACAACGCCCACCACCAAGCCGAGACGGTGTTTAAAGCCTTTGGGCGTGCCCTGCGGATGGCGGTAGAGGCCGACCCGCGTATGGCAGGCGTCACGCCTTCCACCAAAGGGACGCTGACCGCATGATGACCGCTCTACACGCCAAGCCAGTGATTGCCGTGGTGGACTACGGCATGGGCAATTTGCACTCTGTGGTCAAAGCGCTGGAGCTGGTGGCCGAAGGCCATGCCGTCGTCCAGCTTACCCGCGACCCTGACGTGGTGCAGCGGGCAGATAAAGTGGTTTTTCCGGGCCAAGGGGCGATGAAAGACTGCATGGGCGAGCTGAACGCCTCGGGGCTGAAGCAGGCTGTTTTGGCCGCCGCGCAAAGCAAACCGTTTTTTGGGGTGTGTGTCGGCGCACAGCTGTTGCTCGACCACAGCGAAGAGGGCGACACCCCCGCGCTGGGTTTTTACGCCGGCGAGGTGAAACGCTTCCCCGACGGGCAGCGGGATGCCGAAGGCCAGCGGCTTAAAGTGCCGCACATGGGCTGGAATACCGTCCACCAAACCCGTGCCCACCCCTTGTTTGCCGGCATTGAGGACGGGGCGCGGTTCTATTTTGTCCATAGCTACTACATGCAGCCCGCCGACCCCGCGCTTACGTTAGGTCAAACCGATTACCCGTTTGCATTTTCAGCCATCATTGGGCGTGATAATGTGTTTGCCACCCAGTTCCACCCCGAAAAAAGCCATACTGCAGGGCTTGCCCTGTTGCGCAGCTTTGTGGCGTGGGATGGGCAAAGCTAATTTTTCCACCGTATTTTTAGAGACGACTCGCTATGTTGCTCATTCCCGCCATCGACCTTAAAGACGGACACTGTGTGCGCCTACGGCAAGGGATTATGGAAGATGCCACGGTATTTTCCGACAACCCTGTAAAAGTTGCTGCCCACTGGCGCGACAAGGGCGCACGCCGCCTGCATTTGGTCGACCTTAATGGTGCTTTTGCTGGCAAGCCTAAAAACCTTGCCGTGGTTCGCGATATTCTGGCCGAAGTGGGCACCGATATGCCGGTGCAGCTGGGCGGGGGGATTCGTGACCTCGACACCATCGAAAAGTACCTCGACATGGGTTTGCGCTATGTCATCGTCGGGACAGCTGCGGTCAAGACCCCGGGCTTTTTGCACGATGCCTGCGATGCCTTCCCCGGCCAAGTGATTGTCGGATTGGATGCCAAAGATGGCAAAGTCGCCATTGATGGCTGGGCAAAAGTCACCCAGCACGATGTGGTGGAGATGGCCAAACGCTTCCAAGACTACGGCGTGATGTCGGTGATTTACACCGATATTGGGCGCGACGGCATGATGAATGGCATCAACATCGAAGCCACCGTCAAACTTGCCCAAGCCCTGACCATTCCGGTGATTGCCTCGGGTGGGCTGACCAATCTGGACGACGTGCGTGCCCTGTGCCAAGTCGAACACGAAGGCATCGAAGGTGCGATTACCGGCCGTGCGATTTACGAAGGCTCGATTGACTTCGAAGTGGCGCAATCCCTTGCCGATGAGTTGTCCGAATAACCGCTGATGACTGGCTTGACCTGATTAGAGCTTCCCCTCCATGCCCCTTGCTAAACGCATTATCCCCTGCCTTGATGTGACCTCTGGTCGCGTCGTCAAAGGGGTCAACTTTGTCGGTCTGCGTGATGCGGGCGACCCCGTCGAAATCGCCCGCCGCTATAACGAACAAGGCGCGGATGAGCTGACTTTTCTCGACATTACAGCGTCGAGCGATGACCGTGATTTGATTTTGCACATTATCGAAGCCGTGGCCGAGCAGGTGTTTATTCCGCTGACCGTGGGTGGTGGTGTGCGGCGAGTCGAAGACGTACGCCGCTTGCTGAATGCCGGTGCAGACAAGGTCAGCATCAACACCTCGGCGATTACCAACCCCCAGTTGGTAGCCGATTGCGCGGCCAAATTTGGCTCGCAAGCCATTGTGGTGGCCATTGATGCCAAAGCCGTCACCCCCGAAAACGACCGCTGGGAAGTCTTTACCCACGGAGGGCGCAACCCAACCGGGCTCGATGCCGTGGCGTGGGCACAGCGGATGCAGGCACTGGGCGCAGGCGAAATTTTGCTGACCAGCATGGACAGAGATGGCACCAAAATTGGGTTTAACCTGCCGCTGACACGGGCAGTCTCGGATGCAGTGAATATTCCGGTGATTGCCTCGGGCGGCGTGGGCAATTTGCAGCATTTGGTAGACGGTGTGCGCGAAGGTCATGCTGACGCGGTGCTGGCTGCCAGTATCTTTCACTTTGGCGAGTTCACCGTAGGACAAGCCAAAGCCCTTATGCAACAAAACGGAATTGAGGTCAGACTATGAGCAATATGCACCCCACTGATTGGCTAGATTTGGTGAAATGGGATAATAACGGTTTGGTCACTGCGATTGCCCAAGATGCAAAATCCGGCCGGATTTTGATGGTGGCATCGGTAAACCGCGAGTCCCTGACCCTGACTGTCGATACCCATATCGCCCACTACTGGAGCCGTTCACGCAACCGCATCTGGCAAAAAGGCGAAGAGTCAGGTCATCGCCAAAATGTGCAAGAAATCCGCCTTGATTGCGATGGCGACGCGCTGTTGTTTGTGATTCAGCAGGTTGATGGCATTGCTTGCCACACGGGGCGCGAAAGCTGCTTCTATCGCAAGCTAGAGCACGGCGGCTGGCACATCACCGACCCTGTTAAAAAGAACCCTGAAGATATTTACGCTGCCCCGCACGTTCAATAAGCGCGGCCAGCTTGCCCTGTTTTCCCACTACTTTTTGAGAGCACCATGATTAACGCTGACGTGTTGTATAGCATTGCTGATACCCTTGAACATCGTAAATCCGCTGACCCAAAATCGTCCTATGTGTCAGAACTCCTGCACAAGGGTGAAGACGCAGTGCTGAAAAAAGTGCTAGAAGAATGCGGCGAAGTGTTGATGGCCTCTAAAGAGGGCAACAAGCTGCATCTGGTGCGTGAAGTGGCCGATTTGTGGTTTCACAGCATGGTTCTGCTGACACACCACGGCTTGCGTCCAGACGACATTTTGGCTGAGCTAAAACGCCGCGAAGGCATCTCTGGCCACGACGAAAAAGCGGCACGCCCTGCCGCCACGGCCTAAGGATAGGTCGGGATGTCAGATTGCCTCTTTTGTAAAATTGCCGATGGGCGGATTCCTGCCAAGGTGATTTACCAAGACGAAGATATGGTGGCTTTCCACGATATTCATCCGATTGCACCGGTGCATTTTTTAGTCATTCCACGTCGCCATATTGCCTCTTTGGCAGACTGCCAGCCAGAAGACGCAGCATTGCTAGGGACGCTGTTGGCTAAAATTCCTGCACTGGCCAAGGCACAGGGTCTGGGGCAAGGCTTTAAAACCAGCATCAACACCGGCAAGCTCGGCGGGCAAGAAGTCTTTCACCTGCACCTTCATGTTTTTGGACATCTAGGCAAGTAGAAAAGAGGGTAGGCGGTGGCGTGCGTTCAGGTTTAATGCCTAACGAGCGCTGCCGCTTTTACGCTAACTTAAGGGAGCATTTGATATGGGTGGTTTTAGCATTTGGCACTGGCTGGTCGTGCTCTTGGTGGTCGTGCTGATTTTTGGCACAAAAAAACTACGCAACGTGGGCCAAGACCTTGGCGGTGCGGTCAAAGGCTTTAAAGATGGCATGGCCAGCACGGAAACCCCACCCGCCCAGCCTACAGAGACAGGGCGAGTGATTGAGGCAGAAACGCCTCCCGCCAACAAGAAATAATAGGCGGCTCGCGTGTTCGATATTAGTTTTGGTGAGCTAATGGTCATTGGCGTGGTTGCGCTGGTGGTGATTGGCCCCGAAAAATTACCCAAAGTCGCGCGGACGGTCGGTGCTTTGGTAGGACGTGCCCAGCGGTATGTAAATAATGTCAAAGCCGACATTCACCGCGAAGTGAACCTCAGCGAGCTCAAGCAGGTGCAGTCTGACCTGACCTCTGCGGCAGAGCACTTTCAGCAGTCCATGCAGAAAGAAATCACCGAGGCGCAACAATCGGTTGCACAGGTGGCAACCGAGGCACAGCATGCCGTGACTGCCCCGTCTGCACCTCCTGTCACTCCGCCCGCTATCCCTGCGGCTACGTCTGCTGCTGCCCCTCCCCCTTCTTCTGATCGTGCCCCATGACCGCTGCGCAACAACCCCTCATTGCACATTTAATTGAGCTACGCACCCGACTGATACGGGCGTTGCTGGGCATGGTGGTGGTGTTTTTGGGCTTGTTTCATTGGGCACAAGATATTTACAGCCTGCTGGCACGTCCTCTGATGAAGGTCTTACCGGTGGGGGCGCACATGATTGCTACGGATGTCACCACGCCGTTTTTTGTGCCGCTCAAAGTCACTATGATGGTGGCACTGGTATTGGCTTTGCCGCACACGCTTTACCAAGCATGGGTTTTTGTCGCCCCAGGGCTCTACCCCAGCGAAAAACGCCTGATGCTGCCGCTGATTGCGGCCACCGTCTTTTTGTTTGTCTCCGGCATGGCCTTTGCCTATTTCTTGGTCTTCCCCGTCGTCTTTGGCTTTATGAGTGCCGTCACCCCAGAGGGCGTGTCGATGATGACCGATATTGATAAATATCTGTCGTTTGTGCTGGGGATGTTTTTGGCTTTTGGCGTGACCTTTGAAGTACCAGTGGTCGTAATTTTGCTGGTGCGCTTTGGCATTGTGGATGTGGCCAAGCTCAAAGAAGGCCGCCCCTATGTGATTGTGGGGGCGTTTGTGGTGGCGGCGGTGGTCACCCCGCCCGATGTGTTGTCGCAAATCATGCTGGCCGTGCCGCTGTGGTTGCTCTACGAGCTGGGCATCGTGCTGGCGGCTTGGCTGATTAAGCCCCGCGCCCTCACCCTGCCAGATGCAGAAGCAGAAAATGAGGGGTCGGTATGAGCCGCAAGGGATACCACTGGTTAGCCGTAACCAGCCTGATTAGCCTGATTTTGCTGACCTTGGCGTGGGAGCTTTGGCTTGCGCCGATTCGCACCGGTGGCAGCTTTTTGGCCATCAAAGCCTTGGTCTTGCTCTTGCCGCTGTTTGGCATTTTGCGCGAAAAAATTTACACCTATCAGTGGTCGAGCATGTTTATCTTGCTGCCATTTACCGAAGGGGTGATGCGGGCGTGGGGCGATAAAGGGCTCTCGCAATGGCTGGCCGGCGGAGAAGTCTTGCTGTCGCTGCTGTTCTTTTTGGGGGTCGTCGGCTTTGTTCGTGCCACCCGCCAACAAAATGCTGCCCTAAAAAAATCCCCGCCTACCGCTTGAAAACCCTCTACTCTGTCCCGATTATTGGCTCTCAATGGTGTGAGAGGGTGGCCTGCCCGTGGCGGTATGGCACGGCACATACCTACCCTTTTACGCCGTAATTTTTTGCCTTTTTCGTCCGTTAACCCCCGTGTTTCGGATGTGGAAAAGGTGCTTTGCAATCCCTGTGTTTAACATCGAAATTTTAGGAGACTGTTCAATGGCAATTCGTCCTCTGCACGACCGCGTGGTCATCAAGCGTCTTGAAGCGGAAGAAAAAACCGCTTCTGGTATCGTTCTGCCCGGCGCAGCAGCAGAAAAGCCAGATATGGGTGAAGTGATTGCTGTCGGTAACGGCAAAATCTTGGAAAACGGCGAACGCCGCCCACTGGAAGTGAAAAAAGGCGATAAGGTCATCTTTGGCAAATACTCCGGCCAAACCGTCAAAGTGGACGGTAACGAAGTGCTGGTTATGCGTGAAGAAGACATTATGGGCATCGTTGAATAATCAACCCGCCTATCTGAACTGAACATCGATACAAACCGTATTCTTGGAGTAAGTAATCAATGGCTGCTAAAGAAGTGAAATTTGGCGATTCCGCCCGTGCAAAAATGGTTAATGGCGTAAATATCCTCGCCGATGCTGTCAAAGTAACACTGGGTCCTAAGGGTCGTAATGTTGTACTCGAACGTAGCTACGGCGCACCGACCATCACCAAAGATGGCGTGTCTGTGGCTAAAGAAATCGAACTGAAAGACAAGTTCGAAAATATGGGCGCACAAATGGTGAAGGAAGTCGCTTCCAAAACCAACGATATCGCCGGTGACGGCACCACCACCGCGACGGTGTTGGCACAAGCCATCGTGCAAGAAGGCATGAAGTTCGTTGCTGCTGGCATGAACCCCATGGACTTGAAGCGCGGCATCGACAAGGCTGTCATTGCCATGGTCGCCGAGCTGAAGAAAATCTCCAAGCCTTGCGCCACGACTAAAGAAATCGCCCAAGTTGGCTCTATTTCTGCCAATAGCGACACCGTGATTGGCGACAAAATCGCCGCTGCCATGGAAAAAGTCGGCAAAGAAGGCGTGATTACCGTTGAAGACGGTACCGGCCTAGAAGACGAGCTGGACGTGGTCGAAGGGATGCAATTTGACCGTGGCTATTTGTCCCCTTACTTCATCAACCAGCCAGAAAAGCAAATTGCCCTGCTGGACAATCCTTATGTGCTGCTGTTTGACAAAAAAATCAGCAACATCCGTGACTTGTTGCCCACCTTGGAGCAAGTCGCCAAGGCCGGTCGTCCTCTGATGATTGTGGCTGAAGATGTGGATGGCGAAGCACTGGCCACCCTCGTCGTGAACAACATCCGTGGCATCCTCAAGACCGTTGCCGTAAAAGCCCCTGGTTTTGGCGACCGTCGCAAAGCCATGCTGGAAGATATCGCCATCTTGACCGGCGGTACGGTTATCGCTGAAGAAGTCGGCTTGTCGCTCGAAAAAGTCACCCTCGACTTGCTGGGCCAAGCCAAGCGTATCGAAGTGGGCAAAGAAAACACCATCATTATTGATGGCGTAGGCGATGCTGTGGCGATTCAAGCGCGTGTCGAACAAGTTCGCCGCCAAATCGAAGAAGCCTCCAGCGACTACGACCGCGAAAAACTGCAAGAGCGCGTCGCTAAGCTGGCAGGTGGCGTGGCCGTGATTAAGGTTGGCGCAGCCACCGAAGTCGAAATGAAAGAAAAGAAAGCCCGCGTTGAAGACGCGCTGCACGCCACCCGTGCCGCCGTTGAAGAAGGCATCGTACCTGGCGGCGGCGTGGCGTTCTTGCGTGCCCGTGCTAATTTGAGCGACCTGCGCGGCATCAACGCCGAACAAAATGCCGGCATCCAAATCGTGTTGAAGGCAATTGAATCCCCGTTGCGCCAAATCGTGGCCAACGCCGGTGATGAGCCTTCAGTCGTGGTCAACAAAGTGTTCGAAGGTACGGGCAACTTTGGCTACAACGCAGCCACCGGTGAATACGGCGATATGGTCGAAATGGGCGTATTGGACCCTACCAAAGTCACCCGTTCCGCACTGCAACACGCTGCTTCGGTGGCAGGTTTGATGCTGACCACCGATTGCATGGTGGCCGACATCCCAGAAGACAAGCCAGCCATGTCCGACATGGGCGGTGGCATGGGTGGTATGGGCGGCATGATGTAATGTTGCTTGCTCACCAGCTTGGTGAGCTGCTGTGATACAACGCCCCCCTGTAAGGATGCTTACAGGGGGGCGTTGCTTTGGGGGGCATGGCGAGCACCAAGAAGAGCCTCTTGGCACGATATGCCTAGAGCCCATTTAGTAACCAAGCCTCATCCCAACAAAACGCCCGCCACAGCATCCACTGGGCGGGCGTTTTGTCGTGGCGTGGGGCAGCGGTCTAGCCTGCCCCAAGCAGGAGGGGGGGGTTAGCCTTGCTGAATCCCTGCCACCAGCCATTTGTTACCGGTGTCTGCACCCTTCTAAGTTTTTCAGGTATCTTTGAAATAATCCGCACTGGGCAATATCAGCAAAAAATGCGCACCACCGGTTCGCGCTTGGATCGTCGCACAGGTACGCCGGTCAAATTCACACATAAAATAGCATTGGGTCAATGATGGGCTTGTATGAATCGCTGCAAAAAACAAAGAGTGAAGAAGATGTCAAAGATGTTTACATCAAAGCACTGGGGCTGAAGGGCTTTACCAAGGGCTTGATCGACATTCAAACCAGCGAAATTTGGTTTGAGGCCAAAGACACCGGCAAGCATTCCAGCTATGCCATGTTCACCCAACTGCTGCATTACGTGCAGGTGGCACTGAACAAAGGCGAACCCATACCGCCTTTTCTGGCAGTCATTGATACCGAAAAAGCCGCGATTATGAAAAGTGCGGATGTATTGCCCTTTCTCGCCAAAAAAACGGTGAAATGGGGCAAGTCGGCCAGCAAGTACACGCCAGATGCGCTGGACACCATCTCGGCCCACATCGGCACGCACTTTGTCTCGTTCAAGATTTCCACGCACGAAGACGAATTCATCCAAACCATCAAAGCGGCGATCAAAAGCGGCGACATCATCCGCACCCAAATCACGCCGGACAACCTGAAACAGGTTTTCGATAAATGGGTGACCATGATTGGGCGCGAGATTGCGGGTGTGGACGAAGAAGACTACGCGCTGCTGTTTTTTGCCGACATCATGCACGACGGCACGGTCTCCACCCACGCCAATTTGCCTGCCGAGTTGCTGCACAAAAACGGCGCACCGGTGTTCAGCTTGGGCGGCAAAAACTACGAGTTGGGTAGCAAAGAGGGCTACCGCCGGTTCTGGGCGATTTACCACAAGCCGCCAAATTCCGAATACCGCGACTACCTGTTGGAGCGGCGCGACAGCCTGATTCCGCTGGACGAACGCAGCTTCAAAGGCGCGTATTACACGCCGCTGCATGTGGTGGAAAAGGCCTACGACAAGCTGGCCAAGACACTGGGCAAAAACTGGCAAAAAAACTACATCGTGTGGGATATGTGTTGCGGCGTGGGGAACTTGGAGGTCAAGCACAGCAACCCACGCAATATCTATATGTCCACGCTAGACCAAGCGGATGTGGATGT
>CALMOJ010000105.1 GCA_937871815.1 uncultured Neisseriales bacterium
TTAATACCAGCCTGCAGTTTATCCATTTTGCCTTCCTTCCCCTCTTGCTAAAAAGATCGTAAACGGGTTCTTATATGCAAGCCTGAGCGGATCTTCTCTAGACCGCACACCCTGCGGCATAGCCCGAAGACCACGCCCACTGGAAGTTATACCCCCCCAGCCAACCGGTCACATCCACCACTTCCCCAATAAAAAACAACCCAGGCACGCGGCGGGCTTCCATCGTTTTGGAGGATAGCTCTGCTGTGTCCACGCCGCCGCAGGTGGCTTCTGCCTTTTTGTAGCCTTGGGTGCCGCAGGGCTTGAGCGGCCAAGCGCGGATGGCGGTGGCCACGGCTTCTAATTGGCGAGCGTTAAGCTGGCGCATGGGGAGGTTGGGCAGGGCTTGTTGTGCCATCCATTCCACCGCAAATCGCTTCGGCCAGACCTGCGCCAACACCGTCGCCAGCTGCTGTTCGCTGCGGGCGGCTTCTGCGAGACGGGCTTCAATCGGCTGGTCTGGCATCAGGTCGAGGCTAATCGCCTCACCTGCTTGCCAGTAAGAGGAGATTTGTAAAATGGCGGGGCCGCTTAATCCCTTGTGGGTGAACAGTACTTGCTCCCGAAACTGGGCTTTACCACAAGAAACGATGGCATCCAGCGAAACGCCTGCTAATCCCCCAAATCGGGCTTGCTCGGCGGCATCAAAGGTGAGCGGAACCAGTGCGGGGCGGAGCGGGGTGATGGCCAAGCCAAACTGCTCGGCCAGTCGGTAGCCCAAGGGGGTCGCGCCAATTGCCGGAATCGACAGCCCGCCGGTGGCGACAACCAAGGACGGCGCACCAAACACCCCGTGCGGGGTTTCCACCCAAAAGCCCCGCTGCCCCTCGGGTGCAGCTTCGACGGCGAGGATGGGGCAGCCCAGGTGCCGTGTGACCCCTGCGGCTTGGCAGGTGTGGTCGAGCAGCTGAATGATGTCTCCCGCGCTATCTAGGCAAAAAAGCTGTCCGTGGTCGCGCTCTTCATAGGCGATACCGGCGTGCTCCACGCGCTTAATAAAGTCCCACTGGCTGTATTGCGCCAACGCTGAGCGGACAAAATGGGGATTGCTGGAGAGATAGTTTTCGGCACTCACCGTGGTGTTGGTGAAATTGCATCGCCCTCCGCCCGAGATGCGGATTTTTTCGGCCAGTTTGTCGGCATGGTCCAGCACCAAAACCCGCTTGCCGCGCTGTCCGGCGACCCCTGCACACTGCAATCCTGCCGCCCCAGCTCCCAGTACGATGACGTCAAAGCGTTGGGAAGCGTGCCCTACAAGGCGGGCGGGCAAGGCGAACGGCGGGGTGGGTGAGGGCATGGCAACATCCAATAGAGAGGCGGGGTGCGTAGTATCCCGCTTATTGGTGTGGGGGACAATTTGGGCGGGGGGTGTTTCCTTTTCAGGGTTCGAAGTAACACGCAGCAAAGCCCTTGTCGATTAGACCGTTGGAACGATTGACCTGTATCAAATACAGGGTGAACATATATTCAGTTAGCCAATACTTATCATTATGTAAATAGATATAATGTTCGCCATTCCCCCTTCTCGATGAGGCTGGCAGGTCATCTGCTTTACGCGCTAAAGGCCGATGACCTGCGCCCCATTACAACCTCGAAGGAAACGTGCAATGCAGCCCGATAAGGACATCATCCCCATCAAGCCTATTCCGCAGGCAGACAAAGCTGCACCTGATTCTGCAGAAGTCGTCTCGCTCTATGCCGAGCACAAAAAAATCCACCCACGCGCGGTGTCTGGCGTGTTTGCCAACTGGCGTATTGCGATGGTGCTGCTGACGCAGGTGGTTTATTACGGCTTTCCGTGGTTGCAATGGAACGATCGCCAAGCGGTGTTGTTTGATTTGGTCAACCGCAAGTTCTACCTGTTTGGCCTGACCTTTTTCCCCCAGGACTTTATTTACGTCGCTGCCCTGCTGATGTTGTGTGCGTTGGGCTTGTTTTTATGGACGACGATTGCAGGGCGTTTATGGTGCGGCTATGCCTGTCCGCAAACGGTCTATACCGAGATTTTCTTGTGGATTGAAGAGAAAATAGAAGGTGACCGCAACAAGCGCATCAAGCTGGATAAGTCGCCGATGTCGGCGCAAAAATTGGGCATTAAGTCTGCCAAACACGGCGCGTGGATTTTATTTTCCCTGTGGACGGGCTTTACCTTGGTGGGCTATTTCACCCCTATCTTGACCGTGGCCCATGAATTTGTGACATGGGATTTAGGGCCTTGGGAAATGTTCTGGGTGTTTTTCTACGGCTTTGCGACCTACGGCAATGCGGGCTTTATGCGGGAACAAGTCTGCAAATACATGTGCCCTTATGCCCGTTTCCAAAGCGTGATGTTTGATGCGGACACCTTGGTGATTTCGTATGACGAAGAACGCGGCGAGCCGCGCGGTTCACGTAAAAAAGGCATCGACCCTGCTACGGTAGGCAAGGGTAGCTGTGTAGACTGCGGTATTTGTGTGCAAGTGTGCCCCACAGGGATTGATATTCGCCAAGGCTTGCAGTACGAGTGCATCGGTTGCGCGGCGTGTATTGATGCCTGCGACGAAGTGATGGATAAGATGAGCTACCCTCGCGGCTTGATTCGCTACACCACCGAAAACGCGATGGAAAAACACTATCCCGAAAGCCAAATCTGGAAACGCCTTGCCCGCCCTCGGGTGGTGATGTATTTCTTGGTCTTGGTGGCGGTTGCGGGGGCGGCGATTACCGGCATCTGGTTCCGTCAGCCGGTTAAGATGGATATTCTGCGCGACCGTTCTTCTTTGGTGCGCGAAACCAACGAAGGGCTGCTGGAAAATACCTACAACATTCGCTTTGTGAATATGAGCGAAAATCCTCAGCGGTTGCGGATTTCTGTCGAAGGGTTGCCAGAAATGAAGCTCGTTACCGAAAGCACCGAGATTACGCTGGCACCAACCGCCAATGAGCTGATTACGGTCAATATCCAAGTCCCGCCAGAGCTGGCGAAAAAGGGTAGCCATAAGATTGAGTTTAAGGCGGTGTCTATTGATGAGGGTCACGTTCACCTAGAAGAAAAATCCAGCTTTATCGGGGAATAACGCCCGACCTAAGCAGCTATACCCCGCAGCCCCCCAAAAGTTGGACACCCGTTCAATATTGGAGGGCTGCTCTGTCTAATCTCTTTGAACGCTCCGATTAGGTAGAGCACGTCAGCCACCCAAAGAAATCAAACAGACACCTAGGGTAAAATTCCCTCGGCTTTGTTGCACAAACCCCTACTCAGCTTGAGTTTCCCCTTTACCCCAAGCGG
>CALMOJ010000106.1 GCA_937871815.1 uncultured Neisseriales bacterium
AGTTCTTCGGCAAAGAACCCCGCCGTGACGTGAACCCTGACGAAGCCGTGGCCGTTGGCGCAGCGATTCAGGGCGGCGTGATGAAGGGTGACGTGACCGACGTGCTGCTGTTGGACGTGACCCCACTGTCCCTTGGGATTGAAACCATGGGCGGCGTGATGACTAAGCTCATCCAAAAGAACACCACGATTCCGACCAAGGCCTCGCAAGTGTTCTCTACCGCTGACGACAACCAAAACGCTGTAACCATCCATGTGCTGCAAGGGGAGCGCGAACGAGCAGCAGGTAACAAGTCTTTGGGTCAGTTCAACCTGAGCGACATCCCCCCTGCACCGCGTGGGATGCCGCAAATCGAAGTGACTTTTGACATCGACGCTAACGGGATTCTGCACGTTTCCGCCAAAGACAAAGCTACCAGTAAAGAAAACAAAATCACCATCCAAGCCAGCTCCGGTCTATCGGAAGAAGAAATCAAGCGCATGGTGCAAGATGCAGAAGCCAATGCCGAAGACGACAAGAAATTGGTTGAACTGGTGCAAGCCCGCAACCACGCCGATGGTCTGATTCACTCGGTTAAAAAGTCGATGACCGAATACGGCGACAAGCTGGATGCCGCAGAAAAAACCAAAATCGAAGAGGCCATCAAGGCCGCCGAAGATGCGGTTAAGGGCGACGACAAAGCCGACATCGAAGCCAAGACCGAAGCACTGGCCACCACCAGCCAAAAGCTTGGCGAAATGATGTACGCCCAAGCTCAAGCCGAAGGTCAGGCTGCCGGTGCGGGTGCAGGGGCTGCGGGTGCAAACGAAGCAGGTAAAAAAGACGAAGGCAATGTCGTCGATGCTGAGTTTGAAGAAGTCAAAAGCAAAAAATAATCGCGCTTAAACGCCCCACCTCTTCCCTGTCCATGCGGCAAGGGGGCGGTGGGTGCAAAGCAAGGCACAGCATTGTGAGGCTCTCCTTACAAGCTGTGCCTTTTGCACACAAGGGGCGGCATGTCCCTTCGCTGAATACACTGTGGTGAACCAACAATGGCAAAAAAAGAGTTCTACGATTTACTGGGCATAAACCGCGATGCGTCAGACGACGACATCAAAAAAGCCTATCGCAAGATGGCGATGAAATACCACCCAGACCGCAACCCTGATAGCAAAGATGCGGAAGAGAAATTCAAGGAAATTAAAGAAGCCTACGAAGTGCTGTCCGACAGCCAAAAGCGGGCAACCTATGACCAATATGGCCACGCAGGGCTAGAGCAAAACGCCGGTGGCTTTGGCGGCGGTGGCGCAGGGTTTGGGGGATTTGGCGATGCGTTCTCTGACATCTTTGGCGACATCTTTGGTGGCCGTGCAGGGACGGCAGGCGGCAACGGAGGGCGGGGTAACGTCTATCGTGGCTCTGACCTGCGCTACAACATGGAAATCACCCTAGAAGAAGCCGCCCGTGGCTGCGAAAAGCAAATTCGCATCCCTGCCGTGGATTCGTGCGAGGCGTGCGATGGCTCCGGCGCAAAATCGGGTACGTCGCCCAAAACCTGCCCCACCTGCGGCGGCCAAGGGCAAGTACGGATGCAGCAGGGCTTTTTCAGCATCCAACAAACCTGCCCCACTTGCCACGGCAATGGTCGGGTGATTGCCGACCCCTGCGGTGTGTGTAACGGCAGTGGTCGGGTTAAAAAGAGCAAGACGCTAAACGTTAAAGTGCCCGTGGGTGTGGACAACGGCGACCGTATCCGTTTGTCTGGTGAAGGCGAGCCTGGGGTCAACGGCGGGCCGCACGGGGATTTGTATGTGGTCACCCACATCAAAGAACACAGTGTGTTTCAGCGCGATGGGCAAAATCTCCATTGCGAAATGCCGATTAGCTTTGCCACGGCGGCACTGGGCGGCGAAATCGAGATTCCCACGCTGGAAGGGGTGGCCAAGCTTAAAATCCCCGCCGAAACCCAGTCGGGGCAGGTCTTCCGTTTGCGCAGCAAGGGCATTAGACCCCTACGCGGCACGACACAGGGCGATTTGATGTGCCATGTGGTGGTTGAAACCCCGATTAAGCTGACTGAGCGGCAAAAGCAACTGCTGCGGGACTTTGACGAGGAGGGCGCAGGCAACCACGCTACGCACAATCCCCGCGCCAAATCGCTCATGGACAAGCTGAAAGATTTTTTTAACTAATCCGTCAGCTGCTGTCCACATGCCCTCTTTAGATTTTGGGCAACAAAAAACCGCCTCTTTAAAAGTGGGGCGGTTTTTTTATGGGGACAGCCAGCGGCAGGACTTAGCCTAAAAACTGGTTGGGATAGACCTCATCAATCAAGGTGCGGCAATCCACAATGCGCAAGTCGTTGTCTCTGGCAAACGACATTAAAAAGACAAATACCTTGGGGTCGATTTTCTCCAATTTTTTGTCCACCGCCACACAACGCACATTGTCTAGCATCAGGGGGCGGACATAAGAGTGGTAGGACATTTTTTTATCAGCCCCAAAACTCGACAAAATGCCAGAAAGCCTTTCTGCCCAGTCGCTTGGGCGAAACGTCCGCCCGTTTGAGGTGATACCTTGGATGATAATTTCGTATGGATTACAGATCATGGTTCTGTGTACGCAGTGTCTCTTCAGGGGGAGGTGAATCGCAGGAGT
>CALMOJ010000107.1 GCA_937871815.1 uncultured Neisseriales bacterium
TCAGCGCGATTATAAATTAACAGTGAACGAGCGTGCCTTCGTCTTCCCCCTGCACCACGCGATTCAACGCCCCCGGCTTAAAGATGCTAAACACCTTCACGCTAAAGTTTTGGTCGCGGCACAAAGCAAAGGCGGTGGCATCCATCACCTTGAGGCTACGGCCAATGGCTTCATCAAACGTCAGGGTTTGATAACGGATGGCTTCGGGGTTTTTCTTCGGGTCATCGGTGTAAACGCCATCCACTTTGGTGGCTTTTAACATCACGTCGGCACCCATTTCGATGCCGCGCAAGGCGGCGGCGGTGTCGGTGGTAAAGAAGGGGTTGCCCGTACCAGCGGCAAAAATCACGACTTTGCCTTCTTCCAGATAGCGCAGGGCACGGTCACGGACATAGGGTTCGGCGACTTGCTGCATGGTCAGGGCGGATTGCACTCGCGCGGTCAGTCCCATGCGTTCCATCGCATCTTTCAGTGCCAGCGCGTTCATGACGGTGGCCAACATGCCCATATAGTCTGCAGTGGCGCGGTCCATGCCGGTAGCCGACGCGGCCATGCCACGGAAGATATTGCCGCCACCAATCACCACGCCAACTTGCACGCCTTGCGCGACGACTTCTTTGATTTCAGAGACAATTTTTTCGACCACTTCACGGTTAATACCGTAGCTGTCGTTGCCCATGAGTGCTTCGCCGGACAATTTAAGAAGGATGCGCTTGTAAGCAGGTGCTTTACTCATGGAAATTTCCTTGTAAGGGGGGGGTATGTTTGCCTAGGGACAATCAATCGCCTTGCACCTAGGCAAAAACACCCATATGCCGTGGTGTCACGCTAAGAAGCTGTTTACGATCTAGCGAACGACGGGTCAGCCAAGGCGAAATTCGGAAAAAAAGCGCAGTTGACACGCGGTCAATGAGCATTTTTTTTCGAATTTCAACGCAGGATCACCCGAGCTTCGCAGATCGTAAATAGGTTCTAAGAACATAGCGCAGAAAGAGGCCGAAAAAAAGCACCCCACCAGTGCAGGGTGCTTTTTGTGTGCAGCCGGCTAAATTAGCCTTGTGCTGCGGCAACGGCAGCGGCGACTTCTGCTGCGTAGTCTTCTTTTTTCTTCTCAATCCCTTCGCCCACGATAAACATGGTGAAGGCTTTGACTGAAGCCTTGTTGCTGTCCAACAGCTTTTCAATGGTCACGTCAGGGTTCTTGACGAAAGGTTGACCCAGCAAGGTGACTTCTTCCAGATACTTGCGGATACGGCCTTCCACCATCTTGGCGACGATGTCAGCAGGCTTGCCGGATTGGGCTGCTTGCTCGGTGTAGATGCGGCGTTCGGTTTCCAGCAACTCAGCGGAGACTTGCTCTTTGGACACGCACAGCGGCTTAGAAGCCGCGATGTGCATGGCGATATCGCGACCAAAGGCTTCGTCAGCACCGGCGAAGTCCACCAATACGCCGATTTTCGCGCCGTGGAGGTAAGCCGCAGCACGGCCTTCGGTGGTGTAACGCACAAAGCGACGGACGGTGATGTTTTCGCCCAGCTTAGCAATCAGCGCCTTACGCACGGCTTCGATGGTTTCGCCAGAAGCGGTTGCTACGTCGGCCAACGCTTCGACATCGGCAGGGTTGCCATCAGCAACGGCTTGGGCAACCAGCTTCACAAAGCCGGTAAAGCCATCATCTTTGGCCACAAAGTCGGTTTCGCAGTTGACTTCAACCAGCACGCCTACTTTGCCATCGGCAGCGGTAAATTGTGCAACAGCGCCTTCGGCGGCGGTACGGCCAGCCAGCTTAGATGCTTTGTTACCAGACTTAATCCGCAGCAGCTCTTCAGCAGCTTTGGCATCGCCTTGGGTTTCGACCAAGGCTTTTTTGCATTCCATCATCCCCAGACCGGTAGCGGCGCGGAGGTCAGCAACTTGCTTTGCGGTAATTTCAGCCATTATTTTTCCTTACAGATAGGTCTTGTCGATAGAAAAAAGGGGCATATCACAGCCCCTTTTTTTGGCTGCGCGAAAAAGCGCGACCGTGTCTTACTTATTCCGCAGCAGCGGGTTCAGCAGCAGCAACCGCAGCAACGATTTCTTGCAACGACTGAGCACGGCCTTCCAACACTGCATCGGCGATGCCGCGAGCGTACAGGCGGATAGCGCGGCTGGAGTCATCGTTACCTGGCACAACAAAGTCGATGCCTTCTGGGTTGTTGTTGGTATCGACTACGCCAATGACGGGGATGCCGAGCTTTTTGGCTTCGGTCACTGCGCCCTTTTGATAGCCGGTGTCAATCACGAAAATCGCGTCTGGCAGACCCTTCATTTCGCGGATACCGCCGAGCGAACGCTCAAGCTTTTCTACTTCACGTTGCAGGTCGAGCAGTTCTTTCTTGGAGTAACCGCTTTCTTCACCTTGGGACAACACCAGCATCTTGTCTTCCAGACGCTTGATGGATTGCTTGACCGTTTTGTAGTTGGTCAGCATACCGCCGAGCCAGCGATGGTCAACAAAAGGCACGCCTGCACGCAGGGCTTCTTCACGGACGATTTCACGCGCTTGACGCTTGGTACCGACAAACATCACGGTGCCCTTGTTGGCAGCCAAACGGCGCACATAGTTCTGGGCTTCTTGGAACAACGGCAGGGTTTTTTCCAAGTTGATGATGTGAATTTTGTTCCGTGCGCCAAAAATGTATTGATCCATCTTTGGGTTCCAGAAACGGGTTTGGTGACCGAAGTGGACACCGGCTTCAAGCATTTGACGCATGGTAACGGCTGTGGACATTGTGTGTTCCTTTTAAAGGGTTAAGCCTCCATTCGTGAATTGCACTTCCTTGCACGCTGACAAGGACACCCTTTATCACGAATGTGTGGAGTCAATTATTCAGCCCCCAAAACGGAGGCGAATAACTGACCATTGTGCCACAAACCCCCGCTTTGGCTCAAGTATTGCGAACCACGCACTCAAGGCAATTGCACTATGCCGCCCCAGCCGCCGATACCGCCCCAGTTTTTTTACCCGCACAGGGTGGCCCTTAGAACGTGTTCAAAGCCTCGCGAACAACGGGTCAGCCAAGGCGAAATTCGCAAAAAAAGCGCAGGTGATACGCGGTCAATGCGCATGTTTTTTACGAATTTCAACGCAGGCGCGCCCGAGTCTCGCAGGGTGCAAACGGCTGGTTTAAGCCCCACCCCCTTGGTCAGCGCAGGGCTCCGCCGCCGTCCGCACCACGCCCCGCGCGGCCAGCAGCCGCGCTACGGTGTCCACAATCACTTGGGTTTGCGGGTCGATTTCGATATTCACCCGCTCGCCGATTTGGCGCGTCCCCAGTGTGGTGCGGCTCAAGGTTTCGGGAATCAGATGCACACAGGCCAGACTGCCCCGCACTTCGCCGAGCGTCAGGCTGCAACCGTCTATGCCGATATAGCCCTTGGTGAAGAGATACGGGCTTAGGGCCTCCGGCAACTGAAACCACAGCGTGCGGTTGTTCGGGGTGTCGAGGATGTCAATAATCGGTGCCGTGCCCAAAATATGTCCACTCATGGCATGGCCGCCAATCTCCGCGCCAAAACGCGCCGCCCGTTCAATATTGACCAGACTCCCTACCGTCAATGCACCTAAATTGGTACACGCCAAGGTTTCGGCAATCAGGTCGAACGAGACGTTCTCCCCCGCCAGCTTGGTGACGGTCAAACAGCAGCCGTTGTGCGCCACCGACGCGCCGACCTCCAAGCCCTCTCGCCATGCGGCAGGCAGCCGAACCGTATGGGTGCGAAATTGGGTGCGGGATTCAATCGCCACCACGGGGGCTGTGCCCAGAACGATGCCGGTAAACATAGGGTGCTCTCGTCTTTCTGACTCAATAAGGTTGAATGCGCCGCCACAGCGGGAGATGCCCGAAGCCGTCCGTGTGCAGCCTGCTCGCCACCCACCAACCGGTCTGGTCGGCGATAAAATCGGGCGATTGTAGCCTGCCCCTGTGCCTAAAACCGCATTTTTCATTCCGCCGACTAGGGGTTTCCGTTACCATTTAAGGCTTTTGCCTCTTAGATGCCACCATGTCCGAAGCCCTGACCGCCCTTGGCCGCGAAGCTGCCCGCCGCCGCACCTTTGCCATTGTTTCTCACCCCGACGCGGGTAAAACCACGCTGACCGAAAAACTCCTGCTTTTTTCTGGCGCGATTCAGATGGCCGGCACGGTCAAAGGCAAAAAAAGCGGCAAATTCGCCACCTCCGACTGGATGGAAATCGAAAAGCAGCGCGGTATTTCGGTTGCCTCCTCGGTGATGCAGTTTGATTACCGTGACCATGTCGTCAACCTGCTCGATACCCCAGGCCACCAAGACTTCCCCGAAGATACCTACCGCGTGCTGACCGCCGTCGATGCCGCGCTGATGGTGATTGATGCCGCCAAAGGGGTCGAAGCCCAGACGATTAAGCTGCTCAACGTCTGCCGCCTGCGCCACACCCCCATCGTCACGTTTATGAACAAGTACGACCGCGAAGTCCGCGATTCCTTGGACTTGTTGGACGAAGTCGAAAGCGTGCTCAAAATTCGTTGTGCGCCGATTACGTGGCCCATCGGCATGGGCAAGACCTTCCGAGGGGTGTATGACCTGCTGCGCGACCAAGTCTTGCTGTTTGAAGCCGGTCAAGACATCGCCGACCAGCTGGTGAGTGAAGTCATTGATGGCATCGACAACCCGCGCCTAGACGAACTCTTTCCGCTGGAAATGGCGCAGCTCCGTATGGAAATCGAGCTGGTTCAAGGCGCGTCCCATCCCTTTGTGCTCGAAGAATTTTTGGCTGGCACGCTCACCCCCGTATTTTTTGGCTCGGCGATTAACAATTTTGGCGTGCGTGAAATTCTCAACGCGCTGGTTGATTGGGCCCCGCCGCCCAGCCTGCGCGATGCCACCGTGCGCCAAGTCGCCCCCAGCGAGACCAAGTTCTCCGGCTTCGTGTTCAAAATCCAAGCCAATATGGACCCCAAGCACCGCGACCGCATCGCCTTTATGCGGATTTGCTCGGGGCGGTTTGAGCGTGGCATGAAGATGAAACACCTGCGGCTTAACCGTGAGATGTCGGCCTCTAGCGTCGTCACGTTTATGGCGCATGACCGCGAAATTGTCGAAGAAGCCTTTGCTGGCGACATTATCGGCATCCCCAACCACGGCAATATTCAAATCGGCGATAGCTTTTCCGAAGGCGAAGCCTTGCAATTTACCGGCATTCCGTTTTTTGCGCCGGAGCTGTTCCGCTCGGTACGCATCAAAAACCCGCTCAAAATCAAGCAGCTCCAAAAAGGCTTGCAGCAATTGGGCGAAGAGGGCGCGGTGCAGGTGTTTAAGCCGGCCAACGGGGCAGATTTGATTTTGGGCGCGGTGGGGGTGTTGCAATTTGAAGTGGTAGCACATCGGCTGCTGACCGAATACAGCGTCGAAGCGGTATTCGACCCCTGCCAAATCTACACCGCCCGCTGGGTGAGCTGTGACGATAGCCGGATGCTGGCCGACTTTGAACGCACCCTCGCCAATAACGTGGCGACGGATGCGGCGGGCAGCTTGGCCTACCTCGCGCCTAACCGCGTCAACCTCGACTTGACCCAAGAACGCTGGCCGAAAGTGGTGTTCCACGAAACACGGGAACACGCGGTCAAGTTGTCCTAACCCCCCTGCCCGCTGCTGCTCAGTGACCGGCTTTCAGCGGGCTATCCCCCCTATTTTGATCCTATTGCCGAGACCGCCATGACACTGCCCCACTTTAAATTGGCACCTAGCCTGCTTTCCGCTGACTTTGCCCGCTTGGGTGAAGAAGTCCGCAACGTCATTGCTGCCGGTGCCGACATCATCCATTTTGATGTGATGGACAACCATTACGTCCCCAACCTGACCGTCGGCCCCTTGGTCTGCGAAGCCATTCGCCCGCACACCACCGCCCCGATTGACGTGCATCTGATGGTGAAGCCGGTTGATAGCCTGATTCCGATGTTTGCCAAAGCCGGTGCCGACATCATCACCTTTCACCCCGAAGCCAGCGAGCACATTGACCGCACCCTTGGGCTGATTAAAGAATGTGGCTGCAAAGCCGGTCTGGTGCTGAATCCCGCCACCCCGCTGCAGGTGTTGGCGCACGTCATGGACAAGCTCGACATCGTGCTGCTGATGTCGGTGAATCCTGGCTTTGGTGGGCAATCGTTTATCCCGCATACCCTGACCAAGCTCCGCGAAGCCCGCCGCCTGATTGACGACTACACCGCACGGCATGGGGGCGACATTTGGCTAGAGGTCGATGGCGGGGTCAAAATCGACAATATCGCGGCGATTGCGGCGGCAGGAGCCGACACCTTTGTGGCAGGCTCGGCCATTTTTAACACGCCAAACTACAGCGAAACCATCGCCGCGTTTCGGCAGGCGTTGGCGACGGTCAGCACGCCGGACTGAGCCGCGCGAGGCAGGCGCAACACATAGGCAATCGCCAAGTTCAACCAATACAAACAAGGGTATCGCGTGGAGTCGTTGGGTAGATTAGTGGTGGTCGGCGTAGGGCTGATTGGTGGCTCTTTCGCGCTGGAAATGAAACGGGCAGGCTGTGTCCGCGAAGTGGTCGGGGTGGGGCGGTCGCCAGACAATCTCGCCCTCGCCGTGCGTCTTGGGGTGATTGACCGCGCCGAAACCGACCTTGCCCACGCGGTCAAAGACGCAGACATGGTGCTGGTCGCCACCCCTGTCGGGCAAATGGCGCAGGTGTTTGCCACCCTTGCCCCCGTCTTGCCGCCCCATGCCATTGTGACCGATGCGGGCAGCACCAAAACCGATGTCGCCGCCCTGATGGCCACCCACCTGCCTCAACACTTGGCGCAGTGTGTGCCCGCCCACCCCATTGCTGGCTCGGAACAATCTGGCGCGGCGGCAGCGCATCTTGGGCTGTATCAGCAGCGGCGCGTGGTGCTCACCCCCTTGGCGGACACCTCCCCTGCGGCGGCAGCCACCGTCACCGCCTTGTGGCAGGCGGCGGGGGCTTCGGTCCACACCATGACCCCCGCCGTGCACGATGCCGTGTTTGCCAGCGTCAGCCACTTGCCCCATGTGTTGGCGTTTGCCTATGTGGGCATGGTTGCCCACAAGCCCGATGCGAATCTGTGCTTTGACTTTGCCGCCAGCGGCTTTCGGGACTTTACCCGTATTGCCGGCAGCCACCCTGAAATGTGGCGTGACATCTGCTTAGCCAACCGCGATGCCGTGCTCAGCGAACTGACGGCCTTCCGCGCCCAGCTCGACCAGCTCGAAGCCCACATCACCGCCCGCAACGGCGAGGCCTTGGTGGCCGCCTACCGCCATGCCAGCACCGCCCGCACCGCGTGGTTGGCGCGGTTTAC
>CALMOJ010000108.1 GCA_937871815.1 uncultured Neisseriales bacterium
GAAGAAGGCCGCGCCCACCTAGAGGTCAGCTTGGTGATTGCCGTGCGTGACTACTATCCCAGCGACGAAGGGCAATGGCTGGCCGAAGACCTGCTCCACGCCGCCTACGGGATGCGCTTGGCGGGTGGCAGCCCGCTTTACCGTGAAGGGTCGCGCCATCAGGCCAGTTGGCATGGTTTGGCGGGGACGGAGGAAGGCGACAACGCGGTGTTCCGCACCCTGCGCCGCCGCCTGCTGCCCGGCTTTGCCTTGGTGCAACGTGATGACTTGCTGGCCGCCCGTCTGGCTGCCCTGCGTGAGACGGCACCGGACAGTACTGCCCTTGATGCCCTGCTCGACTTCTCTCGCCTTAATTTTGAGCCGATCACCCCCCCTGCTGACGCGACGGGCCAGGCCGGTGACGTGACGTGGACTTTGCGCCCCAAGGCCGGCTGGTTGGTGCCATTGCCTATTGGCTATGCCGGTATTTCGCCGCTTTACGCTGCGGGTGAGGTGGCCCAGACCCGCGACGAAACCACGCCCTTCCGCTTTGTGGAAAGCCTTTACACCCTTGGCGAATGGGTCAGCCCGCACCGGCTCGACACCTTGGCGCAGCTGCTGTGGACGCAGGAAGCCGACCCCGCTACGGGCCTTTATCGCAGTCGTAACCGTTACGCTGACCGTTTTGCCTAACCCTCTTTTTTATTGAATCACGCCCCCCTTACCTAGGAGCATCATCATGGCTAAAGCCGAACTCAAGACCGCCTCTGTCCTTGCTTTTGAACGCAAACTCGACCCTTCTGACGCGCTGTTTAGTGCGGGCAAATGGGATGACTGTGCCAACGGTGCCCAATGGCCCGCCGTCGGGCTGCGCGAGAAATCAGTGCGCGGCACCATCTCCAACCGTCTTTCGGCCAAGGAACAAGACCCCGCCAAGCTGGATGCCTCGATTCAGTCGCCCAACTTGCAAACCGTGGATGTCGCCACCCTGCCCAACGATGCCGACACCTTGCGCGTGCGCTTTACCCTGCGGGTGTTGGGCGGCGCGGGCACGCCCTCGGCCTGTAACAATGCCACCTACCAAGCCAAGCTGCAGACCACTGTGCAGCAGTACGTCAGCACCACCGGCTTTGCCCCGCTGGCTGCCCGCTATGCGGCTAATCTTGCTAATGGGCGTTTTCTTTGGCGTAACCGGATGGGGGCAGAACACATCAGCGTCCACGTCCGCCAACTGGCGCAAGGTACTGCGGCGCAGACATGGGTTTTTGACGCGCTGAATTTTTCGCTGCGTGATTTTGATGCGACCTCTCCTGACTTAACCGCCCTTAGCACGGTGATTGAGCAGGGTTTGGCGGGGACGGCGCACGCCTTGCTGGAGGTGATTGCCTATGTTCGGGTTGGCGACGGGCAGGAGGTGTACCCCTCGCAGGAGCTGATTCTCGACAAGGGCGACAAGAAGGGGCAGAAGAGCAAAACGCTTTACCACGTTGGTGGGGTGGCGGGGCTTCATAGCCAAAAGGTTGGGAATGCGCTGCGCACCATTGATACGTGGTATCCCGCCGAGGACGCGGGCTGTGACTTGGGGCCGATTGCGGTGGAGCCGTATGGCTCGGTGACTTCGCAGGGCAAAGCCTATCGCCAGCCCAAGGACAAGGCCGACTTTTACAATTTGTTGGACAACTGGGTACTGAAGGACAAAACACCGACGCTTGAGAATCAATATTTTGTGATGGCCACCCTGATTCGTGGCGGTGTCTTTGGTGAGAAGGAGTAAGGGATGGATGCCTATCTTGAGCTGCGCTTGCGCCCTGACCCTGAATTTTCGGCTGACCTGCTGCTGAACGCGCTTTTTGCCAAGTTGCACCGTGCGTTGGTCAGCCACGGCGAAGGGCGAATTGGGGTGAGTTTTCCTGATGTGCACCCTGCCGCAGGCCACTTGGGCGGGCGTGTGCGTCTGCACGGGCAGGCGGCGGATTTGGCGCATTTGATGGCGCAGCCTTGGTTACTTGGGATGCGTGACCACTTGGCTGATTTTGCGATTGCGCCTGTGCCGGAGGGGGCGTTACACCGCATTGTTCGCCGTGTGCAGGCCAAGAGCAGTGTTGCCCGCCAACGGCGGCGGCTGATGCGCCGTTGTGGTGTGGATGCGGCGGCGGCTGTGGCTGCGATTCCTGACCATGCGGCGGAGCGGCTGACGTTGCCTTGTGTGGTGCTGACGAGCCGGAGTACGCAGCAGCAATTTCGCTTATTTATTGCCCACTTACCGCTGCAACCGACCGCCAGCGTGGGACGTTTTTCTGCCTATGGGCTGAGTGACGATGCCAGCATCCCTTGGTTTTAACCCTTTTTTTGCGGGTGATTTTACTGCCTGAAAAATCAAGGACTTAGCCACCCCTGCCAAAATAGGGGTGGCAGACCAAAACGGCCTTATTTTCTTTAAAAATGAGGCTGTTGGTTCGGGTATACTCTAGTTCACTGCCGGACAGGCAGCTTAGAAGTTAGCCTTGTAGTCCTCAGTCAGCCCGCGCACGTTCACTGCCGGACAGGCAGCTTAGAAGGATTAGCAGCTTGCATTGTCTTATCCACTGCCGTTCACTGCCGGACAGGCAGCTTAGAAGATGCAGTACGCTACGATTAACCGCTCTCTATCGTTCACTGCCGGACAGGCAGCTTAGAAGACGAAAATCCACAAGGTTTGGGACTCGGCCCAGTTCA
>CALMOJ010000109.1 GCA_937871815.1 uncultured Neisseriales bacterium
GGCACGACCCCGCGAAGCGGCGCATCGTGCGCTGCTGCTGGCCGTTGGGCTGTAGCTCGAATTTGAAGGCTTGAAGACGTTCCATAACAGCCATTATGCCTTTGTGGCGGCGCACCGATTGCGGCGATTCGGCAATACAGTGCGCAGCAGCAAACACCGCACTAAAGTCAAAAACAGGATTGCTACGCAATCCGTGCTATTCATCCCCGCCCTAAAGAACGGGGCTTTTCGCACACTGGGTAAACAGCCTCTAAAGGCTCAGGGATGGGGATGATTTTCGCAGGGAGAAGCCCCGCCCCCACCGCAGTCAAAAAAACGTCATTTGACGGGCGGGCATTGATTCCACAATAATCGAATCATGGAAACATTAAACGCCGCTGAACTACTTGCTGCCCTTGGGCACGCCTCTCGTCTTGCCCTCTTTCGCTTGCTGGTGGAAGCCGGTAGCGCGGGGCTGACTCCGAGTGTGCTGGGCGAACGCTTGGGAATGCCCGCTGCGACGCTGTCTTTTCACTTGGCGCATTTAAGTCGGGTCGGGCTGATTGAGGGGCGGCGTGAAAGTCGCTTTATTCACTACGCAGCGGCTTACACCAAGATGGACGACCTGCTGGCTTTTCTGACGCATAACTGTTGCCAAGGTACGAAAGGTACGACCTGCCTCCCTAAAACCACGGCGTGCGACACGATGGAAAAACGCCGCGCCCTTCTTCCCCCGCTTCCTGACGAGACTGCTTGACCATGACGACCCTGAAAACAGTATTGGTGCTGTGTACCGGTAATTCTTGCCGCTCCCAAATGGCTGAGGCCATTTTGAATCACGACTTAGCGGGGCAGGTTCGCGCCCTCTCCGCAGGGACATCGCCCCAAGCCCAAGTGGCAGAAGGCGCGTTGGCCGCGCTGCAACTGGCGGGCTTGCCGACAGCGGGTTTGGTGCCCAAGTCAGTGGATACGATGCTGGCCACGCCCATTGATTTGGTGGTGACGGTGTGTGACAACGCCCAAGAAAGTTGCCCGATTTTTCCGCGTCCTGTGCCACGCCTGCATCAGCCCTTCCATGACCCTCACGGCGAATCCCTTGCCCGTTTTGAGCAGGTACGGGACGAGATTCGAACCCGTCTCGTGCCTGCCGTGCGGGCGGCATTGGGGCTGACAGCATGAGCCGCTTTGAACGTTATCTCAGCCTCTGGGTGTTGCTCTGCATTGGGGTGGGCATCGGGGCGGGGCAAGTTGCCCCCGCGCTGTTTCAGCAGATTGGGCGGCTATCGGTGGCACAGGTCAATGTGCCGGTGGGGCTGCTGATTTGGGTGATGATTATCCCCATGCTGGTCAAAGTCGATTTTACCGCCCTGCACGAGGTCAAACAGCATGGGCGCGGCATCGGCGTCACGCTGCTGGTCAACTGGCTGGTTAAGCCATTCTCGATGGCATTTTTGGGCTGGCTGTTTATCCGTGAATGGTTTGCGCCGTTTCTCCCCGCTGCGCAGATTGATAGCTATATCGCCGGTTTGATTTTGCTGGCCGCCGCACCCTGCACCGCGATGGTGTTTGTTTGGAGTCGCCTATGCCACGGCAACCCGCTATTTACTTTGTCCCAAGTGGCGTTGAATGACCTGATTATGGTGTTCGCCTTTGCGCCGCTGGTGGCCTTTTTGCTGGGGCTTTCGGCGATTACCGTGCCGTGGGATACGCTGCTGGTATCGGTGGTTTTGTATATTGTGCTGCCGGTTTTGCTGGCACAGGGGTGGCGGCGGCGGCTGTTGGCCGCAGGGCCAGAGGTGTTTGAGGCCGCGATAAGCAAAATGGGTGCATGGTCGATTATCGCGCTGCTGGCCACGCTGGTGCTGCTGTTTGCTTTTCAGGGCGAGGCGATTTTGCGCCAGCCGCTGGTGATTGCCTTGCTGGCCGTGCCCATCCTGATTCAGGTACTGTTCAATGCCGCGCTGGCCTATGGCCTGAACCGTGCGGTGGGTGAAAGCCATGCGGTGGCGGGGCCATCTGCGCTGATTGGGGCTTCGAACTTTTTTGAGCTGGCGGTGGCGGCGGCGATTAGCCTATTTGGTTTTGAATCCGGTGCAGCCTTGGCTACCGTGGTGGGCGTGCTGATTGAAGTGCCGGTCATGCTGCTGGTGGTGCGGGTGGTGAACCAAAGCCGTGGCTGGTACGAGGTCAAGCAGGGGGTGCTGCGCTGAGAACCTGTTTACGATCTGCGAAACTCGTGTGATCCTGCGTTGAAATTCACAAAAAAATGCGTGTGGATTCAAGTCCAACGGTGCTTTTTTTCTGAATTTCGCCTTGGCGACCCCTGTGCCATTGAGATGGTAAACAGGTTCTGAGGCGTATCCCCACCCCACTCAGCCCAGCCGATGACGGCAAAATATAGCTTGAGTCACCGCACACACAAAAACCTATAGTGGCGGAGAATCCATTGGTTTTTTATCAGTTGCGCGTAAAACCTCGCCCTTCAGGGCGGGGATGGACAGCGCGGATTGCGTAG
>CALMOJ010000110.1 GCA_937871815.1 uncultured Neisseriales bacterium
CCGCCCTGACCGATGCTGCCCTCGCCGAGCAAGTACGGGCTGACCACATCGACATCCTGATCGACCTGTCCAGCCATACCGCCCATAACCGCTTACTGACCTTTGCCCGCAAACCTGCCCCGCTGCAAGTCAGCTGGATGGGCTACCCTGGCACGACGGGGCTACAGGCGATGGATTACTACTTCGCCGACCGCTTCTTTTTGCCGCCCGAAACCTTTGCGGCACAATTCACCGAACAGCTGGTTATGCTGCCCGCCAGCGCGGCTTTTGAGTCGCTCAAAGACGCGCCAGAGCTCAACCCCCTGCCTGCCCAAACCACAGGTCAGCTCACCTTTGGCAGCTTTAACCGCCTCAGCAAACTCAACCCCACGATTATCGGGCTGTGGGCAAAATTGCTGCACGCCCTGCCCGAAAGCAAACTGCTTATTGGCGGCCTACCCCCAGAAGGGCAAGACACCCTGCTGGGCTGGTTTAAAGACGCAGCCATCCGCCCCGACCGCCTTATCCTTCAGCCCCGTTGCAGCATGTGGGACTACCTTAAGTTGCACCATCAGGTTGACCTGTGCTTGGATGCCTTCCCCTACACCGGCGGCACCACCACCAACCACGGGCTGTGGATGGGCGTACCCACTCTAACCCTCGCCGGACAAACCCCCGCCAGTCGGCAGGGTGCGTCCTTGATGGGGCACGTTGGCTTGCCCCAATTTATTGCCCATAGTGAAGCCGAGTTTGTCGAGAAAGGGCTGTATTGGGCGAGCCATCTGGCTGAACTGGCCGCGATTCGGGCAGGGCTGCGCCAACGCTGGAATGCCTCAGCGATTGGCCAACCAGCTTTGGTGGCACAAGGCATTGCAGCGGCTTTGCGGACGATTTGGCAGGGGTGGTGTGATGATCAGCTGCCACGGGGGTTTACGGTGGAATATGACGTTACGGCAGCCTCGTCTGCGCGGCCTTTAGCCCACACAGCTTCACAAACGGAGTTGCCCTTGCTTGAAAAATCCCCTCATGTATCTGCCCCTTCGGAGGGGGAACTGGCGCAGTTAGTGGGGCTTTACCAGCAGGGGCGGACTGCGGAGGCTGAGTATTTGGCACGGCAGTTGTGCCGCCAGCACCCCAAGCATGGCTTGAGCTGGAAAATTTTAGGCATCTTGCTGCTGCAGCAAGGGCAATCCGATGCAGCTGTGCCTGTGCTGCAGCAGGCGGCAGATTGCCTGCCTCAGGATGTTGAGGTACAGGGGAATTTAGGCGTTTTGCTGCTTGGGCAATCGGCATGGGCGGCAGCGGCGGTGTGCTTTGAGCGGTTGTTGCGGGCGCTGCCCAACGATGCGGCGACACACTACAACCTCGGGTTGGCTTATGAAAACCAAGGGCTATGGTCACAAGCCGAAACTTGCTATCAACAGGCTTTGCAGCATCGCCCCGATTACGCCAAGGCGTTGAATAACTTGGGCAGCGTGCTCAAGGCACAAGGCAAGGTTGAGGCGGCGGAAGCCCGCTTTCGGGCGGCTTTGGCGTGTGATGCGGCAGGGGTAGAAAGCCTGATTAACCTTGGTTCCTTGGTCAGTGTGCCCGTGGCCGAAGCCGAAACCCATTTGCGCCGTGCTTGTCAGCTTGCGCCGCACAATCCAGCAGCCTGGACCGAGCTTGGCCTTGTGCTGCAGCGGCAGGAAAAATGGGATGACGCGGCTGCGTGTTACCAAAAAGCCGTGCATTTGCAGCCTGACTGGGCACGCTATAACAATCTGGGCTTGGTATGGCTGCACCAAAATCACTTGTCTAAATCGGAGGATGCACTGCGCCAAGCACTTGCGCTTTCGCCAGATAATGCGGTGGTGCTAAATAACTTGGGTAATACGCTGAAGGCGCAGGGGCGGTTGAGTGAGGCTGTAGCCTGTTTGCGTCAGGCGGTGGCACAGCGGTCAGAAGATGCCGAGTGCCAGAATAATTTGGGATTGGCACTACACGAGCAAGACCAGTTTACCGAAGCCGAGGCGTGTTTTCGGCAGGCACTTATGCTGAAGCCAGACTACGCGGAGGCGTGGAGTAACTTGGGGACATTGCTGAAAGACTGCACGCGCTTTGGCGAAGCTGAAGCGGCGTTTCGCCAAGCCTTAGCCTTGCAGCCCGTCTTGATGCAAGCACATAACAACTTGGGTATTACCTTAAAAGATCAGGGACGTTTGCCTGAGTCTGAAGCGAGTTTCCGCCTCGCCCTCGCCCTTGACCCGTTGTATGAGGCGGCGTTTACCAATTTGCTGTTGTTGTCCCAGTATGCCGGTCACCTTAGCCAAGCTGAAGTCCAAGCACTACACCGTGAATTTGGCGACCGCTTTGAGGCGCCGTTTCGTGGCAAGGCGCGCCCGTCCTTTCCGCCACATTCCGCCGGTGTGCCGCTGAGGGTGGGGTTTGTGTCGGCAGATTTGCGTGCCCATGCGGTGTCTTATTTTTTGCTGCCTCTTTTGGCGGCACTCGACCCCCAAAAAGTGGAGGTCGTGGTTTACCACAATGCCACACGAGAAGATGCTGTTTCGGCAGCCTTACGCCAGCACTGCTTGGCGTGGCATGGCGTGCTAGGGATGGATGACGATGCGCTGGCCGCGCAGATTTGCGCCGATAAAATCGAGGTATTAGTTGATTTGTCTGGGCATACCGCACACAACCGCTTGCTGGTTTTTGCCCGTCAGCCCGCGCCGGTTCAGGTGACGTGGCTGGGCTATCCTAATACCACCGGCCTGCAGCATATCGACTGGCGGCTGACCGATGGGCAGGCCGACTTGCCGAGTGCCGATGCGGACTACACAGAAAAACTGTGGCGGTTGCCGGAGGTCTTTGCCTGCTATCAACCTTTGGTCGATGCCCCTGAGCGGCGACAACAGGCTGCCTATGCGGTGCGCCCCACCCCTGCGTTAACGCAAGGCACGATTACCTTTGGCTGCTGTAATAATTACGCCAAGATTACGCCGCAAGTAGTGGCGTTGTGGGCGCAGGTTTTGCATGCGGTGCCGACTTCCAAGTTGTTGTTGGAGTTATCTGGCGATGATGTGGTGTGGGCGGAGGCGTTGAACCGGTTTGCTGAAGTGGGGATTTCTGCTGAACGCTTGATTTTGGTTGAACGTGACCGCAGTCAGCAATATTTGACTTACCACGCCATCGACATCGCCCTTGACCCTTTTCCGGCCAATGGGGGGACGACAAGCTGCGATACGCTGTGGATGGGCGTGCCGTTGGTGACTTTGGCAGGGGAGCATTTTATTGCGCGTTTGGGGGTGAGTTTTATCTCGGCGATAGGGCACCCAGAATGGATTGCCCAGACCGAGGCCGACTATGTGCAGATTGCCTGTACGCTGGCCGCCGACATTGAAAAGCTAAACCAAATTCGCCTTGGGCTGCGTACTACAGTAGAGGCCAGTCCGCTAATGGATAGCCAGCGGTTTGCGCGGCATATTGAGGCAGCTTTTTTGGCCATGCGCACCTCGGTGGCAGCGGCGTAGCCCACCCGTCATGACTTTGACGGATTTCGTCAATACCTTAAGTTGTGTAAGCCGATGCCGATAACACCGTTGTGATGTGGTGTGGGTCGAATATCGATTGCCTACTGCCACGAAGTTGAGCCATCCCTCGGCGACTGTAAGCATTCTGGGGTTCGCTGTAGACGATGGCGCAAGTTGAATAGAGAGATTTTAGGAGAGTGCGTCTTGGTGTGCTGCGGCAAGGCCGTACGGGACAGGCGTTTTACTCTGAGCAAAGGATGCTGTGATGATTATCAACACAAACACCAATTCGTTATTTACCCAACGGGCGTTGTCTCGGGTAACAACACACTTGGAAACCCCGCTTGAGCGGCTTTCCTCTGGCTTACGGATTAATGCTGCGCATGATGATGCGGCGGGCTCTAATATTTCAGAACGGCTTTCTGCCCAGATTAACGGGGCTGACCAAGCACGACGCAATACCAATGATGGCGTATCGGCAGTGCAGACGGCAGAAGGCGCGTTGAATACCTCGGCAGAGATTTTGCAGCGGATTCGGACGCTGGCGGTGCAATCTGCCAACGACACCAATTCGGCGGCAGATCGCGATGCATTGCAAGGCGAGGTGAGGCAGCTCCTGACCGAATTTGACCGCGTGGCCACCGAAACTGAATTTAACGGCAAAAAATTATTGAATGGCAGCGTATTGAGCACGCAATTGCAGGTGGGTGCTAACCGTGGTGAAGTCCAACGCGTTGGGACGCAATCCGCGTTGGCCGTGGATATGCGTAACTACGAAATGCCGAGCGATGTAACAAGCACTTCTTCGATGGTGGCGGCACAGACCGCCACATCGGATGGCTCGGCACTGCAGCGTAATCGCGTGCAGTCGCAAAATCTGATGCTCAAATCCAAGGGCTTTACGGGTACGGCAGTGGTTCAACCGGGGACTTCTGCGCGTGACATTGCTTTGCGGATTAACCAATCCATTCCACTACCTGGGATTGCTGTGGCACGGGCAGAAACCTATGCCGTATTAACGATGGCGGGCACAAATACGGCAGGGCTGGATTTTCAGCTAAACGGCGTGAATATTCAGTCGTTTACTAATAATTCCAGCACTGATATGGACGGCTTGATTCAGGCGATTAACCAAGTGAGCAGTGCGACCGGTGTGGTGGCCAGCCAGCAGGCCGTGCCAGGGGGGATGGGCGTATTGCTCTACGCTGCGCAAGGGGAAGATATTCAGCTCTCGCAGGTCTCGATGGGGGTGGGCAGTGCCGGTGGTGCGGGCACGATGTCGGTGCAGGGGGCTTATAACAACAATGGCACGATTGCCAGTGCGGGGGGGGCGGTGGCTTTGACCGCAGGGGCACAAGCTACCAATAACCGCAACACCACGGTGGGTGGGCGATTGCTGATTAGTAATGACAGTGCTTTTACCTTGATTCACACCGCCGCAGGGTCAACAGGTGGCTTGTTTGCTGTTTCTTCCTCCAGTTTGGTGGTGTGTGCCAAAGGCGGCACACTCAATGGGATTGATATTTCAACTGCGCTTGGCTCTAACAGCGCACTGGCCGTGGTGGATGCTGCATTGAGCCGGATTAATTTGATGCGGGGCGGGTTTGGTGCGGCACAGACGCGGCTTGAGCTGACGGTCGGGGGGTTGCAAGACAAGCATGAACGCCTCTCTGCTTCGCGCAGCCGGATTCGGGATGCGGATTTTGCCGAAGAAACGGCTGATTTGGCTAAGACCCAAGTGACCAAACAGGCTGCGATGGCGATGTTGACGCAGGCCAATAGCTCCCCCAGTAAAGCCTTGGATTTGCTCCGCTAAGCTGGGGCGGTGAGCGCGCATAACTAAAATACGAAATTTTTTGTTTTTTTCTAAAGTTGCGCTGGGTTCTGTCGAAAACTATCATGACGGCAGACTGAATAAGGCAAGCACCTCAACCTATTCTTAGTCTGTACGAACCCAGCCTCGTTTGGCTTACTTCATTTTAAGGAGTTTCATCATGGCAATGGTTATTAACACAAACGTATCTTCCTTGACCGCTCAACGTAACCTGGCTAAGACAGGTCTGGGTCTGGAAACTGCAATGGCTCGCTTGTCCTCCGGTCTGCGTATTAACAGTGCCAAGGATGATGCGGCTGGTTTGGCAATTTCTGAGCGTATGACTGCACAAGTTAACGGTCTGACCCAAGCTCGCCGTAACGCGAACGACGGTATCTCTGTTGCGCAAACTGCTGAAGGCGCACTGCAAACTTCCGGCGACATTCTGCAACGTATCCGTACTTTGTCTGTGCAGTCCGCTAACGACACTAACTCCAGCGCTGACCGTCAAGCACTGCAAGCTGAAGTGAGCCAGTTGATTTCGGAATTCGACCGCATTGCCACAACCACCCAGTTTAACGGCCTGAACCTCTTGGACGGTAACTTCTCCAAGACCCAGTTCCAAGTAGGCGCGAATGCTAACCAAACCATCACCTTTGGTATCGGCTCTACCAAGGCTGTGGATATGGCTAGCTTCGGTGTGTCTGGCGATGTTACAGCTTCTTCGACCATGGTCGGTGCTTCTGCTGCGGTGTCTGATGGCTCGACTGCTAACGTTAACCGCTTCCAAACTCAGGATTTGCTTATCAAGTCCAAGGGTATGGCAGGTACGGTTAACTTGCAGGCCAGCATGAGCGCAGACAAGATTGCTGCTTCGATTAACGCGCAGCAATCCAACACCGGTGGCGTGACCGCCCGTGCTGAAACCTACGCTTTCCTGACCCTGAGCAACTCGTCTGGTCAAATGGCGATGGACTTCAACCTGAACGGTGTTGGGATTCAGGCCTTCTCGTCCAACGGCAGCACTGACATGGATGGTTTGGTGACATCCATTAACGACCGTTCCGGTGCCACCGGTGTGGTTGCACAGAAGGTTGACGTTCCTGGTGCTGCGGGTACTTACCGCGTTCAGTTGTTTGCTGCTGACGGTCGCGATATCCAAATGACTTCGGTGACTGCAGCTTCCGGTACCGGTGGTGCAACAAGCTCCGCGCTGGGTCTGCAAGGCGCGTACGACAACAACGGTACAGTGACTACTGTCGGCTCTTTGGCTAGCTTCTCTGCAACCGGTTCCGTTAACGGTAACCGTAACTCGACCGTGGGTGGTCGCGTGATTATCGCTAACGATACTGCGTATACCCTGACTAGCACTATTTCGGCGACTACCGGCGGTCTGTTTGCAGTGGGTTCTACTGCAACGATGGCAGGTGCTAAGACTGGCGCGTTGAGCACTGTGGATATCTCCACCGTGTTGGGCTCTAACAAGGCGTTGGGGATTATTGATGCAGCACTGTCGCGTGTTAACAGCACCCGTGCTAACTTGGGTGCGCTGCAAAACCGCTTCCAAATGACCATCGACAACCTGCAAACCACTTCCGACAACTTGGCTGCATCGCGTAGCCGGATTAAGGATGCTGACTTTGCAGAAGAAACAGCAACAATGTCCCGTTGGAACGTGTTGCAATCGGCTGGTACAGCGATGCTGGCACAAGCCAACCAAGGTCCTCAAGCTGCAATGCAACTCTTGCGTTAATTAGGGCTGTTGGTTTAAAGCCTGACTGAGATAACCCGGCGGGCGCAGGCTCGTCGGGTTATCTTACGTATAGTGCGTATAGGAGATTTATGATGTCAGCACTTCCTACTACCTCGTTTGCTCCAATTTCCTCAACATTGATTGCACCAACCGATATTCCACGCTCTTTGCCCTCTAGTCAGAGCAGCGCGGCGACGGTGGCGGTGTCTGCCTTGGCCGCACAGCCAGTGGCAAGTATGCAAAGCCAAGCAAGTACGGGCGATTCGGTGCGTGCCGGGCAGCTTAAAAAAGAGTTGGCTGACTTACAAACACGTCAAAAAGCGATTATGAAAGAGCTGGATGCATTAGCACCCTCAGGCACAAATTTGTACGCATAATGGTTTTTGTCAGGTTTGGTTTGCTTGTTTTACGTTTTTCTAAATGCTTGCCTATACACTAGGCAAGCATTTCTTTTTTCTGGCTCAGATGATTTTGGGCCTTGTTTCGCCACGAGGTGTACGCGTGGCCTGTTTGGTCGAGGGGTGTATGGCGAAAAAGTCCAGTTTGCAACGTGGTGTACCACCTGATGAAGCGCATCGGCTGGTTACGCTTTTTCAGCAAGGTGCGTATCTTCCTGCCGAAACCTTGTCACGCCAGCTCGTACAGCGCTTCCCCAGAGATGGGCTGGGGTGGACGATTTTGGGTGCGTTGCTAAAACAGCAAGGCCGCCTTGACGAAGCCCTGTCTGTGATGCAAAAAACCACCACGCTTCTTCCATACGATGCGGCGGCATGGAGCAACTTGGGTGCAACCCAGCAAGCATTGGGTTTGGTGGAGGCCGCCGAGCATAGCCTGCGCCAATCCCTGAAATTGCAGCCCCATTATGCCAATGCCCATAACAATCTAGGGCTGGTGTTTAAGCAGCAGGATCGTTTGCTTGAGGCGGAAGCCAGCTTGCGTCGAGCTATTGCCTTGTCGCCGGACTATGCTGAAGCACATTACAACCTTGCGTTGGTGTTAGAGGCGCAGCACAACGCAGTTGCAGCGGAAGACAGCTATCGCCGTGCCATACAGTGCTTCCCCGATTTTGCGGCGGCGTACCATAACTTAGGGATGTTGTTGCGTGACCAATCACGCTACGCTGAAGCCCACGCTTTGTATCTTCGTGCCATCGCACTTCAGCCAGACTACCCCGAGGCATGGAGCAATTTGG
>CALMOJ010000111.1 GCA_937871815.1 uncultured Neisseriales bacterium
TAGTGGCAGGACTGCTGGGCGCACCCCCCGCCCACGCCGACTCCGCTTTGGCGATGGGCTACGACCCCAAATACCCCCCGAGCTTTCGCCAGTTCGACTACGTCAACCCTGCCGCCCCCAAAGGCGGACGCTTGGTGCTGGCCGCCCAAGGCAGCTTTGACAGCCTGAATCCGTTTACCCTCAAAGGCGACAAAGAAGCCGGATTGGGCAGCCTGCTGTTTGACACCCTCGCTGAAAAAAGCCTAGACGAGCCGTTCTCCATGTACGGGCTGCTGGCCGAAGACATTAGCCTTGCCGCCAATGGCCTGTCCGTCACCTTTCGTTTGCGCCCCCAAGCCAAATTCTCCGACGGCAGCCGTGTCACCGCCGCCGATGTCAAACACAGCTTCAACACCCTGACCACCGACCGCGCCGCCCATCCGCGCTACCGCTTTTATTGGGGCGATGTTAAAAGTGCCACCGTGCTGGATAGCCGCACCGTGCGCTTCGACTTTAAACGCCGCAATGCCGAACTTCACCTGATTTTGGGCGAGCTGCCGGTGTTTTCACGGCAATGGGGTGGCGGCAAGCCCCTCGCCGAGCGCGTCCTGACCCCGCCCCTCGCCAGCGGCCCCTACATCATTGACCGTTATCGTCTGGGCAAAGAAACCGAGTACCGCCGCCGCCCCGACTATTGGGCCAAAGACCTGCCCATCCGACGCGGCCAATTTAATTTTGACCGTGTGCTGTACCGCTACATGATGGACGACACCGTACGGCTCGAAGCGTTTAAAGCCGGTGAATTTGATGTTTCCGCCGAGCACGTCGCCAAGCTGTGGGCACGGGGCTATGTCGGCGAACGCTTCGACCAAAAGCGCATCCTGAAGCGCGAAGTGCCACACGGGAACGGCGCGGGGATGCAGGGCTTTGCCATGAATATGCGTCGCCCCCTGTTTGCCGATGTCCGCGTGCGCCAAGCCCTGACCTTGGCCTTTGATTTTGACTGGGCCAACCGCAAGCTGTTTTATGGGCAATATGTGCGCAGCCAAAGCTATTTCAGCAACAGCGAAATGGCCGCCAGCGGCCTACCCGATGCCGACGAACGCGCCTTGCTCACCCCCTATCGCCGCAGCCTGTCCCCCGCCGTGTTTGGCTCCGCCGTGACCGCCCCCGACAGTGCCACCCCCGAAGCCCTGCGCCGCAATCTGCGCGAAGCCCAACACCTGCTGTACCAAGCCGGCTGGCGGCTAAAAGACGGCCATTTGGTCAATGCCCAAGGCCAGCCCTTCCGCTTTGAGTTTCTGACCTTTGCGCGGACTTACGAACGGATTGTCGCCCCCTACCAACGCAATCTCCGCAAACTGGGCATTGAGGTCGATATGCGGATTGTGGACCCCGCCATCTTCCAGCAGCGGATGAACCAGTTCGACTACGACATGAGCGTGGTGGTGTTTGGCCAATCGGCCAGCCCAGGCAACGAACTGCTCGATTATTTCAGCAGTGCCGCCGCCGATCGCCCCGGTTCCAACAACAGCATTGGGCTAAAAAACAAAGCCGTCGATGCGCTGTTAGAGCAGATACTCGATACCGATGACCGCGATGAATTGATTACCCTCGCCAAAGCCCTCGACCGGATTTTGCGGGCCGGCTATTACCTTGTGCCCAACTGGCATTTGGCTTACCACCGCATCGCCTATTGGGACAAATTTAATCAACCCGCCACCCTGCCGGTAAATTTTTCGGCGCAAGATTGGGTGCTGCGCACATGGTGGGCGAAAGCCCCCACGGTGTTGACCGCCCCCTCCCCTTCCTCTGCTGCGAAAGCCCTTCCATGAACCTATGGCGTTATGTTGCCAAGCGGCTGCTGCTAATGATTCCCACCCTGCTGGGCGTGCTGCTGCTGACTTTTGCCGTGATTCAGTTTGTCCCCGGCGGGCCGGTCGAGCGGCTGACCCAAGAGCTGAAAGCCGCCAGTGCGGGGGGCGAAACCAGTGCCGCGCCCGCCGCAGGCAACGGCTACCGCAGCGAAAAAGGGCTGGACGAAGCCCAGTTGGCCGAGCTGAAAGCCCTCTACGGCTTTGACAAGCCCGCCCCCACCCGTTTTGTCGAGATGGTGGGGCGGTATGTGCGCTTTGATTTGGGCGAGAGCTTTTATCACCACCAGTCGGTGGGCTCGCTGATTGTGTCCAAGCTACCGGTGTCGATGAGCTTGGGGCTGTGGACGTTTTTGCTGGTGTATCTGTGCTGCATCCCGCTGGGCATCGCCAAGGCCATGCGGCATGGCACGCCGTTTGACCTCGTCACCAGTGCGCTGATTTTGGTCGGCTATGCCATTCCGGGGTTTGTGCTCGGCATTACCCTGCTGGTGCTATTTGGCGGCGGCAGCTTTTTGGCGTGGTTCCCGCTGCGGGGGCTGACCAGCGACAATTGGGACGCGCTGACCACCTTCGGCAAGCTGCGCGACTACGCGTGGCATTTGGTGTTGCCGATTACCGCCTCGGTGGTGGGCAGCTTGGCGGTGATGACGCTGCTGACCAAAAACACCTTTCTGGAACAAATTCGCTGCCAATATGTGCTGACCGCCCGCGCCAAAGGCTTGTCCGAACGGGTGATTCTCTACAAACACGTCTTCCGTAATGCTTTGATTCCATTGGTGACTGGCTTTCCGGCGGCATTTATTGGCGCATTTTTTACTGGCAGCTTGCTGATTGAAACCATTTTTTCTTTGGATGGGCTGGGCTTGTTGTCTTACGAATCCGTGGTAAAACGCGACTACCCCGTGGTGATGGGGTCGCTGTATGTCTTCACCCTATTGGGCTTATTGACCAAACTGCTGTCGGATTTGTGCTACGTCTGGGTTGACCCTCGCGTGCAATTTGACGCGGTTGGTCACTGATTTTTTGGAGCTGCCTGTGTCCTCCGCACTCGAAACCCTCATCGACAACGCCCGCCATAACGAAGTGGTGCTATCCAAGCTGCAAGCCATCGAAATGCGCTTGATTGCTGTTGCCGACTTTGCCAGCCTGCTCGACACCCTGTTGCTGGCGTTGCCCGAAGCCTTTGGGCTGGAAGATGTCGCGCTCTTTTTGCTCGACCCCCACCAAGACACCCAAACCCTGCTGACCGCTCTCGCCGTTCCCATCGAACAGTGGCACGGGCTGCATTTTTCTACGCAAGAGGCCATGTGGCTGCCTTGTTTTACGACACCGCCCAGCCCCCTGCTCCGCGCCCTGCCCGAAGACCCCCTGCACGCGCTGTTTGGCGAGGCCGAGGTGGCCAGCGTGGCCTTGCTGCCCCTGTCTCGCCATGCGGGTCTGATTGGCTGTCTGGCCTTGGGCAGTCGGGATGCCACGCGCTTTACTGCTGACCTGTCCACCGAATTTTTGGCGCGGCTGGCGGCGATTGCAGGGGTGTGCATCGAGAACGTCATCAACAGCGAGCGGCTCAAATATATCGGCCTGACCGACCCCCTGACCGGTATCCATAACCGCCGGTATTTTGACCTGCGCTTGGCCGACGAAGTGAACCGCATCCAACGCTATGGCGGCTATATCGCCTGCCTATTTATTGACATCGACCACTTTAAAAACATCAACGATACATGGGGGCATCCTATTGGCGATGTGGTGCTTAAAGCGGTGGCCGAGCGGATTAAAAACATGCTGCGCCTCACCGATACCTTGGCGCGGTATGGCGGCGAAGAATTTGTGGTGCTGCTGGAACAAGCCGATGCCGCCCAAGCCTTTGTGGTGGCCGAGCGTATCCGCGAAGCCGTGCGCCAACCGGCCATTCCGCTGGACAACGGCGCGTTGATTCCCATCACCGTGTCGATAGGCATTAGCAGCTTTGTGCCCCGCCCCCAAGACGACGGCGCGGCGGTGTCGGCACAACGTCTGCTGCACGAAGCCGATACCGCCCTCTACCGCGCCAAAACCACTGGGCGCAATCGGGTGGTGGCGTTTACCACCGAAGCTGCCGCCGACCCCGCCGCGTCCCCCTCCCCAGAGGCGACATCATGAAGCCGCTGGCCAACCTCGCCAGCGCCTCGCCCACGGTACGGGCTTGGCACCGCTTTCGTGCCAACCGCCGAGGCTGGTGGAGTCTCTGGCTGTTTGTGCTGCTGTTTGGGCTGTCGCTGGGCGCGGAGCTGTTATCCAACGACCGCCCCTTGCTGGTGTATTACCAAGGGGCGTGGTACACCCCGCTGGTGCATGACTACCCCGAAACCACGTTTGGCGGCGATTTTGTCACCGCCACCGATTACCACGACCCGTTTATTCAAGCCAAGCTGGCCGAGGGCGACAACTGGGCACTGTTCCCACCCAACCCCTATCGTTTTGACAGCCTGAACTACTTTGCCCCGCTGCCCAACCCCGCGCCGCCCAGTGCAGCCAACTGGCTGGGCACGGATGACCGAGGGCGGGACGTGTTGGCACGGCTGATTTACGGCTTTCGGCTGTCGGTGCTGTTTGCCTTTGCCCTGACGGCGTTGGGGACGGTGATAGGTGTGCTGGCTGGGGCTTTGCAGGGGTATTTTGGTGGGCGGTTCGATTTGATTTTTCAGCGGTTTACCGAGCTGTGGGGCAGCCTGCCCGAGCTGTATTTGCTGATTATCTTTGCCGCGATTTTCACCCCCAGCTTGTGGCTGCTGCTGGTCTTGCTGTCGCTGTTTGGCTGGATTGGGCTATCGGACTATGTTCGCGCCGAGTTTTTGCGCAACCGGCAAATGGAGTATGTGCTGGCCGCGCGGGCACTGGGCTTATCCAACGGGGCGATTATGTGGCGGCACTTGCTGCCCAATAGCCTGACACCGGTGATTACCTTTTTGCCCTTTCGCGTTTCAGGGGCGATTTTGGCGTTGACCAGCTTGGATTTTTTGGGGCTGGGCGTACCGGCTTCCACGCCTAGCTTGGGCGAGCTGCTGTCGCAAGGCAAAGACAACCTCGATGCGTGGTGGATTTCGCTGTCCACGTTTAGCGTATTGGTCGGCACGCTGGTGCTGTTGATTTTTATCGGCGAAGCCCTGCGCGAAGCCGCAGATACCCGCCAAGGCTAACCGGATGACCTCTGTTTCTCTCCCCGCTGCTGTCCCCGTGGTGCCGCCGCTGCTGTCGGTGGAACATCTCACCGTCCGCTTTGGCGAGGATACCGCCGTGCGTGACCTTTCGCTGAGCCTGCAGCCTGGGGAGAAGCTCGCGCTGGTCGGGGAGTCCGGCTCCGGCAAAAGCGTCACCGCCCACAGCATTTTGCGGCTGAATCCCGACGTGTCGCTGAACGGCAGGATTCACTTCGCCGGCCAAGGCGATTTGCTGGCCTTGCCGCTGTCGGCGATGCGGGCTATCCGTGGCCACGACATCGCCATGATTTTTCAAGAGCCGATGACCGCGCTCAACCCGCTTTACACCATCGGCAACCAAATCACCGAAACGCTGACCCTGCATCTGGGCTATGGCCGCAAAGCCGCCCGTGCCGAAGCCATCGCCCTGCTGGCGCGTACCGGCTTAGCCCAGCCCGAGGTGTTGATCGACCGCTATCCGTTTCAGCTTTCTGGCGGGCAGCGGCAACGCGCCATGATTGCGATGGCCTTGGCCTGCCGTCCCAAGCTGTTGATTGCGGACGAGCCCACCACCGCGCTGGATGCCACTTTGCGCGGGCAAATCCTCGACTTGCTCGATGACCTCCAGCGCGAAATCGGCATGGCCGTGCTGCTGATTACCCACGATTTAAACCTCGTGCGCCGTTTTGCCGACCGTGTCGCGGTGATGCAAAGCGGGCAGATTGTCGAAACGGGCACGGTCGAGACGGTCTTTGCCGCCCCACAGCACGTTTACACCCAAACCCTGCTGGCCAGCCACCCCGCCCCGCTCAATGCCTATCCCGACCCCAGCCGCCCTACGGTGCTGGAAGCGACGGGGATGCGGGTGGCGTTTGCGGCGCGGCAAGGTTGGTTTGGCAAGCGGCAAGAAAACGTGGTGCTCGATAGCATCGACCTGAAGCTGGCGGCGGGCGAAACGCTGGGGATTGTGGGGGAGTCGGGTTCAGGCAAGACCACGCTGGGCTTGGCGTTGTTGCAGCTGATACCCGCCCAAGGACGGGTGGTGGTGGCGGGACACGCGCTGACAGGGCTGAGCCACGCGGCACTCCGTACCTTGCGCCGCAAAATGCAGGTGGTATTCCAAGACCCGTTCTCCAGCTTATCGCCACGCATGACGGTGGCGCAGATTGTGGGCGAGGGCTTGGCGCTGCATTTCCCTGAACTGTCTGCTGCCGAGCGCGATGCCCGTATTGTGGCCACGCTGGAAGAAGTGGGCCTGCCTGCCGAGGCGCGTTGGCGGTATCCCCATGCGTTCTCTGGCGGCCAGCGTCAGCGGATTGCCATTGCACGGGCTTTGGTGCTGCGCCCTGCCGTGCTGCTGCTGGACGAGCCGACCTCGGCGTTAGATGTGTCGATTCAGAAGCAGGTGCTGACCCTGTTGCGAGATTTGCAAGTGCGCTACGGGGTGGCCTACCTGTTTATTAGCCACGACCTTGCCGTGATTCGGGCGGTGGCGCATCAGGTACTGGTGCTTAAAGCGGGGCAGATTGTCGAATTTGGCGATGCTCCCACCCTGTTTGCCCAGCCGCAACAGGCGTATACACGGGCTTTGTTGGCGGCGGTGTGAGTTGCTGGGGGGGCTTGACTTTTAAAGTCCACCCAGAATGTGCCGAATGGCGGTGCTGTAGGGCTGTGTGGCCGCCGTTGCCAGCTCTTGCGCTTGACATCCTCCCCCACCTCTCGCCAGAACTTCGTTCTTAGCGCACCCGATAAG
>CALMOJ010000112.1 GCA_937871815.1 uncultured Neisseriales bacterium
ACGATTTCCCTTTTGCCAGTTTTTTTACGGGGCGCGTTTTTCCAGAAGGGGATGAAGGTATTGAGATTGGAGAACTTGAATCCAGTCAATTGCTAAGCATTGAGCATGGTTACTACACAGAGTGGGAAGAAACTATAAGCAATGAGACTGGGGAAACAATTTCTCGCCAGCATTTGAAGCGCATTTCTAAAGCGGATAGTGCCTCGGCTGAGGAATCTTCATTGGTTGATGCCTTATTCATCAAGAAAGGGGCAAGTCAGCTTGGCTTTTTTCAGCTCGATGGGCGAATAAGTCGGAGGGGGTTGGGAGGGGGGTAAATGCGCCTTATGACCTTGCTTGCGCATTCATCCCAACGGGGTTTATCTCTATCAATGACCTAGCAGACGAATGGGATAAAATCACGCTCACTGAAAAACAAGAAACCGTCAAAGAGGCACTGCGCCTGATTGATCCAAGTTTTTTGGATATTTCTTTTGTTCGCGATGAACGTGAAGATTCGCGCCGTTATGCTAGCCAGCCTCTCATGCGCACAGCGAAGGTTAAGTTAGCAGGTCAGCCCATGCCTGTGCCCTTGGGGAGTATGGGTGATGGCATGTTGAGAGTCTTACAAATCATCCTTAAAGTATTTTCTGCTCAAGGTGGCTTTTTATTGATTGATGAATTTGAGAACGGTCTGCACTACAGCGTGCAGGAAAAAATCTGGGCTCTTATTTTCAAATTGGCTGAGCAATTAAATATTCAGGTATTTGCCACTACCCATAGCTGGGATTGCATTGAAAGCTTTACCAAAGTGGCTGTTGACAACCAAAGCAGCGAAGGCGTGCTATTCCGCATGGGGCGCAGCGTGCGCACCAGTGATAATGGCAAGGTGATTGCCACCGTATTTGATGAAAACCAATTGCAAAACATTACACAAGCCGATGTTGAGGTGCGTTAATGGACAAAAATATCCTAATCGTGGAAGGCGAAGCCGATCGAGGATTTTTTGAAGTGCTGTGCAATGGGCTGAAATTGGGGGTCAATGTTAAGGTGGCACCGCCTAAGCAGTTGGGCGGCACGCATAATAGCAAGGAGGGTGTGTTCAATATCCTAGATAGTCACCTGCCGCAACTGGACGACGGCACCCTGTTGCGGCTGGCCATCGTCGTGGATGCTGATTCTTCCTCGGATGGTAAGGGCTTTGCCGACACACAACACCGTGTCGAGGAAATCGTCAGCCAATATGGCTTTTCCGCTCCGGTGGTGAATGCGCAAGGCGGCTGCCTATTCCCACCGTCCAGACGGGTTGAATGCTTTCGGGCTATGGGTGATGCCCAACCACGCTGATGACGGCATGCTGGAACATTGGCTGAGCCAGTGCGTCAATCCGGCACAAATCGCGCTGTTCCATCACGCCCAAGCCAGTGTGGCCGCGCTGCCGACACCCTTGTTTAAACCCCTGCGCCGCGCCAAAGCGGACATGGCCACTTGGCTGGCTTGGCAGAAAAAGCCAAGGGAAGGCTTGTATCACTGCGTAGAGACGGGCTTGCTGGATAAAACAGCGCCACAGTATTTGGCGTTGGTCTGTTGGTTGCGGGCGGTATTTTCGCCTGCTTGACGTACAGTGAAAGGACTTACTCCCTCGATGCTGCCGCACACGGTAACAGCAACGTAATGCTGGTGCCTTTACCTAGGTGGCTACTGACATCCAATTGTCCTGAATGTTCTTCGATAATGCGTTTGGCCACGGCCAGCCCTAGACCCGTTCCTTCGGCTTTGGTGGAGTAAAACGGGTCAAAAATACGTTCAAGGTGCGCTTCAGCAATGCCACAGCCTTGGTCGGCAATTTCGATGCCTATCATCTGCGAGGGGCTTAAAAACGTTTTGATGGTAATGATGCCGGCCTGTCCTTCTTTCATTGACTGAATGGCGTTAACTACCAAATTCAACAGCACCTGCTTAATTTGTCCGCCATCGGCTTGGAGCGGGGGGAGGTGGGGGGCGAGGTCAAAGCACAGGGTGACGTGTTTGTCGCTGGGGATGGTGTTAATCAGCAGCAAGGTTTCTTCGACCAGCTCGTTGGCGTTCAGCAGGCTCGTATTGAGCGGATGCGGGCGGGCAAACTGCAACATTTGGTTGATGATGCGGTTTAGCCGGTCGATTTCCCGAATCATAATCGTGCCGTACTCTTCCCACTCCGCTTGGCTGCCGCCTTCTTTGAGGTATTGCACAAAGCCGCGAATCGAGGTCAGCGGGGTACGGAGTTCGTGGGCGATGCCCGAGGCCAGCTCACCCAACGCCGCCAGCCGTCCTGCGCGTTCGATTTGGGTTTGCAGGGCACGCTTTTCGGTCAGGTCTTTAATGACGGCTACCGCCCCTATGGTCTGCCCCCGCAATGTGCGCAAGCAACTGGTGCTGGCAATGACCGGTACGGTGCGTTCGTGCAGTGGGTAGTCTAGTTCTACGCCAAGATGCGCTTGGCCGGTATTGAGGGTGTCGAGCAACAGGCTACAAAACGCTTGATCAGAGCGAAACAGCTCGGCGTAAGGCGTACCGATTAAATCCCCCACTCGCCGCCCCAACAAGGCGCAGGCAGGCGGATTGATAAAGGTGATTTTGCTGTTGAGGTCTAAGGTAATGACTGCATCGGCCAAGCTGTCCAAAATGTTGTGGTGCATGGAACGGGCTTCGCGCAGCGCGCTGGCCATGTGGTTGATGGCCGTGCCGATTTCGCCGGTTTCGCCCTGCATCGGCTCGATGCTTTGGTTGAGGTCCAGCGTCATCCGCTGCAGCCCTTGCTTGATGGTTTCTACGTCACGGGTTAGGCGTGACAGCACCAAGTAAACCAGTACCCCTGCCAGCATTAACCCAAGCGAAGTCAGCAAAAATATCTTCGATCAGCTCGTTGGCCCAGACGTAGCCCACCACTTCCCCGCCTATTTTGAGGGGTCGCATGGCGTTCATAATATAGCCCCGCACCTGTTGCCCGACCTCAATTTTGGCGAGTCCACTGCTGAGCACTTGTCGGCCTGGGTGATTGGCGGGGATGGGTTTGCCAACGGTATAGGTGTATTGCAGGCTGGGGCCATAGGTGATGATGGCATCGAGCTCGCGGTGATAATAGCCCACTCCGACCCCTGGAAACGATTTGGCGAGGGTGTCAGTGTAGAATTTAAGCTCATGATTTAAAGAAATTATTTTGTCATTTCTCTCGTCTGGCGTGCTGGTACTCGTTTGCCAGCCGCCAAACTGGGGCTGTGCTTCTAGGTGGGCAACCAGTAGCGCAGCAACCCCGTTCAGATGTTGCCGCTTTTCCGCCAAAAAGACATGGGCACTGTATTGCTTCAGCACATAGCCGGTGGCGATAATCGGCAGGCACACCATGGGTAGTATCATCAATAACAGTCGTCCCCGCAAACTGCTGGGCCACCACTGCTTTAAATCGCTTAAAAACATCTTGTTTGTGGTGCACGGCGTGCGGTTGGCACGGCTGGTTTGGCATCCGGCGATGGTGTAGCCTTGCGCCCATGCTAAGTTACCGACACGCTTTTCACGCTGGCAATCATGCCGACGTGCTCAAACACTGCCTTGAAATGGTGTTGCTTGACCATCTCGCGCAGAAAGATAAACCCTATACCTACCTCGACACCCATGCCGGTGCCGGCGCGTATGCCTTGGATAGCGGCTATGCCGTCAAAAACGCTGAGTTTTTGACCGGCATAGGTCGGCTATGGACACGAGAGGATTTGCCGCCTGCCCTTGCCCGCTATGTGGCGTGCATTCGGGCGTTTAACCCCGATGGCTTGTTGCGTTTTTATCCGGGGTCGCCCACGGTTGCGCACGCCTTGTTGCGCCCTGATGACCGGATGCGGCTATTTGAGCTGCACAGCACAGACAGCACGCTGTTGGCCGCGCATTTTGCGCGAGAAAAACGGCAAGTGCGGGTGGAAGCCAGCGATGGTTTCGACGGCATCAAGGCCGTGTTACCGCCGCCTTCGCGCCGAGGCTTGGTGCTGATTGATCCCCCCTATGAAGATAAACGAGATTATGCGCGGGTAGTAAGCGTATTGAAAGAGGCTTTAAAACGCTTTGCCACGGGGACGTATGCCGTGTGGTACCCGCAGCTTCAGCGGGTGGAGTCACGCTTATTGCCCAACGAATTGAAAACGCTGGCACCGAGCTGGCTGCATGTTGCCCTGACGGTGCAATCGCCGTCGATAGATGGCTTTGGAATGCACGGCAGCGGGATGTTTGTGCTGAACCCACCGTGGACACTGCCTGCCACGCTGAAAACGGTTATGCCGTATTTGGTAGACGCGCTGGGGCTAGATGGCGGGGCGAATTACACTTTGGAGTGGGAGATTCCGTAGGGGTGGGATGGTTTGTGGTTTTGCGGTGGGGCGGGGTGTTCCCACGTCCTTGAGAGCTGTATTTGTTGCAAGCCAATTGCCGTGACTTTACCCACTAAACGTATTGCATTTCTGCATTGGTTATGTCATATTTTTAGGGCTGTGTTTAATTGAAAAGTTGATTTTTAATTTCTTGCAAGGGGGTTTTGTGAAGTTCATTAGCCTATTTGTTTCTGCTGTTATTTTCTATTCTCCCGTTTATTCTTTTGCAAAATGTGATGCTGGGGATGAGACTATTTTTTCTTGCCTTACTTCGAAAAGTAAGCTTATCGAAGTCTGTGATGCAGGGAAAACAATTAGCTACTCCTTCGGATACCCCAATGCGAGGCCGGAAATTGTTGTGACTGTCCCGCGTGGCCGAGCTACAACCTACCAATGGGATGGTGTGGGACGTTATGCGTTATATATGGTCAATATTCCCAATGCTAACACTGTATACAATGTGTTTTTTGGGTACGATAACTTATTAGAGCCACACAGAGTTGAAGCAGGTGTCAATGTTAAAGCAAATAATAAAATCATTGCCACTGTGAAATGCGTCGATGAGAGCAGCATCATTCAAAGCATTGATGGTGTGGAGTTAAGAAAAGAATTTTAGGTGTGGGAAGGTTTTTTTAATTAATTTTTTGGAGATTTTTTGACATGGCATTAGAAGTTGATGTTTGGTCTGGCAGTCCATCTCAAATAAAAAATCTTGGCGTTTATATTGCCTGTGGAATTATATCGCTCACAATAATTGGCGCAGTGTTTGCGATACCTTATGCTTTTTGGAAATATTTTGTTGTAAGGTGCCAGCGATATGAGCTGACATCGCAGCGACTAAAGCTACACAGCGGGGTCTTAAATAAGAAGATAGATGAGCTTGAGCTTTATAGAGTTAAAGACACAAAGCTCGAACAACCACTATTTTTAAGAATTTTTGGTCTTGGTAATGTGACCATAATTTCCTCTGATACAACAACCCCAGTATCTCTTGTTTATGCCGTAAAGGACGCCAGAGAATTGAGGGAGCAGATTCGTGCTTTGGTTGAGGGGCGAAGAGACCAAAAAAGAGTCAGGCTTGCAGAGGTTGAGTAATAAAATAAACCCTGCCATACCGTAGTTCTACGAATAGCCACCTGAGCCCCTCCCTGATACGCTTTGGGCGTGCTTAGGTGGCTATTTTTGTTTGCGTGCTTTTACCATCCACCTTGTACGCCCTCCCTCTCTTGGCTAAATGACGATTTTTTCAGAATGAAGAGCAAAAATGAACCTTTCCTCAAAATTAATCACTGCCGCTGCCATGACCACCGCTGCTGTTTTATTTTCTATGCCCACCTATGCCGAAATAGTGCCCAAGCAAATTTTGGATAAAATTTATGGGCGGCACGATAGAAAGCAGGATTGCTGGTTTACGATGAATGCGGAAAATAATCAACGCTACTGTCTGAAAATTGATCGTATTGATAAAGTAGAGGCTGAAACAGGGTCACGGCTTTATATCTTGGTGGCGGGCAATGCCGTCGATGAAAAGGGCGAAGACAATGGCGCGCATGTCTCGTCAGGCTTGGTTGGGGCTTTTGTGCTGGAAGAGCGCAATGGCCAAGCGGTGATACTTGCGGCAGAACCCAAGCATGAAATCGGTGCAAGTGGCTTTGCCCCCAAGCTGTGGAAATTGGTTAAGCTTGGGCCGTCAGATTATTGGGGCTGGCAAAATGAGGCAGGGGATTGCCATCAAGGGTATTGCGGCAGTCGATATGCCATCCTTGCCCCGTATGGTAAAAAAATACGGGATATTTCTGGCGTAATAGCCTCCATAGACGACAGCGGGGCACTTGGCGATAAACGCGCTTCCTCTATTAAATCAAAGCTAGAAATTGATTCAACCCAGATTAACGAGAAAGTGTTCCCGCTACTCATTACCGTTGTCGGGAAAAAGGAAGGGAAAAAACTCACCCCAAAAACATGGGTGATTCCGTTTGATTCAAAAAAATGGACCTATCCAGAGCCCAAGGGATGGCCTTTGGCAGGGGTTGAGTTTTAATTTCCCCACCCCAAATCACCCCGCCACCACCACCAACATCACATTGCAATCCGCGCATTTAATCCGCAAATTAGGGCGACCCCACACATTCACGTTGTGGCAAGACAGACAAGTGTATTTGTCCCGATTGCTGCGGTCGCCGGTTTGGCGTTCTTCCACGTCATCGGGTTGGGTGTGGCTGGGTGGGGTATAGGCGGCGGCCAGCAAAGTTGTGAGCCGGTCGCGCTCGGCCAGCGGCATGTCGTCCTCCTCCTCTTGCCCCGCCGCCAGCTCTAGCCATGTCCCTTGGCTCAGCGCAGCCGAAATCATCGGTGCCGAGGGCAGCAAAGCGGGGTGATTGGGGCGGACGGGGTAGCGGTCTAGCCATGTAATCGCAAATTGGGTGGCGAGTAGGCGCGTACTGGCTTGCTCAAAAGCCCCGCCCGCAATCACATAATCCATCACCGTTTGCCCTGTTTTACGTCCCCCTGGCTGCCCCGTATCGGTGGGCATCAAGCCTAGCCGCTCCATTTTGTTGGCCCATTCGCGGTTGTGGTAGCACGCACGGCTCGGTGTGCCAAAGTGCGCCTGCCAAAGATGAACCATCTCATGCACCAAGGTTTGCAGCACCTCCATTAAGGGCACAGCAGCAAAATATTCTGGATTAAGCGCGATTTCGTCGGTGGTGCTGGCAAGGGGCAGGGTGAATTCGGCAGCACCCGCTGGCGGCTGCGCCTGTTGTTGGGCGGCAGTGGGTTTGCGGCGAACAAAGCGTTTAGATGAGAAATAGCCCATCGTTCGTTTTTCACGCTGCAAGGTAAACAGGCAAGGCGGGAGCTGCCCGTCAAACAAGGCTTGGTTATAGAAATCGTAGGCTTGTTGTATTTCGCCGTAGGTTTGCTTGGTGGGGAGATGGGAGGTCATATTTGTATTGTGCAATACATTTTCAGACAGGGGTAGCCCAATTTTGTATTGCACAATACAAAATTGGGCAAGCACGCCCTGATTTTTACCCTAGACCCAGAACGAGAGGTGAAATTGGGTAGAGTGGGGTGCAATAGAGCCATTAAATTTCCTATTATTACGGTAATAGGAAATAAATTAACCAATATGTAATGTAATTTATGTTTTATGTTATTTACGTTACACTTGCGACAAAATCCTCCCCAGCACCCCCAAGGAGGCTGGCCAGCCCTATTTTTTACCCTTTAAAATGGCCACGCCCCTTGCCGCACACAGAAAGCCACCATGATCCTTTCCGCACCCCACCAACGGGTTTACCTTGCCGCCGATGCCCTGATTGCCCAAGGCATTTGGCCGACCGTGCAAGAAGTCCGCGCCCGTATAGGCAGTGGCTCTAACACCACCATCAATGACGCACTCAAAACATGGCGTGAAAGTTTTTTGCAGCGCACCGCCCAAGCCGCCCGCCGCCCCGATTGGCCTGAGGGCTTAGAAACCGCCGTTGAAGCCCTGTGGCAAAATGCGTGTAACCAAGCATCCAGACAATGGGACAGCGAACGCGCCCACAGCCAACAACAATTAGCGACAGCCCAAGCTGAACAAGCTGCATGGCAAGACGCAGCGCAAACGCAAGCACAGCATGCAGCCGACTTATCGACGCAGCTTGATGCTGCTCTTGCCCGCATCACCACCCTAGAAACGGCACTGGCTCAAGCCGAGCAGAGCCAAGCCGCGCAACAGACCCAGCTTGCTGCGCAAGCCGAACAGCGCACCCAAGACCTCGCTGCTCATACAGCTGCGCTCGCTGACCAAGAGGCCGAGCACCTCGCCTGCCAATCCGCCCATGCGAATGCCCTTGCTGCCCAAAAAGCCGAAGCCGATCAGCGCGAAGCCCAAGCCTATGAACGCCTAGAAGGCCTACGCCAACACCTCTACGCCCAAGCAGAAAGCGAACGCGCCCAGTTCCGCGAAGCCCGTCAGCAATGGGAAGCCGAAGCCGCCCGCAGCCAAACCGAAGCCCGCCGCCGCGAAAGCCAATGGGAAGGCCGCTGGCAAACCGAGCAGCAGGCACGCACTCAGGCCGAGGCTGCGTTGGCCGCGCAACAGGCCTTGTTGTTACAAGCCACCGAGCAGCAACAGTGGCTTAAACAGCAACTGGCTGACCACGCCGCAGAGCTCAACCATGCCCGCACCACTTTGGATACCCTGACCGCCCGCCTTGCCCCAGCGCCTCTTGTCGCCACACAAGACATTCAGCCATGACCGCCTCTTTGCTACGCTTATCGCCGTTATTGCCCTCCGCTTCGCCACCAAGCCCGTCCACGTCCTTGCCCACCGTTCATCTGATTCAGGCAAAAACGGATATTGATGCCGTGCTGACGTGGCTGCGTGAGTACGAAAGCTCGCCGCATACCTTTACCAACTACCGCAAAGAAGCCGAGCGGCTGTTGTATTGGACGCAAGACAGGGGAAAGACCTTGGGGGCGTTAAGCCGTGATGATTTAATGGATTACCAGCGGTTTTTAGCGAATCCCCAGCCAGCAGAAAAATGGGTCGCCCCCGCCAAACCGCGTAGCCACCCAGACTGGAAGCCATTTACAGGCCCCCTCTCGGCCAGCAGCCAGCGGCAAGCCCTGACCATTTTGAACACCCTGTTTAAATATCTACGGGAAGCGGGCTATCTGGCCGCCAACCCCTTGGCCTTGGCACGACTAGGCAAGCGGCGCGTGCCCGCCTCACCGACGATAGACCGCTATTTAGAACCGACGCTGTGGCAAAAAGTCTGGTCTAGCCTAGACACGTTGCCGAATGACACCCCGCGTGCGGCACGCCAAAATGCCCGTGCCCGTTGGTTGCTTAGCTTGCTGTATCTGACCGGCGCACGGCGTGCAGAAGTGGCTCAAGCGGTGATGGGGGACATCTATCCGCGCAATGGCATGTGGTGGTGGCGCGTCGTGGGGAAGGGCAATAAGGTGGGGGATATTCCGGTTGGGGAAGACCTGCTGGCTGCACTGGCACAGTATCGCCAGCATCTGGGCTTGGGGGTGCTGCCGCAGCTGGGTGAACAACAGCCTTTGGTGGGTCGCCTATCCGCTAAAGGTCAGGTGATGCCGCTGACTGACCGGCACATTTGTGGGCTGGTTAAAGCTGTCTTTGCACGCACAGCAGCGCAATGCCGCGCAACCGAGCCGGCGATGGCGGCAAAGCTTGAAGCCGCGTCAACCCACTGGCTACGCCATACCTCGGCGACGCACCAATTGGATGCGGGCGTGCCATTGCTAGTGGTCAGCCAAAACTTGCGCCACAGCAACATCCAAACTACCCGCAAATACCTGCATACCGAAGACGATGTCCGCCACGCCGCCACACAAGCCCTAAAGCTCCGCCCATAAAAAAGCCGCCCCTACCTTTAGATAAGGACAGGGGCGGCTGGGTGTGGCTGGGGGAATTAGAAACTAAAGTCGGTCGCTGACAGACTGCTCACCCCTGTCAGCGTCAGGGTTGCACCATAGTTAAAGGCCAACACGGTATCGCTTCCGCTGGTGGTAACGGTTGCATTAGCCAATACGTCAGCGTAAGAAGCCAAATGCAGACTATGTACGTCAATTTTGTCTGTGCCTTGACTAAACCCCGTCACCGTCGTGCTTCCCCGTCCGTGGCTGATATCCAGCACGTCCACACCACTCCCCGCTGTAAACAACACTTTGCCTGAGCCGAGGTCGATATGGGTCGCACCGCTGCCTGCCGTAATGGTGGTGGTGCCACTGCTAGCACTGACATGCAGCGTCCCCGTCCCGCCGACCACGGTATCTGTGCCGCCTTGCGTCATCACCCACGTATCCGCTCCAGCAGCGGTGACGGTGTTGCTACCTGTGCCGAGAGCAATGGATTGTGTGCCGGTCAGCCCCGTTGTTACGGTGGTATTGCCGTTACCTGCAACAAAACTCAGTTCCGCTCCATTTTTAAGCACCACGGTTTGGTTGGCGGTTAAAGCCCCTTGTACCGCTTCAATCCCTGAAAATGCGGCAAGGCTATTGAGGTCAAAAGTGCCCGCGTCGGTCAGCTTCAGTACATCAAAGCCCGTGCCGCCCGCTAAGCTGTCTCCCGCATTAAACGTGCTGGCTGTCGCCACAATCACATCATTACCCGCCGTACCCACACTGTCTGCACCGGTTGTCAGTGTCAGCGTGGCTGCCGTAGCCGATACCATGCCATGGTTGTTTCCACCGCCATGCCCCATACCACTTTTGTTATTTCCTTGGTTGCCGTGTCGCATATTCTGTTCCTCTTCTTTAATTGTGCTTTTGCTATCGCACAAAATACCCTACCCCCTCGGTCTTCGCTCAGCGTAGCGAAGTGAGGTGAGCCCAGAGAAACAATGTAGCGAAATTTGCACAAAGTCGGCAGGGGGAGATGTGTAAATTTTGGTTAAGTTTCATTAAGATAGCAGCGATTTTGGCGTGTACTCAAGCAACTCAAAACCCCACTCCACACCTACTTTTGGAGCACCACCACCAGAATCCCCACCCAGAGCGTTAACCACTTCAATATTGGACTCAAAAATCGCTTCTGGATTCGGGAAACTCTCCACTGCCTTAGCCAAGCGGGCTTCCCGAATCAAATGCAGCGTGGGGTAAGGTGGGCGATTGGTCAGGTTACTAGGATCGTCGGCATCACTCAGAGTGAAAAAACGGGCAATGCCAATATCGAGGCCTATCATCCCGCCCGTTGGGTCCCTTTCGCGCCGCGTTTGAATGGCGATGACGCAGCCAGCCCAGCTTCGGCAGAAAGATACAGCCATTGCCTTTGTCAAGTTTGATTTGCTTCGGGTCTGGGTAGCTGAAGTGGTCGCCCATACCTTTCTTTTTGAAGTAGGGAAAGCCCTGTGCCATTGAGACTTTGAACAGCTTCTTAGGGGGAGTTTGATAAAATCTCCCTATAAAGCAACATGATGCAGATTGCGCGAAGCAATGCGATGCCTACTCCCCCAAATACGCCTGACGCACCGCGTCGCTGTCCAGCAGCTCCCGCGCGGAGCCGGACAGGGTGATTTTGCCGGACTCCATCACATAGCCTCGGTCGGAAATCTCCAAGGCCAGCTTGGCGTTTTGTTCCACCAGCAGAATCGTCACCCCCTGCTGGGAAATCATCTGCACAATCTCAAAAATCTTCTGCACGATAATGGGGGCCAAGCCCATCGACGGCTCATCCAGCAACAGCAGCTTGGGCTGGGACAGCATCGCCCGCCCCATTGCCACCATTTGCTGCTCGCCGCCAGACAAAGTGCCGGCCAGTTGCTTCATCCGCTCTTTAAGACGCGGGAACAAGCTGTAAACGTGGTCAATCTCGGCGTTGATATTGGCCGTATCGTTGCGGTGATACGCCCCCATGCGGAGGTTCTCTTCGACGGTCAGGCGCGAAAACACCCCGCGCCCCTCCGGCACCATCACCAAGCCCTTGCGCACAAAATCAAATACCGGCGTTTTGGCGGTGGACTGGCCATCGTAAACAATGCTGCCCGAAGCAGGTTTTTCCATGCCGACCAGCGTGCGCAGCGTGGTGGTTTTGCCCGCGCCATTCGCGCCAATCAGCGTGACCAGCTCGCCCGCTTTAATCGACAGGTTAATGCCCTTGACGGCATGAATACCGCCATAGGCGACTTGCAAATCGGTGACTTCGAGAAGATTCATGCGTGGGCTGCTCCCAAATACGCTTCAATCACACGGGGGTCGTTTTTGACCACCTGTGGTACGCCCTCGGCGATTTTTTTGCCGTAATCCAGCACGGCGATACGGTCGCACAGCCCCATCATCAGCTTCACATCATGTTCAATCAGCAACAGCGTCACCCCGTCTTGCCGGATTTTTTCCATGAGCTGCTTCAGGTCCTCGGTTTCGCGGGGGTTCATCCCAGCAGCGGGTTCATCCAAGGCCAGCAAGGTGGGGTCGGTAGCCAAGGCGCGGGCAATTTCCAAGCGGCGTTGATGGCCGTAAGACAAGTTCCGCGCCCGCTCCGAAGCCACGTTGCTGATGCCGACATAGTGCAACAGCAGCCACGCCCGCTGGCGGATGGCTTTTTCTTCGGCCAGCGTGGCTTTGCTCCGCAAAATCGCCCCCAGCGCACCGGCCTTGGTACGGACATGGCGACCGACCATGACGTTTTCGAGCGCGGTCATTTCGCCAAATAAGCGGATATTTTGAAAGGTACGAGCAATGCCGGCTTCGACCACCACATGCGGCTTTTGGCGGAACAGGTCGCGCCCAGCAAAGTGGAACGTACCTTCGTCTGGTTGATACAGCCCTGTCAGCACGTTAAACAGCGTGGTTTTGCCCGCGCCGTTGGGGCCAATCAGCCCGTAGATTTCACCTTGGTTGATGCCGAGGGTGACATCGCTCAGTGCGTGCAACCCGCCAAAGCGTTTGTGGATGCCTTCGATTTTTAAGATTTCGTGTGCCATGTTAGTCCGCCTTTAGCCCGACGACGACAGCTTGGGAATCTGCCGCAGGCAGCCCTTCTTCTAGCGCGTCATGAAACTCGGCTTGCCGCCGCCGCGATGGCCAAATGCCCGCTGGACGCAGCAACATCACTAAAATCAAGGCCAGACCGAACATCAGCATCCGCGCGTTTTCAGGGTCCACCAGGATTTTGCCGAATAGCCCCATTTGAAGCGGCACGATAATGTCGCGCAAAATTTCTGGGGTAATGGTCAGCAGCACCGCCCCTAAAATCACGCCGGGGATATGCCCCATCCCGCCCAAGACCACCATCGCCAACACCATGATGGACTCCATCAGCCCAAACGATTCGGGCGAGACAAAGCCTTGGAAGCTGGCAAATAGCCCGCCAGACACCCCGCCAAAGGTCGCGCCAATGGCAAAGGCCAGCAGCTTCATATTGCGGATATTGATGCCCATCGCGTTGGCGGCCACGTCGTCTTCCCGCAGCGCGACCCATGCCCGACCAATGCGAGAGTGTTGCAGCCGGTGGCACACAATCACCGTCAGCACCGCCAAAACCAAGAAAAAATAGTAGTAGACATACACGCTATTGAAGGTCTCGCCGAAGAGCGTGAGCGGCTTGCCCAGCGATACGCCGCCGACTTCAATCGGGCGAATCATATTGATGCCTTGCGGGCCGTTGGTGATGTTGACCGGCGCGTTGAGGTTGTTCATAAAAATGCGGACGATTTCACCAAAGCCGAGGGTGACGATGGCAAGGTAATCGCCGCGCAAACGCAGCACCGGCGTGCCCAGCAAAATGCCAAAGAACGCCGCCAAAATCGCGCCGATGGGCAGAATGAACCACCACGGCATAAACACGCCAAAATGGGGCGAATTAAGCAAGGCAAAGGTGTAAGCACCCACGGCATAGAAGGCGATGTAGCCTAAATCGAGCAGGCCGGCAAAGCCCACCACGATATTCAGCCCCAAGGCCAGCATGATGTAGAGCAAGGCAAAGTCGAGGGTACGCACCCACGCATTGCCAAGGGTGTGACCAACAATAAACGGTAGGACGGCCAATGCGATGCCAGACAAGGCAAATAGCAGCAGCGATTTAGAGTGTGTTTTGGGCATGGTC
>CALMOJ010000113.1 GCA_937871815.1 uncultured Neisseriales bacterium
CACCCCGACCCACACCTACACCGTGCCCTCGGTGTCCATCGCCACCGCCCACACCGGTGCCGCCGCCAAACCCAACGAGCTGGGGATGCGGACGATGCAAGAACGCGTCTATGCCAAGCGCGGCGAGCAATACCTGCTGATCAAATCGCCCCCCGCTTCGGGCAAATCCCGTGCGCTGATGTTTGTCGCGCTGGATAAGCTGCACAGCCAAGGCCTACACCAAGCCCTTATCGTCGTGCCGGAGCGTTCCATCGGCTCTAGTTTTGCCGATGAGCCGCTGAGCCAGCACGGCTTTGACTGGGATTGGCAGGTGGCCCCGCAGTGGAACCTGTGCAATGCGCCAGGCGCAGACGATGTAAAAGTAGCCAAGTCCAAGGTCAAAGCCGTGGGCGCGTTCCTTGCCAGCCCCGACAAAACGCTGGTCTGCACCCACGCCACCTTTCGCTTTGCGGTGGACGAACTGGGCATTGCCGCGTTCGACAACCGGTTGATTGCCATCGACGAGTTCCACCACGTTTCCAGTAACCCAAACAACAAGCTGGGCAGCCAGTTGGGCGACCTCATTACCCGCGACAAGACACATATCGTCGCCATGACCGGCTCCTACTTTCGGGGCGACAGCGAAGCGGTGCTGGCCCCCGCAGACGAAGCCCGATTCGAACCCGTCACCTACACCTACTACGAGCAGCTCAACGGCTACCAATGGCTCAAGTCGCTGGACATCGGCTATTTTTTCTATACCGGCTCTTACGTCGATGCCATTGCCAAGGTGCTGAACCCCGCGCTGAAAACCATCGTCCATATCCCCAACGTCAATGCCCGCGAAAGCCTCAAAGACAAGGAACGCGAGGTCAACGAAATCATGCACGGCCTAGGCGAATGGCAAGGCGTTGACCCCACCACCGGCTTTCATCAGGTGCTGACCCGTGATGGTCGCACCTTAAAAGTGGCCGATTTGGTGGATGACAGCGATGCCGCCCGACGTACGCGCGTGCTGACCGCACTCAAAGACCCCGCGCAAAAAAACAACCGCGACAACGTGGACATCATCATCGCGCTGGGCATGGCCAAAGAGGGGTTCGATTGGATTTGGTGCGAACACGCGCTGACCATTGGCTACCGCAGCAGTTTGACCGAAATCGTGCAAATCATAGGCCGCGCCACCCGCGATGCCGAGGGTAAAGAACGCGCCCGCTTCACCAACCTGATTGCCGAGCCCGCCGCCGAACAATCTGCCGTGGCCGAGGCGGTCAACGACATGCTCAAGGCCATTTCCGCCAGCCTGCTGATGGAGCTGGTGTTGGCACCGCGTTATGAATTCACCCCCAAGGATGCGGGAAAGAAAGACGGCTTTGATTACGGCGAGGACGGCTACAAAGCAGGGGGGCGTAACGTCGGGGTGAACCCCGCCACCGGCCAGCTTCACCTCGAAATTAAAGGGCTGGTCACGCCGCAAAGCCCAGAGGCCACCCGCATTTGCAAAGAAGACCTCAACGAAGTCGTGACCAGCTTTCTGCAAGACAAAACCGTGCTGGAGCGCGGCTTGTTCGACCAAGAAAACACGCTGCCCGAAGAGCTGACCCAGCTCCGTATGGGCAAAATTGTCCGTGAACGCTACCCCGACTTGAGCGCGACGGACCAAGAGGCCGTCCGCCAGCACGCCATCGCCGCCATGAACATCACCCAGCAGGCCAAGTTGGCGATAGGGGCAATGGGGAACGAGGGGGCAATGCAAGGCAGCACGGCCTTGATTGATGGGGTGCGCAAATTCATCAATGTGCGCGACCTCGATATTGACCTGATCGACCGCATCAATCCGTTCGAGGCCGCCTATGCCATGCTGGCCAAGGCGATGGACGAAAAATTGCTGCACCAAGTGCAAGCCAGCATTGCGGCGAAGAACCTGAGCATTCCCGAAGACGAAGCCCGCGAGCTGGCCAAACGTGCCCTGCTGTTTAAAAACGAGCGGGGCCGTTTGCCTAACCTCAATGCCGCTGACCCGTGGGAACAGTACATGGCGCAAGGGGTGGCGGCTTTTGCGCGTTATAAAGCGCAGGCGTTGGCAACAAAACAACGGGGGGTAAACAATGGCTGACATGGACGATGACGACCTGCTGGCGGCACTGGGTATCGAAACCGCCCCACCCAAGGCCACCCGCTACACCCCGCGCGAGGAACGCATCATCGCGGGTTTTGAAGACATTGTGCGTTTCCATCAAACACATGGCCGCGCCCCGCAGCATGGCGAGCACCGCGATATTTTTGAGCGGCTGTATGCCGTGCGCCTCGACCAGCTGCGCACCCTGCCAGAAGCCTCCAGCTTGCTGGCCGCGCTCGATACCCTCGGCTTGTTGTCGGGGACAGCAACGGCCAGCACGGCGGATATTGATGCCTTGGACGAAGAGGGCTTGTTGGCCGCGCTGGGCATGGCCGACGCACCCGCCGACCCCAGCGACATCACCGTGCTGCGCCATGTGCGTGCCACAGCAGAAAAACGAGCCGCCGAAGAAATTGCCGACCGTACGCCGTGCGCCGACTTTGACCGGTTCCAGCCGCTATTTGAGCAGACCGAGCGTGAGCTAAAAGCCGGCATCCGCACGACGCTGCGGTTTGGGCGCGATGCCAGCATTGCGCTGGGGGACTACTTTATTGTGGGCGGGCAGTTTGCTTATGTCGCCGAAGTTGGTGACCCCCTTAAAACATCAAGTGGCCACGATGATGCCCGCTTGCGGGTGATTTACAGCAACGGTACGGAAAGCAACTTGCTGCTGCGCTCACTCCAAAAAGCACTCTACAAGGATAAAACCGGTCGCCGCCTGACGGATACCGATATGGGGCCGCTGTTTGGTGATACGCCAGAGCCAGACGATATTGAAACCGGCACACTCTATGTGTTGCGTAGCCGGTCTACCCATCCCTTTGTGACGGCACACCGCGAGCTGATACACAAAATCGGCGTAACCGGCGGCACGGTAGAAACCCGCCTTGCAGGGGCACGCAACGACAGCACCTATCTGCTGGCCGAGGTCGAAGTCGTGGCCACCTACACGCTGCACAACCTAAACCGCGTCAAGCTGGAAAACCTGTTTCACCGCCTGTTCGGCGCGGCACAGCTCGACCTAACCATCGAAGACCGCTTCGGCAATCCGGTTAAGCCGAGGGAATGGTTTTTGGTGCCGCTGCATGTGATTGACCAAGCCGTTGAACGGATTCGTACTGGCACGCTAACCGGTGTGGTGTATGACCCCCAGCTGGCGCAGTTGGTCAGCCCCGATTTGGCCAAACAAAAATACCTAACAGACTATAAGTCATTGAATGAAAACAAATAATCCAAGCAACGCACCCTCCGACAGCGACACAAAACCCCACACCCCGATGATGCAACAATACCTCGCCCTCAAAAGCGAGCATCCCGACATCCTGCTGTTTTACCGCATGGGCGATTTTTACGAGCTGTTCCAAGACGATGCCGAAAAAGCCGCCCGACTGCTCGACATCACCCTGACCACACGGGGGCAATCGGCAGGGCAGCCTATCCGCATGGCTGGTGTGCCTTACCACGCCGTCGAACAGTATTTGGCGCGGCTGGTTAAGCTGGGCGAATCCGTTGCCATCTGTGAACAAGTCGGCGACCCCGCCGCCAGCAAAGGCATTGTCGAACGCCGCGTGGTGCGCATTGTCACCCCTGGCACGCTGACCGATGCCGCCCTGATGGACGACAAAACAGACAACCGCCTCCTCGCCTTATCCTTTGCCCAAGGGACGCTCGGCATGGCGTGGCTGTCCTTGGCCAGCGGGGAGTTCGTCCTCAGCGAAGCCCCCGCCGAAGCCCTCGGCAGCGAGCTAGAACGCCTGCGCCCCGCCGAAATTCTGATTGCCGACCACGCCAAACCCACGCTACTGGAGGGGCTGCGCGTCCCGCTCAAAGTCTTGCCCGCATGGCAGTTTGACGTACCCAGCGCCGTGACCCGCCTGTGCCGCCACTTTGGCACGCAAGATTTGGTGGGCTTTGGCGTAGAGGGGCTGAAACCGGCTTTGGGGGCGGCGGGGGCGTTGTTGGACTATGCCCGCACCACCCAAGGCACCCAACTGGCCCACCTCGACACCTTGCGCGTGGAGCGGGTCAGCCAATACCTGCAAATGGATGCCGCCACCCGCCGCAATCTGGAGCTGACCGAAACCCTGCGCGGCGAAACGTCGCCGACGCTGTTTTCTTGCCTAGACCAGTGCCGCACCAGCATGGGCAGCCGTTTGCTGCGTCACTGGCTGCATCACCCCCTGCGTGACACCGCCGCCATCCGCGCCCGACTCGAAGCCGTCGAAGCCCTGTTGCCGCTGCATACCGCCCTGCACCGCACCCTCAGCCCCGTGGCGGATATTGAACGCATCGCCGCCCGCCTCGCCCTGCGCACCGCCCGCCCGCGTGACCTCTCTGCCCTGCGTGACAGCCTGATGCTGCTCCCCGCGCTGCCACCGCTGTTGGCACACGCCCGCAGCCCCTTGCTGCACACCTTGGTGGCGCAGCTCCCCGAGGTGGCGCGGGTGGCAACCCAGTTGGCCGCCGCCATTGCCCCCGAGCCCGCCAGCTTGGTGCGGGATGGCGGGGTGATGGCCGATGGCTTTGATGCCGAGCTGGACGAGCTCCGTGCCCTGCAAGCCGATGCCAGCGCGTTTTTGCTCGACTTCGAAACCCGCGAACGCCTACGCAGCGGCATCCCCACCCTCAAAGTCGGCTTTAACGCCGTGCATGGCTTTTACATTGAGCTGGGCAAGGCCCAAGCCGAACGCGTGCCAGAAGATTACCGCCGCCGCCAAACCCTCAAAAACGCGGAACGCTATATCACGCCCGAGCTGAAGGCGTTTGAGGACAAAGCCCTGTCCGCCAAAGACCGTGCCCTCAGCCGCGAAAAGCTGCTCTACGACACCTTGTTGGAGGCACTCGCCCCCGCCCTGCCTGACCTCCGGCTGGCTGCCCACGCGGTGGCTGGGCTGGATGTGTTGGCGGCCTTTGCCCACCAAGCCGAGGCACAGGGCTATGTGAAGCCCAGCCTGCACGACCGGAGCGGTTTGGATATTCGCGGGGGGCGGCATCCGGTGGTCGAAGCCCAAATTGAGCACTTTATTGCCAACGACACGGTCTTCACCGCTGCCCGTCAGTTTTTGCTGATTACGGGGCCGAATATGGGCGGCAAATCGACCTATATGCGCCAAACCGCCTTGCTGACGCTGATGGCGCATTGCGGCAGTTTTGTCCCTGCCCAGTCGGCCAGCTTTGGGCTGGTGGACCGCATCTTTACCCGCATCGGGGCTTCGGATGATTTGGCTGGCGGGCGTTCGACGTTTATGGTCGAAATGACCGAAACCGCCAATATTCTCAACAATGCCGGCGAGCACGCTTTGGTGCTGATGGATGAGGTGGGGCGGGGGACTTCGACCTTTGACGGCCTGGCCTTGGCGATGGCGATTGCTCGCGCCATGATTGAAAAAAACCGCTGCTACACCCTGTTCGCCACCCATTATTTTGAGCTGACCCGCTTGGCGCAAGACTACCCGATGGTGGAAAACGTCCACCTGTCGGCGGTGGAGCACAAAGACCGCATCGTGTTTTTGCACCACGTTGAAGAGGGCGCGGCCAGCCAAAGCTACGGGCTGCAAGTGGCGGCGTTGGCGGGGGTGCCGCAGCCGGTGATTCGGCAGGCGCGGCGGGTATTGGCGACGCTAGAAAGCCAAGCGGTCAGCCACAGTGCCCAGCCCGACCTGTTTGCCGCACCGCTGCCGGTTTTTGAAGCCGAGCCCGAGCCGCCCGTACCGTCTGCGTGTCTGGCCGCCTTGTTGGCACTCGACCCCGACAGCCTAACTCCGCGAGAAGCCCTTGATGCGCTGTATCGGTTGAAGGGCTTGCTGTGAATAGTGCCTACTTAAAAGGGCGGGATTTCTAAGAATCTGTTTACGATCTCAATGGCGCAGGGGTTGCCAAGGCGAAATGAAATGGGCGGCCTTGGAAAGAAAATACCGCTGGCGCCAAGGCGCGTAATGAGATATTGCGGGCAACGCGTTGTCTGGGGCAAAGGGTCTGGAAGAGGTGGCGCAACGACCACCGACGGAGCTTGGTGGAAACCAAGGTGCATTGCTTCAAGCTGCTTGGTGAAGTGCGTGATGGCGCGAGACTTTGAGCGACAGGTGGCCGAGCTGCAAGTGCGTGCCGCACTGGGCTTTGTTGCACAAATCAGCATGAGTGCGAGTTTCCCCAAACCCCAGACGGATTTATCCCACACGCACCGTCGTCGGCGTGCCCAGTTGCGTGAAGCGATTTAAGATCGCTGCACGCACTTGCAACTCAGCTACCTGACGCTCAAAGTCCCGCGCCATGACTCGCTCGCCCAATAGTTTAAAGCAGCGCATTTTTGTTTCCACCAAGCTGCGCCGATGATAGCCCGACCATTTTTTCCAGATGGCTCTACCCAAGTATTTGGTCGCACGCAAAATCGCATTTCGAGCTCGCGCACCCGCCGTATTTTCTTTACGAAATTGCGCATTTTTTCGCGTTGGAATGATCGCTGCCGCTCCACGCGCCGCAATGGCATTGTGGCATTCCTTAATTTGTTCAGACTCGGGAATCTGATTCATCAGTTCAGGCAACATGGGCGCATCG
>CALMOJ010000114.1 GCA_937871815.1 uncultured Neisseriales bacterium
AAGTCGCGTGGTGCCAAATCTTTCAGGTTAGGCGCGTAACGTTCCATGAAACGCTCGCCCTTGTCGTTCAGCAAAATACCGCCTTCGCCGCGCACACCTTCGGTAATCAGCACGCCAGCACCGGCTACGCCAGTCGGGTGGAACTGCCAGAATTCCATGTCTTCCAATGGAATGCCTGCACGCACGGTCATGCCCAAGCCATCACCGGTATTGATGAAGGCATTGGTCGAGGCTGCGTAAATACGACCCGCACCGCCAGTGGCAAACAACACGGCCTTAGAATGGAAAATCGAGATTTCGCCGGTTTCCATTTCAAGGGCGGTTACGCCTACCACATCACCATCGGCATCACGAATCAGGTCAAGTGCCATCCATTCAATAAAGAATTGGGTGTTGGCACGGACGTTACGCTGATACAGGGTGTGGAGCATGGCGTGACCGGTACGGTCAGCTGCCGCGCACGCACGTTGCACAGGGTTTTTGCCGTTGTGCTGGGTGTGGCCACCGAATGGACGCTGGTAAATTTTGCCATTTTCCAGACGGTCAAACGGCATCCCGAAGTGCTCTAGCTCAATCACGGCTTCGGGAGCTTTGCGGCACATAAACTCAATCGCGTCTTGGTCGCCGAGCCAGTCGGAACCTTTCACGGTGTCATACATGTGCCAATCCCAACGGTCTTCTTGCACATTGCCCAGCGAGGCGGAGATACCACCCTGTGCAGCAACGGTGTGCGAACGCGTTGGGAAAACTTTAGACAAAACAGCGGTTTTCAAACCCGCTTCGGAGAGTTGCAGCGCCGCACGCAGGCCGGCACCGCCGCCACCCACGATCACTGCGTCAAAACGACGAACTGGGACGCTCATTACATACCCCACACGACTTTAACCGAATAAACAGAACAGCCCACCAGCCAAACAATGGTGAACACATGGAGTGTCAAACGCAGACCTACGGGCTTGATGTAATCCATCCACAGGTCACGCACCCCAACCCACGCATGGAGCAGCAGGGCAAGAATAGTGACTTGGGTCAGAACACGCACAGCGGTGCAGGAAAAGAAATCCTTCCAACCAGCGTAGTCGTGCGGAATAGCGAGCAGAGCCACAATCAGTGCCACGCTATACACCAACATAATGACGGCGGTTGCACGCTGCATAATCCAGTCGCGCAAACCATAATGTGCGCCTACCACCTTACGTCTTACCACAGGACACCTCCGATAACGAGCGTAAGCACAATGCCAGCAACCAGTGCGGCTTTGGCAGTTGCACGGGCGGTTTCAAGCTCTAGGCCTTGGTGAATATCCAAGAGCAAAAAGCGCACACCGGCACACAAGTGGTGCATAAATGCCCACAACAACCCCAACAAAACAAGCTTCACCAACGGAAACGCAACAACAGCCCGATAGGTTTCAAATTGGGCTTCAGAGCTGAGTGAACCAGCCAGTAACCAGAGGATGAGGGGAAGGGAAAAGAACAGGGCGACACCCGAGATTCGGTGCAAAATCGAGACGATGCCGGGAATCGGCAGTCTGATTTTTCCGATATCAAGGTGTTTAGGTCGTTTCTTCTGCATAGCGTTTCCTTGATGAAACAAGACACCTGACGGTTAAAATTCTCCGAGAGCGTAGCTCCCGAACCGGAGTTATTGCCGCATTTGCGCCCAAAGCACCGATGCGACTTGGTTGGCGGTAGGACAGGGTTGCCTGCCTTATTACGCAAAACGGGCTTACGCCCGCCATACGCCCCACCGAAATGCCCACGGGTTACGGGGACATATCCTGCTTTAACCACTGCCAAACGATGACTTAGCGGCGGCCAAACTGACTGATTTTACCAAAAAATCACACTGACTGACACGCACAGCCACCGGTTAATCGCAATACGACCAACGTTCACACCGCGCCAAGCGCAATCGCCACTCGACAACCTCTCCAGAACGCGCCAAAGCCACCCGCTGCGTCAGCAACAGCGGCGTACCCTGCGGCACTGTTAGCAACGCACCGGCCTCTCTATCTGCCAACACTGCACGCACCTGACGCGCCCCCAAGACCACCCGCACACCTTCTCGCCGCGCAAGCAAGGCATACAGACTATTGTCGTACTGACGTAATCGGCGTGCATCAATCACATCAAACCGGTCAGCCGAGACATAGGCATCATCTAATGCGATGACCGCCCCGCCCAGCCGCCACACCTGCCGGATACGGTAAACAGACGCGGCACGCCGCACACCCAGTCTTTCGGCGACTTCTTCACTAGCATGGTCACGCACACAAGCCAGCAGGTCGGCACGGGGAAATTCTGCACACGCGGCAGCCTGTCCTGGCTGCACCACCCCGCCCTCGCCCCACTCGCCCACCACGGCGGCCACAAACGTACCCTTGCCTTGTTGGCGATACAGCAACCCTTGGGAGACCAAGCTTGCCAGTGCTTTTCTGACCGTTCCTTGGCTGACACGCAGCGAAGCGGCCAAAGCCCATTCACTCGGAAGCGCATCGTGAGACATCCACTCGCCAGCGGCGATTCTGTCGGCAAGCTGGTGGCTAATTTGCTCGTAAAGCGGATTAAAATTCGGTTTGACCGAGGTCATGGCGGGTTTTTAACACCTTTCATTTTTGCTGTCTATGTAGGTCTTGTATAAGACATAAAACATACTACACCCCCCTTTGCTGGGCTGACACCCCCCGCAACATTGATGTTACACTCGGCGGAATAGGGGGAGATTCCGTTGTTGTAAAAAGCATCCGTTTTGCCCTACATTACCCCTTTCCTATGCCCTGCATAGCCTCCCATCCTTTACTTGGAGAATTCATTGATGAAAGCCCCCGTTCGTGTCGCTATTACCGGTGCAGCAGGTCAAATTGGCTACGCACTGCTGTTTCGCATCGCCTCTGGCGAAATGCTGGGCAAAGACCAGCCAGTGATTCTGCAATTGCTGGACTTGCCCCAAGCACAGAACGCCGTAAAGGGCGTGATGATGGAATTGGAAGACTGCGCATTCCCATTGCTGGCCGGCATGGTTGCAAGCGACGACCCTAACGTTGCGTTTAAAGATACTGATTACGCCATCTTGGTTGGCGCACGTCCGCGCAGCAAGGGCATGGAACGTAAAGACCTGCTCGAAGCCAACGGTGCTATCTTCACCGTTCAAGGCAAAGCACTGAACGACAACGCCTCCCGCAACGTTAAAGTGCTGGTCGTCGGCAACCCTGCCAACACCAACGCTTACATCGCCATGAAGTCCGCACCTGATTTGCCTGCGAAGAACTTCACTGCCATGCTGCGCCTTGACCACAACCGTGCTTTGTCCCAACTGGCAGCTAAAACCGGCAAAGACGTGGCAGCGATTGAAAAAATGGCCGTCTGGGGCAACCACAGCCCAACCATGTACGCTGACTACCGCTTTGCCACCATCGGCGGCGAAAGCGTCAAGAGCATGATTAACGACGAAGCATGGAATCGCGACGTGTTCTTGCCGACCGTAGGCAAGCGTGGCGCAGCCATTATCGAAGCGCGTGGCCTGTCCTCCGCTGCTTCCGCCGCTAACGCAGCGATTGACCACATGCGCGACTGGGCCTTGGGCACCAACGGCAAGTGGGTCACCATGGGCGTGCCTTCCAATGGCGAATACGACATTCCTGCTGGCGTGATGTTTGGCTACCCTGTCACCTGCGCAAACGGCGAATACACCTTGGTTGAAGGCTTGTCCATCGACGAATTCAGCCGCGAACGCATCAACGTCACCCTGAACGAACTCGAAGAAGAGCGTGCAGGCGTAGCGCACTTGCTGGGCTAATCCCCCTGCATAATTCGGCATAGCGCGGCAACGTACTGTGCCAGTCACACAAAAAACGTACAGTCTGCAAAGGTTGTGCGTTTTTTTGTATCTCACCACGATATAAGAACCTGTTTATGAGCTGCGAGACTCGGGTAATCCTGCGTTGAAATTTGCAAGAAAATGCTCATTGACCGCGTGTCAACTCCGCTTCTTTTACAAATTTCCCCTTTGGCTGACCCGTCGTTCGCTAGATCGCAAACAGGTTCTAAAACAAAGGAGCGCAATCATGGCAGACCTCATTCTATTCTCCATTCTGGCTCCTGCAGCCTTTGGGGGTGCGCCTGCCACGGAGAGCCCCGCCTTTAACGCCCCCTTGGCCAGCCGCCTTGTCACTTGCTCGCAGCTTGTCCCCCCAGCGCAAGCAGGTGCATTTCTCAAGGCTGCCGTCACCGCTAGCAATGCCCAATTTGTAGAAGAAGCCCTCCCTGCAGCGCAAGCAGCGTGGCAAAACGCCAAGCTACGCGCCCTCAACAATCCTGCCGCCCAAGCCGCCCTTGCCCAATCCCGCGAGCAAACCAGACAAGGCTGCATACTGCCTCCACCGTAGATGTCCGCTGCAAATCCCTGCGGCTTTAGCCCCTCATTCCCCTAAAAAACGGGGTAGAATCCAAGACATGAAACGGTCTCTCATCCTATTACTTGCTTGGCCTCTCTTTGCGGGGGCAGTAGGTGCTTTTCACAGCTTGCCTGACCTTGAACGTCAGGCACAGCAGTTTGCCGAAGCCAGTCAGGCAGGCACAGGCGCAACGTTTAGCTATGGACAAATTGACCGTAAGCTCCAGCTTAAAAGCTGCCCGCAAACGCCCATCCCAAGCTGGATGGCGAATAAAATGCAGGGCAATACGGCGGTAGATTTAGCCTGCCCTACACTGGGCTGGCGTGCACGCGTCCCCGTCAAAGTCAGCTACGAAACCAGAGTCGTAGTACTCCGCCGCCCCGTGATGGCAGGCACAACGCTGACAGCAGACGATGTCACCCTCGCCCCGATGCAAGCCGGCACGCTGGGCTCGTTCCTCCAAAACACCGCCGATGTGATAGGCAAAACCGTACACCAAGGGCTGCCTGCCGGTATGCCCCTACGCCGTACCCAAGTCGCCTTCCCGCTCTTGGTTAAGTCAGGGCAAAAGGTGCAAATCATTGCCAGCGATGGCAGCTTTCAAGTCAGCTCAGAAGCCACTGCCACCCGCAGTGCGGCAGAAGGCGATGTCCTGCCGGTACGCCTGCCCAATGGGCGGGTAGTCTCTGGCGTGGTCAATACCACTGGCGATGTCATTGTGCGATTTTGAGAACACGAACGATTGGCAACACACGTCAAGTTTTCTTAAGATTGACCGATAGCCATAACGACCGTGAATTTTCCGAAACCGGATGCGATAATGAAGATAGACGCAACAGGTAAGCCCTTAGCCAGTGCCTCTGTATCGAGCAAAAGCCGAGTGGTTAGCAAAAAATCTGGCAGCGACATCAGCAGCACCTCGGTGGTCAGCGTAGATATTGGCTCTTTAGCCAGTCAAATGATTGCCATTGAGCAAGACATCCGCACCCAACCTACCTTTGATGCCGAAAAAGTTGCCGCTATTAAAGCTGCTATCGCCAATGGTGAGTTTCAAATCAACCCCGAAGCCATTGCCGATAGCCTAATCGAATCCAGCCGAGAACTCCTACTGCTAGGTAAACGCTAACTGATTGGATAAATACCATGAGTGATAGACAGCAAGAACTAGCCACCCTCATCGCCGCCGAGCACGCCGGCTACGCACGCCTACTTGAGACGCTACAAACCGAACAATCCTACCTTATCAGCGGTGATGCCCGCCGCCTAGAAACCCTCGCCCAAGAAAAAGCCGCCGAACTCGAAGAACTCGATATTTTGGCGCACCAACGCGGCGACCACATGCGCGTGCTGGGTCTGAGTTCTATTGAGGACTGGAAAAAATGGCTTATTAACACGCCAGCGTTACTATCGGCATGGCAACACGTCGAAATTCTCGCCCAACGCGCCTCGCTCGCCAATGACATTAACGGCCAGTTGATTGTGAACCGCCTAGATGCCACCAACGAGGCACTCGAAGTCTTATTTACCAGCGACCAAAGCACCTTTGCCTACCGTCGTGATGGCGGCGCACGCTCGGTGGTGTCGGGTGGACGGAATCTCGGCTCGGCATAAATCCCTCGCATTTGCGGCAGCGTAACCTCTCGCCGCCCCACCCTGCCCCGCTTGTCGGGGCATTGCTATCTGAGCGCGGAGCACCCACTTCTTTCTGCAGCCTTTCCCCGTCATTTGCCGCCCCTTTGTGGTATTGTCCCCCTTCACTGTTGTCGCTGGAAATTCTGATGACTCTCATTTCGATTATTGTTGCCCTAGCCCTTGAGCAAATTTACCCGCTAGGCAACCGTAACCGCGTGTTCTTGCTGTTTACTCGCTACGCCAACTACCTTGAACGAAACCTCAATGCCGGACAGCACCGCCACGGACTGCTGGCATGGCTCGTGGCTGTCATTCCGCCGCTGGCCGTGGTGTATGGTGTGTTCTTCGCGCTGCACACCCTCTCGCCCTTGCTGGCATTGGGCTGGAACGTACTGGTGCTATATCTCACCATGGGGTTTCGCCACTTTAGTAGCGCACTAACCCAAATCACCGAAGCCCTCGCCGAGCACCGACTCACCGATGCCCGCCAAGCTTTGGGCGCATGGTCTGGCCAAGCCACTTCCGAGCTTGAAACCAACGAAATCTCCCGACTCACCATTGAGCAAGGCATCATCGACAGCTATCGCCATGTGTTTGGCACCATGTTTTGGTTTGCCGTCTTGCCAGGGCCAACAGGGGCGGTGCTATATCGCCTCACCACCATGCTGGCGCAAAAATGGGGCAGCCGCGAATCTACATTTGATGACTTTTTTGGCCGGTTTTCTGCCCAAGCCTATGCCCTGCTCGATTGGCTGCCGATTCGCCTAACCGCAGCCAGCTTTGCCGTGATGGGCGACTTTGAAGATGCGGTCTATTGCTGGCGTGCCCAAGCCCAAGCATGGGGAAACTACGCTTACGGTATTTTGCTGGCCAGTGCGGCGGGGGCGGTCGGGGTCAAACTAGGCGACCCCTTGCGGCAAGATTACACCGTCAAATTCCGCCCAGAACTGGGTGTGGGTGACGAGGCTGACCCGCATTTTCTAAAGCGTGCCACAGGGCTAGTATGGCGCACGGTCATGCTCTGGATTGCCGTCATTGCCCTTGGCTCCCTCAGCTTATGGGCAGGGGGCTACTAGCCAACCCGTGTTGCACAGGCGGCTCTTGCCCTATCACGCCCCCACAATAGGCATGATGGGCTTGCTAGCCCCCGCCAATCTTCCGAACCCAGCCGGCCTTGCTGGGATTTTTTCACCTGCACCTGACTACCCGCTTTTTGCGTGGTTCAGGCTGCGCTTGATTGGTCTAAGCCATTGATTGAAGAAGGATTCCCTATGACGTTTTCCGAGCTAGGCTTATCGCCTGAAGTGTTGCAGGCGGTTAATGCGCTTGGTTACACGTCACCCACGCCGATTCAGGCCAAGGCCATCCCCATTATTCTGGCTGGGGATGACGTGCTTGCCGCCGCGCAAACCGGCACGGGCAAAACCGCTGCCTTTACCCTTCCCCTGCTGACGCGACTGCGTGCCCATGCCAACACCAGCATGTCACCGGCTATGCACCCGGTTCGCGCCCTGATTTTGACCCCCACCCGCGAACTCGCCGACCAAGTAGCAGAAAGCGTCACCCAGTACGGCAAACAAGTCGCCTTGCGCTCCGCTGTCGTGTTTGGCGGCGTATCGATGGCCGCGCAAAAAGAAATTTTGCGCCACGGTGTTGAAATCGTTGTCGCAACGCCTGGACGGCTGCTAGATCATATCGAACAAAAAAATATTGCCCTCAATCGGGTCGAAATGCTGATTTTGGATGAAGCCGACCGGATGCTGGATATGGGCTTTATCCTCGACATCCGCCGCATCATGGGGATGCTGCCCAAAAATCGTCAAACGCTGCTGTTCTCTGCCACCTTTGCGCCGGAAATCAAAAAGCTCTCCAACGACTTTATGCACGCCCCTAAGCTGGTCGAAGTCGCACGCCAAAATGCAACCAGCGAAACCATTGAGCAGTGGGTGTTTGCGATTGATGCGCAACGCAAACGTGCCTTGCTGGTTCACCTGCTCAAAACCCGGGATATGACGCAGGTCATCGTCTTTTGCCGCACCAAGCAAAGCACAGAAAACCTTGCTCGTGAGCTTAAACGCGAAGGCATCTCTGCCGATGCTATTCACGGCGACCGCGCCCAAAGCCAACGACTCGAAACCCTTGCGGCGTTTAAAGAGGGCAACATCCGCGTCTTGGTCGCCACCGACGTAGCGGCACGCGGCCTTGATGTAGAAGACCTGCCCTTTGTCGTCAACTTTGAAATGCCCAACGCCCCTGAGGACTACGTTCACCGCATTGGCCGTACGGGCCGCGCGGGGAGCAAAGGTGTCGCCATTTCCTTTATGAGCGAGGAAGAGCAAAAGCAGCGCGAGGCCATTGAAGAGCTGACCAAGCAATCTCTGCCCCCGCAAATCGAGCCGCGCTTTTGGCCAAGCTGGATACCCCGCCCCGCCCCTGCCGCCCTTGAGGCAGCCACGCCCTCCCCCCGCAACACCACGGCAGCGACACCCCCTGTAGCAACGGCACCCGTGGCCGCCGCCCGTGAGGCTGTCTCGCCGCCTACCCCAGCGCGTCCTACGGCAACGGCACGCGCCTTGGCCGCATCCACCAACCCGCACTTGCTTTCTGCCCTTAATGGCCGCTTGGCGAATTTCGGTCGTACCCCCCGCGAAGTACCCGCACTGTTACTCCCCCCCCGCTACCGCTAACAGCGAGGGCTGTGCCCCCCCCAAGCAAAAGCCCCACCGCACCTGCAAAACAGGGGGTGGGGCTTTTGCTTGGGGTAAAAAACGGTAGTTACAGCAAAATAGGGGTGCAGTGCAATGTAGGGGCAGCCTGCTCCGCAATCGCCAACAAGCGGTCGATATTGGGATGCGCACCAAGCCGTTGCCGCGCATCGGCGGTATGCTCAGCGTAGAAAGCCAAGCCCTGACGTGCGGCCTCGGCGTTGATTTCACCAAAGGTCAGCCACAGCGCGTGGTAAACCGCCACCGACCCCGCTTGACCAGGGCGTTTTTCCAAGGTCGTGGTACTGCCATCCGGCGCAGTCAACACCACGCCCGCCAAATGGGCAATATCAGGCAGGGTGGCAAGAATGTCGTTAAACGAAGGGGACGGTGCAGTCATGGTCAATTCCTTTGGGCAATAGAGAAGGGAAACAGGCGGCGTATGCTGGCGGAGCACGCACAAAATTGCAATCCACCCCCTCGCAATGCGCCCGCCAAGCACAGCAGCGTTAGAACGTGTTCAAAGTCTGCGAGACTCGGGTGATCCTGCGTTGAAATCCACAAAAATAGGCGGGTGGATTCAAGTCAAACGCCGCTTTTTTTGCGAATTTCGCCTTGGCTGACCCTTCGTTCGCGAGACGTTGAACGCGTTCTTGGAAAAACTTGCGTAGAATGAAATGGCATGTTCACTGAAATAATCTGGGAGAAAACAGGATGATGACTTACACAAAAACCCTTGCACTGGCACTGGTCACCACATTGGCTGTTACAGGCTGCGCCAACCAAGGCGGTGCGGGTGGTGGCATGATGGACGGCATGACCGGTACGCAAAAAGGCGGGCTGATCGGCGCGTTGGGCGGTGCGGCAGCAGGGGCATTGATTGGCAATAAACACCGTGGTCGGGGTGCGTTGATTGGTGCGGTGGGTGGTGGGCTGGCCGGTGCCGCCATCGGCAACTACATGGAACGCCAAAAGCGCGAACTGGACATGAATTTGTCGCAAGAAGTGCAAGCGGGCAATGTATTTGTTGAGCAGTTCCCTGACAAATCCATCAAGGTCATCATGACCGCTGCGACCTCGTTTGACAGCGGCAGCTACACCATCAAGTCCGGCTTTTACCCCACCATGAACAAGATTGCCAATATCTTGGTCAAGTACCCCAAAACCGCGCTGACTGTCACCGGCCACACCGACAGCAAGGGCAGCCATGCAACCAACCAAGTATTGTCCGAGAACCGCGCACGCTCGGTTTCGACCTATTTGTTTGACAAGGGCGTGGTCGGCGACCGCCTCGCCGCCGAAGGGCGCGGCCAAGTTGAACCGCGTGCCACCAACGCCACCGAGCAAGGTCGCGCCCAAAACCGCCGCGTTGAAATTTACATTTCGCCGATTGCGGAATAATCAGCGGGTCTAGACCAGACCCACACCCCTTGGCTTTGCCGCACCCTCTCGCGGCAAAGCCATTTTTTTTAGCAGATTTTTCGGTAACGAACGAAGGCAAAGCAGACCATGCACACCCTCGCCCTGATGCAGCCCTATTTCTTGCCCTATCTAGGGTATTGGCAACTGCTGGCCGCAGCAGACCAGTTTGTGCTCTACGACGAGGTCAACTACATCAAAGGCGGCTGGATAAACCGCAATCGGATACTGATTAACGGCCAGCCGAGCTGGCTGACCGTGCCACTGGCGCACGCCTCACCCTACCAAGCCATTCACGCCCTGCAACTTGACCCTTCGCCACGCTGGCGGGACAAGCTGCTCAAAACCCTCCAGCTCACCTACGGCCAATCGCCGCACTTTGACACCGTATTTCCGCTACTGGAGCACATCGTCCGCTACCCCACCCACTCGCTAGCAGATTTTTTGGCGCACCAACTCCAGCAACTCGCCACAGCCATGGGCATCCAGACCCCGCAACTGAGAAGCAGCCAAGCCTATCTCCCTCGCCAGCCAGAACAGTCCGCCCAAGCCCGTGTGATTGACCTCTGCCAACAAGCCCACGCCACCCACTATCTCAACCTGATGGGGGGGCAAACCCTGTATTCCGGCGCAGATTTCCACGCGGCAGGGCTGGCACTGCGCTTTATTGACCTGCAGCCCCTGCCTTATCCGCAAAAAGCCGCGTCTTTTGTCTCTCACCTGTCGATTGTGGATAGCTTGATGGCGGTCGGCTTCAGCGGCATTCAGCCTTATTTGGCGGCCTACACTCTGCATCCTGCCGCCATTCACCCTACGGAGCATTCCGCATGATGCCTGCTGCCATTGGCGGCTATTTTGGCTTGGTGTGCCCGCCTCAGCCCCAGCCTTTTCGCCCCACTGCCCACCGATTCCAGTCTGCCCGCGCGGCCTTCCATGCCCTGTTACAAGCCGGTCAACCCCGCCGGGTGTGGATGCCAAGCTATACCTGCGATGCCCTGTTTACGCCACTCGCCGCCTTAAACATCGAGGCCGTGGTGTATGAATTAACGGCAGCGTTTGCCGTCCCCGATACAGTGAAGTTAGCGGCAGACGACTGGCTGGTTTACGTCAATTATTTTGGGGTCTGCCACGCGCAAGAGCAGGCTTTGCTGCGCCGGTTCTCGCCGATGCAACTGGTGTTTGACCGCACACAGGCTTTGTTTGCCCCACCGCACGCCAGCCTTGCCGCGATTTACTCCCCGCGCAAATTTTTTGGCGTACCCGATGGCGGGCTACTCGACACCGCCCTGCCCCTCACCTTGCCAGATGCGGTCGATACCGGCTCCGTCGCCCGCTGTACCCATTTGCTGCGGCGGCGCGATGCTGGCGCAGAGGCGGGCTATGCCGACTTTCAGCGTGCCGAATCCAGCCTCGAAAACAGCCAGCCGCTGCGGATGTCGGCTCTGTCTGCCGCCCTACTCGACAGCCAAGACACCGACCTTGCCCGCCGCCAACGCACGGAAAACTTTGCCTGCTTGCACCGTGCCCTTGGTCAGGCCAATACCTTTCCACTGGACTTGGCCGCGATAGAAGGCGCGATGTGCTACCCCTTTCTCTCTGCCGACCCCACGTTGCGCCAACGACTCTTGGCCGCACGGATTTTTGTTCCGCGCTACTGGCCCGAAGTCGCCGAACGCGCCACCCCCAACAGCCCCGCCCAGCACTGGGTCGCCCAATGCCTACCCTTGCCGTGTGACCAACGGTATGGGGCAGCGGAGATGGCGCGGATAGTCAGCGTGGTGTTAGAAGCGGTTCACGGTCTAGCGAGCGAAGGGGCTGCCAAGACAAAATGAGCCGAAAAAACACCGTTCGAACTGAATCCATACACATTTTTTTGGCGCATTTAAACGCAGAATTGCCTGAGCATCGCAGATGTGTGGGCAGGGTTTTAGAATCCGTTCAAAGTCTCGCGAACGAAGGGTCAGCCAAGGCGAAATTTGCAAAAAAACGCCGTTGGACTTGAATCCACACGCATGTTTTTTGCAAATTTCAACGCAGGAGACCACCCGAGTCTCGCAGACTTTGAACAGCATCTTAGGGGAGCAGACCCGCCTTTTGGCGAGTAAATCCACTGAATGGGCAAATGCTGTGCGGCGAGTGAACATACGAAATGGGCACCACTCTACCCACCAGCCCCAGCCACCATAAGCACCGAAAACACTGGGCAAATCGGGTAAAATCAGCCCATCCCCACCGGCAAGGTACGGACGGCTTACCGCTGCAGCCTGCCTGGCGTGAACCTTCGCCGCCCGTACCGGTCATTTATAGACCCCTCTCCCTCATCAAGCCCCCTATGAACCTTGCACTCTTTGACCTCGACAACACCCTATTGGCTGGCGATTCTGACGTGGAATGGCCACGCTTTCTGATTGATCAAGGCGTGCTGGATGCGGACTTTTACAACCGCGAAAACGACCGGTTTTATGCCGACTACAAAGCTGGCACGCTGAATATTTTCGACTTTCTCGACTTTCAACTCGCCCCCTTGGCACGCCATAGCCGCGAACAGCTGGATGCGTGGCACAAGGCTTACCTTGCCGAGCGCATCACCCCGCTGATGACGGCAGAAGGTCGCCGCCGTGTGCAAGCCCACCAAGCCGCAGGCGATGTGGTGGGGGTGATTACCGCCACCAACCGCTTTATTACGGCACCGATTGTGGCGGCGTTTGGCATTGAACATCTGATTGCTACCGAGCCCGAAATGGATGCAGACGGCCACTACACCGGCAAACCCGCAGGGGTGCCGTGTTTTCAGGCGGGTAAAATTACGCGGCTGAATGACTGGCTGGCAGCGCGGGGCGAAACCCTCGCGAACTATCCGCAAAGCTGGTTTTATAGCGATTCACGCAACGATATTCCACTGATGTCCCAAGTTACCCACCCTGTCGCTGTTGATCCTGACGAAGCCCTTCGCGCCCATGCAGAGGCGCAGGGCTGGCCGGTGCTGTCATTCCGCTAAGAACCTGTTCAAAGAACCGGTTTACGCCCTGTGACACGCGGACTCGTCTCCCCGATGGATAACCTTTTCGCCCCGCCCATACCGATGTTTATGAGCGAGTGGGGCGGCCAGATTGAAAGCGACCCTATGCGCTCTACCCTTGTGCTGGCCAGTCACAACACTGGCAAACTCCGTGAATTTTCCGCCTTGCTCGGCCCCTTAGGCTTGACCATCGTGCCGCAATCCCAGCTCGGCGTACCCGAAGCCGAAGAGCCTTTTGGTACTTTTCTAGAAAATGCCCTCGCCAAAGCTCGCCACGCCAGCCGCCTCACGGGTTTACCTGCCTTGGCAGATGATTCTGGGCTGTGTGTCGATGCCTTAGGCGGTGTGCCCGGCATACACTCGGCACGGTTTGCGGGTGAGCCAAAATCCGATGCCCGTAACAACGCCAAGCTGCTGGATGAATTGGCCGAGCAGCCCAACCGCCGTGGGTATTACTACTGTGTCTTGGTACTGGTGCGCCACCCCGACGACCCCCAGCCGATTGTGGCGGATGGGCTGTGGCGCGGCGAAATTTTGACCGCCCCCAGCGGCGATGGTGGCTTTGGCTACGACCCCCTGTTTCGCGCCTTGGGGCAAACCGTCTCGGTAGCCGAGATGGATGCCCAGCTTAAAAACACCCTCAGCCATCGCGGCCAAGCTATGCAGGCTTTGGCGGCACGGCTGGCGCAGATTAACGCGGGCTAATTTTGCGGGCATTCTGCTGGTGAGGGCTGCCCGCCCTTGCCTGTCCGGCAGATAACGACATCGCCCCCTTGGCTGCTTAAAACCCAGCCAAGGGGGCGATTTTTTGTTGCTATGCAGCATCGCTAGCCTTGTTACAAATTAATACTCATAACCTGCGTGCTTGCGTTATATTTGCCCGTTGGCGGTGTTAGAACAGACCCCACATAAAAATCCCCGCCATGCTGTCAGGGGCGCGTTTACCCACATTTAAAACACACCGGAAGAGAAAATTATGCGTTCTTATATCCAAGCAGCCACCCTTGCCGCACTGGCCACGATGAGCTTGCCCGCACTGGCGGATGCAACCATCTACGGCAAAATCAACTTGGCCGTTGAATCAACCGCCGCCAACGGCGCAACGACCGGCGCAAACCTGCCCACCACCACCCGCGTCACCAGCAACTTGTCTCACCTTGGCTTTAAAGGCGAAGAAGACTTGGGCAATGGCACCAAGGCCGTGTGGCAAGTCGAGCAAGACATCAACCCTGACGGCTGCACCAACTGCGGCTTTGCTAACCGTAACTCGTTTGTGGGACTAAAAGGCGACTGGGGGCGGGCGATTGTGGGTCGCTACGACATGTATTGGACTTCGCACATTGCAGGGATGGATAGCCGACTGATTAACGCCGGTCTTGCAGCGTCGATTTTGTCGCTGTTTGGCACGTATGGCGGCTATGTCACCCCGACCGGCAAAAGCACCACTGCATTGATGGGTGGCCGCGCGGTCAACGTACTGCGCTACGATTCCCCAAACTGGAATGGCTTGACCAGCAGCTTGACCTACTCCACCGCCGAACAAACCGGCACGGTAGGCAAGCCGACCTCTTGGCAGGTTGAGCTGGACTATAAAGAAGGCCCTATGGTGGCAAATTTTGCCTATCTCCACGCCAAAGACAGCAATGGCAGCCTGACCAATACCGGCGGTGTACCTTCGTTGGGCACCGACACCGACGCGATGAAACTGGTTGCCGCGTATCGCTTTTCGCAAGGCACACAAGTTAGCGTGGGGGCGGAATACCTCAATACCCAGTTCCGTGAGGGCGATGTGAAGCGTACGGCTTACGGGATTCACTTGGGGCAGTCACTGAGTTCTGCCATCTATATCGGGAGCACACTTGGTAAAGCCGCCCGTGTAAAGAGCAATATCGCGGGTAGTAATACGACCGACACCGACGCTAAATTCTTTACCTTGGTGGGGACGTATAGCCTGTCCAAACGCACGATGGCCTATGTTGAATATGCCCGCATCTATAATGCCGCCAATGCAGGCTACTACTTTGTTTCCACCGGCAGCCTAAATACCGGCGGCACCGTTGCGGGCAAGGGTGCAGACCCCCGCACCCTAATGGTCGGCATGAACCACACGTTCTAACTTCTATTCGACCGATGTACGGTCAATCTCTGATGTGCATCAAAGCCCCTCACCCGCGCACCCGCTAGGGTAAAGGGGCTTCCCTCGCAGGGCTTATTACCAATACTTCACAACAACAAGGAGAGTGGGTTGTTTCGCCACCCACACAAACAAACGCATGAATACCACAGCCAATCCTATCCCCCACGCCGCTGCCAATGCCTATAGCTACCCCTTACTGATTAAGCAATTGCTGCATACCGCACTGGTGCAAGCCCCCACCCAAGAAATCGTGTATGCCAGCTATAGCCGCTACACCTACACCGATTTTTATGCCCGCATCCAACGCCAAGCCAATATGCTGACAGCACTTGGGGTGGGCATGGGCGATACCGTTGCCGTGATGGACTGGGATAGCCACCGCTATCTCGAAGCCTATTTCGCCGTGCCGATGATGGGCAGCGTCCTGTTTAACGTCAACGTCCGCCTATCGCCAGACCAAATCCTCTATACCATCAACCATGCCCGCCCCAAGGTGCTGCTGGTCAACGCCGAATTCTTGTCGGTGGTCGAAGGCATTCGCGACCAAATGGAATCGGTTGAAACTGTCATTCTGCTGAACGATGGCGAAGCGCTCGACCCTGCTGCAGTCGGCGGCCAAGGCGAATACGAAGCCCTGCTGGCCGCCAGTGCCGACCACTACGACTTCCCTGATTTCGACGAAAACACCCGCGCCACCACCTTCTACACCACC
>CALMOJ010000115.1 GCA_937871815.1 uncultured Neisseriales bacterium
CTGGGGACGCGCTGTTGGCGGTTGCTGCGTTTAGGCGGGCATATCGGGCTGGGCTTGTTGCGGATTTTGCTGTGTTTTCCGCGCTACTCTTTGGCGCAGCGGCAGGGCTATCAGCAGGCTTTTTCGCGCAAACTGCTGGTGATTTTGGGGGTGCGGCTAGAAGTATTGGGAGTGCCGCCGCCGGTGTTGTTTCCAGCCAATACGCTGGTGGTGGCCAACCATGTGTCTTGGCTGGATATTGTTGCCATCAACAGCACGACCATCACCCGCTTTGTGGCTAAAAGTGAAATTCGGGATTGGCCGCTGATTGGGCTGCTGGCGACGCGGGCGGGGACGCTTTACATTGAGCGCAGCAGTCGGCGGGATGCGGCGCGTATCAATATGACCATGGCCAAAGCCCTTAAAGCGGGGGACTGCATCGGCTTGTTCCCCGAGGGCACCACGTCGGATGGGCGGGCACTGCTGCCGTTTAAGTCTTCGCTGTTTGATGCGGCGGTCAAAGCCAAGGCGCAGGTCTGGCCGGTGACGCTGCGGTTTAAGAATGCAGATGGCAGCATCAGCGACACCGCGCCCTATGTGGGCGAGACCCATTTGCTGCAGTCGGTTTGGCAGCTGGTGTCGGCGCGGGGGCAGGCGGTGGAAGTTTTTTACGGTGCGCCGGTTTCCAGCGAAGGGCACACCCGCTTTTCCTTGGCCGAGCGGGTGGCGATAGAGGTGGCCGCGCCGCTTAACCTAACTTCCGAAACGCTTGGCAGGGTAGTTGAAACACCTGCCGATCCTCCAGCCTAAGGGCGGTCAAGCTGCCGCCCCACAAACAACCGGTGTCGATGGCCAAGACGTTGGCCGCGCTGTCTAGGCGCAGCCCCAAGGCCGACCAGTGGCCGATAATCAGCGGGGTGTCGGCATGGCGGCGGGCGGGCGCGTCAAACCACGCCATCAAGTGCGGCGGAGCCTCGGCCAGTTCCCCTTTAAACGACAAGTCCAGCTCGCCGTCGCGGGTCAGTAGCCGCATTCGGGTCATCACGTTGACCACCAGCCGTAGCCGTTCGATGCCGTGCAAGGTGTCTTCCCAGCGCGTGGGTTTGTTGCCATACAGCTTGCTGAGGAACGGGCGGTAGCGCGGGCCGGTTAGCTCGGCTTCGACCTCGGCAGAAAGCTGCAAGGCACGGGTAATGCTCCACTCTGGTAGCAAACCGGCATGTACCATAGCGTAGCCTTCTCCGGCGTGGCACAGCGGCTGGCAGCGCAGCCAATCCAACAGCAGCTTGCCGTCGGGGGCGTTGAGGATGTCCAGCAGTGTATCGTCCGGCAGGATGCGGCCATAGCCCTCGGCGACGGCCAAAAGGTGCAAGTCGTGGTTGCCGAGCACGGTAGTGACCACGTCCTGATGCCGAAACACCCAGCGCAAAACCGACAGCGAGTCGGGGCCTCGGTTGACCAAGTCGCCGGTCAGCCAAAGCTGGTCGCGGGAGGGGCTAAAGTCGATGTCGCGCAGCAAGGCCATAAATGCGGAGTAACAGCCTTGGATGTCGCCTATTGCATACGTTGCCATGTCAATTCTCGGGTAGATGGCTGCCCAACTTGCCTAAAAATGGGGGCGAGAGGGCGGTTGGAGGGTGGAGGCCAAGAGCCTGTTTGCGATCTAGCGAACGACGGGGCAGCCAAGGCGAAGTTCGGAAAAAAACGCCGTTGGGACTGAATCCATACGCATTTTTTTTTCGAGTTTCAACGCAGGATCACCCGAGTATCGCAGATCGAAAATAGGCTCTAGGGGGCTAAATCAAACACCAGCACTTCCGCTGCTTTCCCCTCGGTCAGGGTGAGCTGGGCGGTGTTGTCCAGCAGGGCGGCATCCCCCGCGTCCAAACGCTGCCCATTCACGGTCAGCGTGCCCCGTGCCAAAAACACGTAAGCCTTGCGCTGGGGGTTGAGCGCCAAGGTGGCGTGCTCGTCACCATCGAATAAACCGGCGTAGAGCGTGGCATCGGCATGAAGGCTGACCACGGCGGGCGTGCCTTCTGGCGCGGCAATGCAGCACAGCGCACCGCGTTTTTGGGCGGCAGGGATGGTGGCTTGGGCATAGCTGGGGGGCAGGTTGGGGGCACTGGGCAGCAGCCAAATTTGCAAAAAATGGGTGGTCTGGTCAGGGGCGGCGTTGAACTCGCTGTGCAGCACCCCCGTGCCCGCCGTCATTCGCTGCACATCGCCAGACGGGATGGCGGTGAGAACCTGTTCAAAGTCTGCGAGACTCGGGTGATCCTGCGTTGAAATGCGCAAAAAACTGCTCATTGACCTCGTGTCAACTCCGCTTTTTTTGCGCATTTCGCCTTGGCTGACCCTTCGTTCGCGAGGCTTTGAACAGGTTCTGATATTGCCGAGGTTGTCTTGGTGGGCGAGTTCGCCAGACAGCACATAGCTGACGATTTCCATATTGCGATGCCCATGCCGCCCAAAGCCACTGCCAGCGGCAATCCGGTCGTCGTTGAGCACGCGCAAATTGCCCCAGCCCATCTGGGCGGGGTCATGGTAATCGGCAAAAGAAAAGGCATGGTGACTCTGTAGCCAGCCGTGGTCGGCGTGGCCTCGGTCTTGGGCTTTTCGAAGGGTGAGCATAGGTCAGTTTCCTAGCGCAGCAGGGTCCACAGCATTTGGCTGGCCATCAGCGTCATGAGTACCGCAAAGACCTTTTTAAGCTGCGCAACCGGCAGGCTGTGCGCCATTTTCGCGCCGAGTGGGGCAACGGTCATGGTAATCAGGCACAGGGTGGCAAGGGCGGGCAGGTAGACAAAGCCGGCAGAGTGGTCGGGCAGATGGGGTACAGACCAGCCGCTGACCACGTAGCCCACCGCCCCCGAAAAGGCGATAGGCCAGCCCAAGGCGGCACTGGTGGCAATGGCGCGTTGAATCGGCACGTTACACCACACCATAAACGGCACGCTCATGGAGCCGCCGCCAATACCAACAAAGCTGGAAATGACCCCAATCAGGCCGCTGACGCTCCAGAGTCCAGTATTGCTTGGCAGGCTGCGTGCGCCGGTGGGTTTGGCGTTGTAAAACATTTGCAGGGCGATGGCGTAGGCGTAGACCACAAAGAACCACTTGAGGTCACGGCTGGGGATAAAGCCGGCAACCTGTGAGCCGAGTAGTGTGCCAAGGACCATGGCAGGCACCATGCGCCGCACAATAACCCAATCGACGGCTTTGTGTTTGTGGTGGGCACGCACCGAGGCAAAGCTGGTAAACACCATCACCGCCAGCGATGTGCCCAGCGCGATGTGCTGGACATTGTGCAAATAGCCCGCGCTTTCCAACACCCAGACAATGGCGGGGACAATCATCAGCCCGCCGCCCACGCCCAGTAGCCCCGCTAAAAAGCCCGACACCATGCCGACACAGGCCAGTATCACCAAGCTAAAGGCAAAATCAGTCATGCGG
>CALMOJ010000116.1 GCA_937871815.1 uncultured Neisseriales bacterium
CTGGAATCGGCACGCCGCAGGCTTCGAGCAGGGTTTTGGTCAGGTCTTTGTCGCGCGAAATACCTTCGGCAATGGCACTGGTGCGGTCGGTTTCGGCGGTCCAGATGCGGTGCTGTGCTGCGCCGTAGCCCAGTTGCACGAGGTTGCCATCATTCAGGCGGATATAAGGGATGTCGCGGTCGTCGGCGGCATCGACAATGCACGCGGTAGACGGTCCCAAGCACAGCGAATCGACCATGTCGCGCAGGTCAGCAATGACTTGGGCGGTATCAAATGGGCGGTCTTCGATGGCAGCCATGACGAGGTCACGGGCGGCGTGGAGCGCGGCATGGGTGACTTGTTCGTGCCATGCCCGAACGATGACCTTATAGACCCCGCGCTGTGACATTTCGCGGGCTTTGCCAAAGCCGCCAGGCATCCCCGCGAGGTTTTGCAGCTCTAGGGTGACGTGTTCCAGAATGTGGCCAGGCCATGTACCTTCTTGGACGCGCCGCAAAAACCCGCCATGTTCTTCGTAGCTGCAGCGGTGTTCAATCAGGGAAGGCAGCCAAGTCGATAGGCGTTCGTAAAAGCCAGGGAGCAAGTTAGAGGGGTAATCCTCTAGCTCACCAATATCAATCCACACCTCCAGCACAGGGCGGTACGTCCACATATTCGGCCCGCGCAAGGACAGGATGCGAAGAATCTCGATGTCTTTCTTTTTCATTTTTTTTCGAAGGCCACGGTTGGCGTTGCGGGGTCACTGGATAAATTAGGGAGGCATTACAGCAAGGTTAAACGCGGTGTTGCCCGAAGCGTTTACTTTGCCGACCAAAAACAGGAAAACACGCGGCAATCTGGCACAGATTAAAGACACTCACGGGCAAAGTCTTTACACTGCGGCTGTCATGCCAGTCGGGACTTTGAACACGTTCTTATCGCCCAGCCGGACACTTTGCCAGATTGCCCTGTCGGTATCCAGTATTCTCCGTTTGCCACCTTTTCGATTGTTTTTTGATGACACGCACTGCTTCTGTTTCGTCTCCCCTGTTGCCCCTCTTGTCCGGTGCTTGGCGTGAGGAGGTTGTGCAACATCTTGAGCCTAACACCGTATTGCTGGCGGCTTTTGAGCCTGACCTCGATGCCGCGCTGCACTTTGCCTCAGGCATCGTCGTGTTGGCGCAGAAACAGTTGCTGACCCATCAAGCGGGCAGCGATGTCTGGCAAAGCTGGATACTCTCCCCCAGCATGACCCTCGACTACCACGACCACGCAGGGGTCGGCAGCCTTGCCCTCTGCGAGAACGGCGTGCTGTTTGCCGAATGGCGTTACACCTTGGGGCAGAATCCTGCCGCGCTCAAATTGCAGGCCGCGTTTAATCAGCAGGTCGAGCAACTGGCGCACACCCACACCGCCCATGCCGCCCCCACCCCCTTGGCAGAAGAAGACCCCGAAGACGACCTCGCCCCGCCGACCCCGCCTTCGACGTGGACGCTGTTTCGGCTGTGGCGGTTTGCCCGCCCCTATCAAGGGCAGTTGCTTATTGGCTTTGTCCTGACCTTGCTGTCTACCGCCGCAACGCTGGTGCCGCCTTACCTCACCATGCCGCTGATGGACAAAGTGCTGATTCCCTACCAAAACGGCGCCCCACTCGATTTCTGGCAAGTCGGCACGTATTTGTCTGGCTTGCTGGGTGCGGGGCTGGTGGCGTGGAGCTTAGGGTGGGCCAAAACCTATATCTTGGCCTTGGTGTCGGAGCGCATTGGGGCTGACCTGCGCACCACCACCTACGAACACCTGTTACAGCTTTCACTAGAATATTTTGGCGGCAAACGCACCGGCGACTTGATGGCACGGATAGGCTCGGAAACCGACCGGATTTGTGTGTTTTTGTCGCTGCACCTGCTGGACTTCGCCACCGACGTGCTGATGATTATCATGACCTCGGCCATCTTGTTTTCAATCAACCACTGGCTGGCACTCGCCACCCTGCTGCCTTTGCCGTTTATTGCGTGGATGATTCATGTGGTGCGCGACAAACTGCGCCACGGCTTCGAAAAAATCGACCGCATTTGGTCCGAAGTCACCAACGTCTTGGCCGACACCGTGCCGGGTATCCGCGTTGTTAAAGCCTTCGCCCAAGAAACCCGCGAAGCCAACCGCTTCCGCGAAGCCAACCGCCACAACTTAGCCGTCAACGACAAGGTCAACAAAGTGTGGTCGCTGTTCTCGCCCACCGTCACCCTGCTGACCGAAATGGGGCTGTTGGTGGTCTGGGCATTTGGGATTTGGCTGGTATCCGATGACCAAATCACCGTTGGGGTGCTGACTGCCTTCTTGGCCTATATCAGCCGCTTCTATACCCGCCTCGACTCCATGAGCCGGATTGTCTCCGTCACCCAAAAAGCCGCCGCAGGGGCGAAGCGCATCTTTGACATTCTCGACCACGTTTCTAGCGTGCCAGAAGCCAAAAATCCCACCCATCTGACCCACGTCGAAGGGCGCATCGAGCTTAAAAATGTTGGCTTCCGCTACGGCAACCGCGCCGTCACCCGTGGCATCAACATCAATATCGCCCCGGGCGAGATGGTCGGTTTGGTGGGGCATAGCGGCTCGGGGAAAAGCACCTTGGTCAACCTGATTTGCCGGTTTTATGACGTGGCCGACGGCGCGATTTTGGTCGATGGCGTAGACATCCGGCAGCTCCCCGTCGCCGAATACCGCCGCCATATTGGGCTGGTGCTGCAAGAGCCATTTTTGTTCTTTGGTACGATTGCCGACAACATCGCCTACGGCAAGCCCGATGCCACCCGCGCCGAAATCATGGCTGCTGCCCGTGCCGCCCATGCCCACGAGTTTATTTTGCGGCTGCCGCATGGCTACGATTCCTTGGTCGGTGAGCGGGGTCAGGCTTTGTCTGGCGGCGAACGGCAGCGCATTTCGATTGCCCGCGCCTTGCTGATTAACCCCCGCATCCTGATTATGGATGAGGCCACCGCCTCGGTAGATACCGAAACCGAGAAGGAAATTCAAAAGGCACTGGATAACCTCGTCCAAGGGCGCACCACCATCGCCATTGCCCACCGGCTGTCTACCCTGCGCCGTGCCGACCGCCTCGTGGTGCTCGACCGTGGCCAAGTGGAAGAAGAAGGCACGCACGACGCACTGATGGCTAAGCAAGGGGCGTATTACCGCCTCTATCAAGCCCAAGCCCGCCGCACCGAAAGCGATTTTGCCCCCGATGCCGAATAAGACCCCCCCCATGATGCCTGCGACTTTTTCTTTAACCCGCAACGCCAGAGGGCTATTGGTGTTTGTCGATGCCCAAGGTACGGTGCATGAAGGGGCTGTGCCCGTTCGCGCCTTTCCAATTACCGCCCCAGACGAAGGGCTGTCTTTGGTTAGCCCTGATGGGCACGAGCTGCTGTGGATTGCCGACCTTGCCGACCTGAGCGACACGCACCGCCCCCTGATTGCCGAAGCCCTCGCCGCCCGTGAGTTTATGCCGGTCATTCAACGCATCGTCTCGGTGTCGAGTTTTGCCACACCCAGTACGTGGACGGTGGAAACCGACCGTGGCAGCAGCACCTTTGTCCTCAAGGGTGAAGAAGACATCCGCCGCCTCGCCCCCCCCAATCTGCTGGTGTCTGACAGCCACGGCATCCACTACCTTATCCGCGATGCCAGTCAGTTGGATAAGGCCAGCCGCAAGCTGCTCGACCGCTTCTTTTAGCGCAGACGGGTTCGGCTTTTAATTCCCCTCCCGTGGAGGGGCATAAAAGCGGCTGTGGCGGTGTCTACCCCGTCCGTAGGTCGTGGCTTCAGCCCGACAGCGGCACCACAGCCCCACCATCCGCCGCCGCGTCCGTACCTCAGTGAGCCGCGGTGACAGCCGCCGCAAGCTGCACCCCCCTGTGCCGCATCTGCTGCTGCGCCAGTTCGCCAATCCGCTTCAGCGCGGCAGCCAGCTCCGGTGTCCACGGTGCCCCGCACGAAAGCCGGATGCAGCGGCTAAAGTCTTGGCTGACCGAAAACAAAGCCCCTGGCGCGAAGCTAATCCCCTCCAGATACGCTTCTTCCATCAGTGCCACCCCATCCACCCCTGCCGGCAACACCACCCACAGCACATAGCCGCCCTGCGGGGGGGTGACCTGCGTCCCAACGGGGAAATCACGCAGCACCGCTGCCATCACCTGTGCCACCTGTTCGGCGCAATGTTTGCGCAGGCGGCGCATATGGCGGTCAAAGCCGCCATTTTCTAAAAACCGCGCCAGTACCTGTTGCAGCAGGGCCGACGTGTTGTGGGTGTTGATATATTTCAGCACCTCCAGCTTGGCCTGATAGCGCCCCCCCACCACCCAGCCCACTCGCAAGCCCGGCGCGACAATCTTGGTAAACGACCCGCAATACAGCACGTTGCCCGTGGTATCAAAAGCCTTGGCCGGTAAAGGCCGCTGGTGACCAAAATAGAATTCGCCGTAGATGTCATCCTCAATCAGCGGAATGCCCCGTTGCGCCAACAGCGCGACCAGCCGCTGTTTGTGGGTGTCCGGCATCAGGCTGCCCAGCGGATTAGAAAAATTGGGCACCAGAATGCAGGCCTTGACCTGCCCGTGGCGGGTAGCCAAATCCAGTGCCTCAATCGACAGCCCTGTCACAGGGTCGGTGGGGATTTCCAGAGCCTGTATCCCGTGTGACTCCAGCAATTGCAGCAGCCCAAAATACGAGGGCGACTCAATCGCCACCACATCTCCTGCTTGCGCCACTGCCCGCAAACACAGCGACAAGGCTTCAATGCCGCCACAGGTCACCAAAATATCCTCCGCCGCCAGTTGCCCGCCCCACTGCAATGCTCGCCGCGCCACTTGCCGCCGCAGCTCGGGCACCCCTGCCGTGCAGCCGTAATCGCTAAACAGGCTTTCCCCCCGCCGCACCACATCCGCCATCAGCTTTTGCAGCTGCGCCGTGGGAAACAGCGAAGGCGCGGGGACGGCGTTGCCAAAGGTTGGGCGGGTGTTTTCGTTAATCGCCATAAACCGCCACAGCAGCTTATTGACCGACACCGCCGCCGGTACGGGCAGCGGCGTAGAGGGCGCGAGGGGCGCCAGTTGGCGGGCACTGCGGACGTAAAACCCCGACTGGGGGCGTGCCTCAATCAGCCCACGGTCTTCTAGCACCCGAAAAGCCTCGGTCACGGTGGATAAGCTCACCTGCCGCCGCACCCGCATTTCCCGTAGCGAGGGCAGTTTGTCGCCGGGGCGCAGCGTGCCACTGGCAATCATCCGCGCCACATCATCGGCAAGGTGTTGGTAGAGCAGGGCAGGAGACGGCGCAGACATGGGGACTCCGATAGCAAACAAAGGGGATAGGCGAAAAGGGTGGGCGAGGCCAACGCCTCGCGGAACGTCAGCCGATGGGCGGCGGTGTTGCGCTGCAAAATGAGTGCTGAGAACGCGTTCAAAGTCCCAATGGCGCAGGGATTGCCAAGGCGAAACGCCCCAAATAAGCGCACTTGCTGCGGTCTTGGCGGTGATTCCCCTCCGCCGGAGGGGGGCGATGGCAAAGCCGGACGGGGTGGTTGGTGTAGTGGTCTGGCGAGGCCGCCTGAGTCAAAACCCAGCTCCAAAACCAACCACCCCACCCCGCCACGGGAGGGACATCACAGCCCAGCCCTGTGCCATTGAGGCCTTGAACACGGCCTAATTATGCTGCACCCCACCGCCGCCTACCGCCAGAGACAGTTTGCCCTGCGATAGAGCATAACAGTTGGGCAAAATCCCCCACTATTCCGCTAAAAATCCGCCAACTGTGCCCCTAACGCCAGTGGAAAGACCGCCGTAGGATGGGGGTTCATCCACCTCAGTACATCGGGAGCGCATCATGCAGACCGCACGGCATTACCACTTACGGCCCAACCAAGTGTTGGCTTTTCAGGGCGTGGCAGGGCAAAGGCTGACCGTGCAGGCGGGGATGCTCTGGGTGAGTGAGGCCGGTCACGATACCGTGCTGAAGGCGGGGGACAGCGTGCGTCTGCAGGGCGGCGACAAAGTGGTGTTGGAAGCCGTACTACACACCACGTTTAGCCATGTGCCTGCGGCTTCGTGGTGGGGGCGGCTGGTCAGCCGTTTGAAAACGTCTTTGCGCAAGCCCCTCGCTCGGCTGTTTTTGCGTGCCCCTTGGGAGGTGGCGTAAACATGCCTGCGGCAATTTGTCACATTCTGAATATTCCAAAAGGCTTTTAGACTCGCGGGCATTGCTCCTCTTGCCCAAAGGTTTGTTGCCCCATGTTTAAGCCCTCCCCACTGGCGTTGGGGGTGTTGTCCGCCCTCTCCGCCCTTGCCGTCCACGCTGCAGACAGCCCCGCCACTTTGCCCGAAGTGCTGGTGACCGCCCCCCAAATGCGTAGCCCCCTGACCCTAGATGTCGATACTCAAAGCCCGTTTTTGCCCCGCCCTGCGATGGATGGCGCGGACTTGATGAAGTCTATTCCAGGGTTTAGCGTCATTCGCAAAGGCGGTACAGGGGGCGACCCACTTTTGCGCGGCTTAGGTGTATCCCGTTTGCCGATTAGCGTCGATGGGTCTTTTGTGATGGGCGGCTGCGGGGGGCGGATGGACCCGCCCACGGCCTATATCTATCCAGCCGCCTATGACAGCTTGCGCCTGACCAAAGGGCCGCAAATCGTCACCGAAGGCCCCGTGCCGATTACCGGCCTTGTGCGCTTTGAGCGCAAAACAGAACGCTTTACTGAGCCTGGGGTGCGTGCCGAAGCCAGTGCCATCGGCGGCAGCTTTGGTCGCCAAGACACCCACCTTGACCTCACCGCAGGCAGCACATTGGGCTATGTGCGTTTCATGGCGCAAGAAATTGACCAAAACGATTACAAAGACGGCCAAGGGGCGACGGTGCATAGCCGTACCGGCCGCCGTAGCGAAACCGTCATTGCAGGGCTGACCCCCGATGCCGATACGCTAATCGAGCTTTCGGCTGACCGTAGCCGTGGTTTTGGGGCGTACGCTGACCGCACTATGGACGGCACACAGTTTGACCGCGATGCCTTTGGGGTCAAGCTTGAGCGGCGCAATCTTGCCCCGTGGCTCAGTAAACTTGCGGCCACGTATAACTACAGCTACGTTGACCATGTGATGGACAACTACACCCTACGCCCTGTGTCTGGCATGAAAATGCTGAGCAACCCTGACCGCGAAGTAGAGGGCGGCAAGGTGCAGGCCGATGTGGTGTGGGGTGCGTTCACGGCCAAAGTGGGGGTGGATTTTCAGAACGACTGGCACACCCTCCGCACCGGTGTGGACTACCGCCAAAAAGCCCGTGCCAATGACCTGAACTTCAGCCAGCACGGCATATTTGGCGAAGCACAGTATGCGATTTCACCGCAGCAGCGCGTGTTGGCTGGGGTGCGGTTTGACCGCGTCGAAGCCAAGGATGACCGCGTGGTGAGTGCTACCAGCGGCAAAACGCTGACCCGCGATTTAACCGGTGGCTTTGTGCGCGGTGAATGGGATGTGGAGAACGCCACTTGGTTTGTGGGTGTGGGTCATGCCGAGCGTGCACCTGACTATTGGGAGGCTTCACGCAACTTTACCGCCCGCAGCGAAGCCAATACCCAGCTGGATGCGGGCGTATTGTGGAAGGCCGGTACGTTAGAGGCCGGCGCGTCAGTGTTTGCCAGCAAAATGCGTGACTTCCTGCTCTATACCAGCAGCACCACCGTGGCCAATATTGATGCCACGCGTTTTGGCGGTGAAGCCGACCTTGTGTGGAAATTTGCCAAAAACTGGCGGGCTTCTGCTTCGGTCAGTGCCGTTCAGGGCAATAACGACACCGCCAACAAACCCTTGGCACAAACCCCGCCGCTCGAAACCCGCTTGGGCTTAGCCTACGACGATGGTCGTTTTGGCGGTGCAGTGAGTGTCCGCGCCGCCAGCCGCCAAAATCGGGTAGATATTGGGGCGGGCACGGTGGCCGGTTTGGATGCCGGTCCCGCTGCAGGCTTTGTCACACTGGGCTTGAACGGTGCGTGGCGACCGACCAAATCGCTCACGCTTTCGGCGGGTGTGGATAACCTGCTGAATAAAACCTACGCCGAATCGGTTAGCAAAGCCGGTGCTTTGGTGTCGGGCTACCAGCAAACGGTGCGCATCAACGAGCCAGGCCGGACGTTTTGGCTAAAAGGTGCGTGGATGCTGTAGCCGTGCGGGTTTAAGCCTGTTGCTAGATAGGGCAATGCCCCGAAAAATGCGGATGGATTCAGTTCCAATGGCGTTTTTCGGGGCATTTCGCCTTCCAACCCCTGCGCCATTGAAATCGTAAACAGCTTCTAAAAGCCACCGCTGCCGACGGGGCTGGCCGTAAAGCCCCGCCACTAGCGGCATACCCCGCCGGTTTGGCTTTTATTTCCCGCCACCACCAGCACACGCCGCCGCTGTGGGTTTGGCTTTTATTCCCCTCCCGTGGCGGGGATACGCCGGAGGCGGGGGGTGGTTGCTTTTGACGTTGGGTTTGCTTTTGCTTTTGGGTTTTGGCACTGGCTTTTGGTACTGGCGATGCCGCCAGCTACCACCCCGTCTGGCTACGCCATCCACCCCTCCTCAGAGGGGAATAAAAGCCGTGACTGCGGCGGTGTTTCCCGCATTGCCTGTGGGTCGGGGCTTCAGCCCGACAGCTTCTAAGAAGCTATTTACGATCTTGATGGCACCGGGTCAGCCAAGGCGAAATGAACCAAAAAAGCGGCGTTGGACTTAAATCAACACGCCTATTTTTGCGAATTTCAACGCAGGATCACCCGAGTCTCGCAGACGTTGAACAGCTTCTTACGAGGGGGCACGCCACACGGCGTACCCCCCTCTTTTTTAAAACCGCGAATACGTCGTCAGCGGTTCCGGTGGGAAAGGCAGCAGCTTGGGCGAAGGCTCAAACTGGTAGCGCAGATACAGCGATGCACGGCTCGGCTGGTAGAAGTCGGACTTCTCCAGTGCCACTTGCCCGCCCACCACCCAGCGCGGGGCGACTTGGTACTCGGCGGCGGCGGCCAGCGACAGCCCCACCCCCGCACTGCGGCTACCGGCAAATACCGGCGACCGCCCGCCCAAAGCCTGTGCCGCCGCCTGCAAATCAGGACGGGTCGGGAAAAACGGACTGCTGTCGGTGCGCGATTGCGAGTAGGACACCCCGCCGCGCAGCAAATACGTCCAGCGTCCGCCCCGCTCCATCCACGTCACCGGCACCGACACCGAATGGTAGGTTTGCGGGCTGTAATAGCCGCCGTGGCCGAGGGTAAATTCGGACAAATTCTTATCGTAGCCAAAGCTCACCGCGTTCAAGCCCAGTTGCAGCCGCTGGGTCGGCGTGTTGATGGCACGCCAATAGCCGCCGCCCATCAAATCGGTGCGGGTGTTGTCGGCGACGTTTCTGCCGGTCAGCTGATGCCAGCCCAGATTGCCCCACAGCCCGACCGCGCCGCCTTGGTCATACGACAGCGACACCGTCGCGCCGGTTTGCACCACGCCACCCCAGACCTCGCCGGTGCGGGGGTCACGCGTGCCGCCGTAGCTGAGCAAGGTGCTGTTGAGCGGGCGGCGAGACGCATCCAGCGTATAGCCGATGCCGCCCAGCTTGCCCGACCACGCTGCGCCGCCAGTCACGTTCTGCACCGCAAAACCTTGCGGCGTACTGCCCACATCCACCCGCAGATGGTCGTTTTGATAGCCCAGCGCAAAGGCCGTGCCTTGGCCTTCTTGCGCCAAACTGCCGGTGGTGGCGCAGCCTGTGCTGCACAGCAGCATCGAGCCAAAGGTTTCGCGCTCGGTGGCATTGCTCAGCGGCAAACTGCCGACCGAGAGCTGGGTTGGCTCGGCGCGGGCAAACCACTTGCCGTCGTACGGGGCGGGGAGGCTGACCAGCGTCGGGGTTTCCCACAGTTGCTGGCTCGATTTACCCGCCGTGGACTGCCGCGCCGAAAAGTCCATGCCGACTTGGGCTTCGCCGGTGCGGCGGTCTTTAAAGTCAGCGTATTCCCCGCGCAAGGCTTCGCCGCCTGCCAAATCAGGCAACAGGGCGGCAGCGGGCGGCAGCCGCGCGAGTTGGGTCAGCACCGGTGCATCGGAGGGTGTAGCGGGCGGTGCCAAGGTGTTCAAGACCGGTGGCGGGCGCAGGGTGTTGGTGTAATCGCCCACCAAAGCGGGTCGCCCCGAGGCCGCAGGAAACACCGCAGGCAAAGGCACGACCGTGCTAGTGGGCGGTGCGGCCAGTTCTAGCAACACCGGCGCAGTGCTTGGTGCGGTCAGCGGACTGGCAGCGGTGGCGGCTGCCGTGGGTGGGGGTGGCGCGATGGTATCCAGCACCGGCGGGGTGGCCGCGCGGGTACTGGGCGGAGCCAATTGGTAGAGCGCGGCGCGGTAATGCTGCTCGGCGGTATCTGGTGCGTTGGTTTGGCGAGCTTGCCGTGCCGTGTGGGTCAGCACCAAGGGGTGACGTGGATTGCGGCTAGAGAGTCGGGCGATATGGGCACTGACACCGGCTTCGTCGCCCAGTGTGCTCAAGCGGTCAATGGCGCGGATTTGGATGGCCAGCGGATAGGCCGGCTGACGCGCCAACAAGGCATCCAGTGTCACTTTGGCCGCCTCGGGCTGGCCGTGGGCGATTTGGCTATCGGCCAGCGTCAGGCGGGCTTCAGCATCTTCAGGCGCAAGCTGTGCAGCCTGCGTCGCCACCGCCAGTGCTTCGGCAGGGCGGTTGTCGTCGAGGGCTTGCCGTGCCACCGCCCGCAAGACGCGGGGCTGGTTCGGTTGCCGTTGCGCCAAGGCTTGGAGCGTGGCGCGTGCCTCGTCGGGATGGCCTGCTGTGGTGGCCTGCTCGGCGTGTGCCAGTGCCAAGCGGGTATCGAGGGCATCCCGCTGCAGTTTGTCTTCGGGGGTGAGGCCGTCCGACCCCAGCCGTGCCAAGTGTTGTTGGGCAGCCGCCGTGTTGCCCGCTTCGGCCAGCACCGCCGCGTGGCGCAATTGCAGGGCTGGGGTCAGCGGCGCGGCCAGCTTGACGGCTTGCTCGGCCAGCGCGAGGGCTTTTTCTTGGGCGGCAGGCAGCGCGGTAAGCGACACCGCTTGCCAGCCCTCGGCCAGCGACATCAGGGCGGGGGCATTGGCGTGCAGCAGCTTTTCGGCTTGGGCTAAACGGGTTTGGGCGGCATCGGTCTGGCCATGTTCGGCCTCGGCTTGCGCCAAACGCAGGGTTTCACGCAGCCACACCCGTTGCTGGAGCTGCACCATGCTGGGGGTGCGCCCTGCGGCAGGGATGGCTTCGAGTGTGGTCAGGGCGCGGCGGTTGTCGTCTTGGCTGGCGCGGAACAAGGCATAGGCAAAGCGGCTATCGGCCGTGGGTTGCGGGCGTTTCAGCAGGGCATTCAGCGCGGCAGCGGCACGGTGCGGCTCGCCATTGGCTTTGAGTGTGTTGGCGTAAGCAAAGCGCAGCCAAGGGTCGTCAGGGGTCAGGGTGATGGCTTGGGCGTAGAGGGCAATGGCGGCATCAAGGTCACCGGTGGCCTGTATCGCCTCGGCATCGGCTCGCAGCACCCGTGCTTGGGCAGCGGCATAGGCCGCGCCAATGGTTTTGCGTTGGGCAGGGCTCAGGCTGAGCAGCAGGCGGCGGGCGTTTTCTACGTTGCCTTGTTGGAGCTGGTGCTCGGTTAGTGCGACTAAGGCGCGGTTAGCCCCATCGGGATTTTTAAGGGCGCGTTTTAGCAGGGCTTCGGCGTGGTCGTGGCGGCCTTGGTCGGTCAAAATCCGCGCCATGCCTAGCAAGGCCCCCGCATCGTTGGGGCGCAGCCGGAGGGCGTGTTTGGCTTCGGCCTCTGCACGCGGCCAGTCTTGGGTTAGCCGCGCGGCTTCGGCGGCGGCGAGGTGGCGGTCAAGCTGCACGCCTTGGAGGCGGGTTTGCCACGCTTTTGGGTTATCTGGCTCTTGCGCCAAGCCCCGCCGAAAATGGACTTCGGCTTGGTCAAATTCCCCCTGACGGCTGGCGAGTTCGCCGCTGAGGCCTAGCCATTCTGGTGTGCTGCCATAGCGGGCGGCGGCGGTGGCCAGTTGGGTTTTGGCTTGGCTGAATGTCCCTGCACCTATCGACTTACGGGCGGCTTCGATGGCTTGGTAGGCGGGGTCGCGCAGCTTGGCGAGGCGGGCGGTTTCTTGTTTGAGGATGTCGTCGTAGCGGGCTTTGACCGCGTCATCTTTGGGGACGAGTGCTAAGTAAGCGCGAATCGACGGCAGCCCTGCGGGGGTGGCCATCCCCTGCAAAATGGCACGCCGCCACAAGCCGCGTGGGCGGTCGCTGGCATTGCCTGCCGCACGGCTAAGCCGGTCGAGGTCGGTCAGGACTTCGGGCGCGATGGGGTTTTTTTGCAGCGCGAGTTGCGCCCGTGCCAGCCGGTAAAGGGCGCGGCTGGGCTCACGCTGAATCAGCTGGTGCAGCCCCTGATTGGCGCGTGCCCAGCCATTGGGGAGGTTGGCAACGGTTTGCCAATATTCCACCGCTAACTGCCCTTCTGGCGTGATGCCGCCCAGCAGCGTATCCCAGAGGGCGAGGGCTTCGGCGGGTTTGCCGGTGCGGGTCAGGGCGCGGGCTTGGTTGACCTTTTCGGCATCGGTGGTGGCAAGGCGCAGGGCCAAATCCAACTGGCGGGTAGAGGGCGAATCGGGCGCCGTGGCTTTAAGTTGCGCCAGCAGCTTTTCTGCACGGGGATGGTTCTGTGCGCGGATTTCGATTTCGCCCAGTCGTGCCAAGGCTTCGGGCTGGGTGGGGCGGGTGCGGAGGACTTTGTTCAGCGGCTGACGGGCGAGGTCATCGCGGAGCTGTTCTTCCCACTGGCGAGACTGTTCCAGCAACTGGCTTTCGACACCTTCAGGCGAGGCCAACGCGCTGCTGGTCCACGCGACAGAAAGGGCGAGTGCCAGCGGTTTTAGTGCGATTTGCATGTCTTTTCCCAGCGAGGGTGAAGCTGGCCGTCTGCACCAAAGGCATACCAGCCTTGTTGCCAGCCCAGCCCAAACAAGGTGAGGACGTGGTCGTAATAGCCCAGCGGTTTGTCTGACTGGGCGGCATAGCGGAGCTGCTGGACTTCTGCGGCTTCGGTGTCGCCCCGTGCGGTCAGCAGGGGCAGCAAGGCCATCGAAAAGCCGATAGGGCCGGTGCCTTGGGTCGCGCCGGTTTGGGGGTTGACCCGCTCGGGTACATAGCCCAGCTTGCTGGTGGTGGTGGCCATTGGGGCAAAGTGACCCAGTAAACGGCTGCGTTCAGGGGCGTTTTTAGCCAGCATCCCCACCCACAAATACACCCGAATCGCATCGTAGCTGCCGGTGGGTTCCGTCGTTTTAGGGTCGGCCACCAGTGTCTGTGTGGTGGGCTGCCATGCCGTCCAATCTGGGGCGTAGCCGCGTGGCGCACTGCGGGTTAGCAAGGTGAGGTTGCTGGCTAACAGTGGACGGAAGGCGACTTCGTCTTGTGCCAAACGGGTGGCCAGTTGGGGTGGCAGATAGCTGGGATTGAGCCGGTAACGTCCTTCGCCCAAGGCAAAACCCACGGGGGCGGGCAGTAGCGTCCAGCCCAAGCCTGGGAGGTCGGCGGTTTCTTCACGCAGCACCCGTTTAAGCAGCAGCCGACCGGTGGCGGCATAGTGCGGGGCTTGCCACAGCCGACCGGCCTCCATCAGGGTATAGGCTATCCACAGGTCGGCATCGCTGGCCGCGTTGGGGTCGAGCACGCCCCATGTGCCGTTGTCGCGCCGTCCCCAATGCCACGCCGATAGCCGCGCGGTGAGGTCACCCCCTGCGAGGTTGTCGCGCGTCCAGTTGAGGATACGTTCAAACGCAGGACGGTCGTTGCCCACCAAGGCAAAAAACAGTGCGTAAGACTGCCCTTCGGAGGTGCTGACTTTGCGTGGGGAGCTGCCATCCACTACCCGCCCGCCTTCTGACATTTTTTGGGTTTTGAAGGCTTGCCAGTCCGCCCATTCGCCGCAGGGCTCGGCAGCGTGGAGAGTGGCGGTGCTGGCCAAGGTCAGTGCAAGGGTAAGGGGAATCCATGAAGGACGACGCATTAGGCTTTTCCTTGGCGTTCGAGTCGGCGGAGTGCCACCGCTTTGACCGCGCGTAAGAGGGCAAAGGCAAATACCAGCACGGCCAGCACGGTCAGTACGGCCAAACCGAGGGGATGCTCGGACAAGAGAATCCAAGCCCGCACCACAAACGAGACCTTGCCGACGGTGTACGTATCGCCGACCAAGGTGCTATCGACCTTGTCTTGGCGGACAAAGGCAATGCTGCCGCGAATATTGGCGGCACGGGCGGGGTTTTCTAGCGCGTCCAGCACGGTGGGCAGGGCAGCAGGGCTAGAGCCCATGACAAAGACCGCGCTACGGGTGGGGGACAGCGGCGAGGCCATGCCCACCAAGGCGGCCAAGACGCCATCGGCCATCACCACGGCTCGGCCTTGGGCACGGGCGGCATCGGCATCGGGTGCGACGTTGTTTTCATAAACTTGTTTTTGCTCGCGGCTGGCTTGGGCCAACTGGTGCTCTGCCGCTTTAATCAGGGCGGGCAGCCGTGCGGCGGCGGCAGGCAATACGGTGTCGATAAACAGCAAATCGGCATCGGGGGTTTGGCTGACGGTGCCCACCGTGGCCAGCCGCAGGCGCAAGGCCGGATAGCCGGTGGATTCGCCCATCCGTCCCATTAGGCTGAGGTAGGTTTCAATCGCTTGGGGGGCGGGTGCATCGGGCAGCACCACCACGGTCTCGGCCAAATCAGCCAGACGGGTAAACGGGTAGCCAGAATTGGCAAAAAACGCCAAGTTAGGCAGGGTGGCAAAGTGTGGGTAGCCAGAAAAATCCACCGTGGAATCAGGGTCGATGGCGGCGCGGGTGTTGTCTACCAGCGCGGTGGTGCAGCGTCCGGCTTTTTCTGCCACAAACGAGAAGGCAAATTGCAGCTGGTTGCGTGAGCCGACCTTAAACGCGGGGACTTTCACCGCATTGCTGTCGTGAAACAAGCCGTCCTCTAGCAAGGGAATGCGGGGGCGGCTGCTGCTATTGCCAGCAGGCTGCAAGAAAAAGCTCTGCAAAAAGTCATCGTTAATCGACACGTTCAGGCGGGATTCGCTGGTGTTTTGTGGCGGGGTGTAGCGGTATTTGAGGTCGAGCCGAATGCCTTTGCTTTGCCATGTCAGCAAGTCGGCGGGGACGCGCAGATTGAGCCGGATGGGATCGGGGGTGCGGCCTGCCACTTGCAGCTCTCGCGGGGAGTCAATCAGCTCCGAAAAACGGGTGGGGCGGTCTAGCCGCACCCAGCTGGGGGCATCGTAGGGTTGGCGGGGCTGGGGCAGGGTGATGGAGGTGACGGTGGCACGGCTGCCGGACAAGGCCGATTTGCCGAGCATCAGGGCTTCGGCAGCCAAGTTGAGCTGTGCGGCATCTTTCCCCTCAACCAGCAGGAACTTCACCTCGGGCTTGGTGGGGTGGGCAATGACGGTCAGGGTAGGGACGGTGACCGGCGGGCGGTTGGCCAGCCAGCTCGGGCGTTCGGTGGCACTGGCAAACACAATGGCGTGGCGGTCGGGCGGGGCATCGGCTTGGCTGACCGGAAAGCGCGCGCCGCGCCAACTGGCTTTCGCGCCAAACCACGAGGCGACTTTACCGGCGGTGGTCAGGGTGGCACTGGACGGGGTGCGGGCAAAGACAAAGGGCAGCACGAGGCGGTTAAAGTCGCGCCGGTCAAAAAACGGTTCGGGCAAAAAGCCAAGGTCGTTGCTGAGGATGAGGGGCTGGGTGGTCAGCTCTAGGCGCGACAGGTTGGACACTTGCGCCCAGAGGCTGCTGTGGGAGGGGTCTTCGCAGTCGTTAGTGTAGTGCCCAATCAGACGAAACTGAAGCTGGTTGTAGTCGCTAAAAAAGCGCGGGTCGAGCGCAATATTTTGGGTGACGAGTGTGCCGGCATGGCTTTTGGGCATGGGGGCGACGGCTACCACTTGCTCGTTGAGCATTACCGCCAAGTGGGACAGGTCGGGCAGCATGGCGGGGGAATAGGTGTATTGCAGCCGTAGATTGGCACGGGTGACGGTTTCATCCATCCGCACGCCAAAGCCGACACCCACTGGGCTGCTGTCGCCGCGCAGGGATAAGGGCTGGTTCGCGCCCAGTGTCTTCAGCGAGAGGGTGCGGTTGGGGTTGATCGCTGCGGTGTTGGCGGGGGGGAGGGTAGCCAAGTCATCTGTTGGCGGGACACTGGCCGCTGGGGCTGGGGTCGTGGGCACGGCGGCAGGCGGGGTGAGCGCGGGGGCGGCCAGCACGCTGCTGGCCAGCAGTAAGGCAAGAAAGCTAAAACGGTAAGTCATGCGCGGGTCTCGGTGGGCGGTCTGGGTGAACGCGGAATAAAGCTGGTGAACCAGCGCAACAGGGCACGGCGGCGGGTAACGTGGGGTTCGATTTGGCTGGCAATGGCAGAAAACAGCAGGCGTTGCCCGATGATGCCAAAGCGCAAAATGTCCATTAAGCCGGTCAGCGACGAGGCGGGCGGCGGATGGCGGTCAGGGTCTAGCCACGCATCGGCGCGTCCAAAGGTACACTGCACCAGTCGGGCGAGGCTTTCTGGGGTCAGGTGGTCAAAGCGCAGGCTCATGCGGTTACCTTGGCTAAAGCCGACAAGGGCGCGGAAGGCATATTCCCGTTCACCGCTGGAAAGCCCCACGGTAATCGGGGTGCCGCGTGCGGGGGGCTTGATGCCTTCGGGTAGCTGCACCGAAGCCCCTTCTTCGGAGTAGTCGTGGGTTTCGCAGGCGATGATACAGCCATCGGGCAGGGTGACGCTGGCAGGGAAAATGGCCGGCACGCGGTGCGAGACCCGCACTTGTCGCGCTTCGTTGGCCACGGCCACCGCCACACTCAGTAGCAGCGAATTATAAGCCGTCCATCCAATATTCATCAGCACCGTGCCTTGTTCTTCGACCGGCCCCAAAAACCAACGCGCCACGCCGACCAGCAGGCCGATAAGGTTAATCGACAGCAAAACCAAGTAGGGGCGGGAGATATTCCAGTCAAAATAAGTGCGCTCGTTTAGCCCGCCCTTTGAGGTGACATTAAACGTGCCTTTGTGCGGGGCAAACAGGGCGACGGTAGTGGGGCGGGTGATATACCACGCCAGCACGGTTTCGTAAATTTCGCCCCAAAACGACCGCCGAAACGCGCGCTGCATCCGCGCGTTGGTGATTTCGGCAAAGGCCATGTGCGGCAACACATACAGCACAATGGCCAAGGCCGGTGCATCAATCACATAGGCGTGAAAAAACAAAAACGATAGGGGCGCGGTTAAAAAGACCAGCCGTGGAATGCCATACAAAAAGTGCATCATGGCATTGAGATAGCACAGTCGTTGGGGCAGCTTTAGCCCCTTGCCCAGCAGGGGGTTATCTAGCCGAAAAATCTGCGCCATGCCCCGTGCCCAGCGTATCCGTTGGCCGACGTGGGCTGACAGGCTTTCGGTGGCCAGCCCTGCGGCTTGGGGATAGTTAAGGTAGGCGGAATTCCACCCGCGCCGGTGCATTTTGAGCGAGGTATGGGCATCTTCGGTCACGGTTTCCACCGCAATGCCGCCCACTTCATCCAAGGCAGTACGGCGCAACACCGCGCACGAGCCGCAAAAAAAGGTGGCGTTCCAGAGGTCGTTGCCATCTTGCACCCGTCCATAAAACAGCTCGCCTTCGTTGGGCACGCTGCCGAGGGTGTCGAGGTTGCGCTCGAAGGGGTCGGGCGAAAAAAACTGGTGCGGGGTTTGTACTAAGGCCAGCCGGTCATCTTGAAAAAACTCGCCCATCGTCACCTGCAAAAAAGAGCGGGTGGGGATGTGGTCGCAATCAAAAATGGCGACAAATTCACCGGTCAGCTCACCGAGGGCGTAGTTGATATTCCCTGCTTTGGCGTGGTGGTTGTGGGGACGGATGCGGTAGCCCACGCCTGCCGTTTCGCAAAACTCGCGGATGGCGGGGCGGCGACCGTCGTCCAGCACCCAGATGCGGAGTTTGTCTTGTGGCCAATCCAGCCCCATCGCGCCATACACCGTGGGCATCAGCACTTTGAGCGGCTCGTTATAGGTGGGAATCAGCAAATCGACCGTCGGCCAGCACTCGGTATCGGTTGGCAGGGGGGCGGGCTTGCGCTGCAGCACCCAAGACGACTGGATATAGCCCAGCAACAAAACCAGCCATGCGTAAATTTCTGCCCCTAGCAGCACTAGGCTGAGCACCCCATCCAGCGGGGCAGCAAAGGACACCGTATCGTTTACCCGCCACCACAAATAGCGGGTGGACATCAGCAGCGAAATCACAATCAGCACAAAGGTGATGGAGGGGCCTTTCATCCGGCGCAGCCACATGGCCACCAGCCACAGCAAGCCGACAAATAGGGCTTGGTCTTCTAGGGTGGTGGGCGTGGTGATGCACAGGGTGGCAATCAGGGCAGAAAAGCTATACAGCGCGTAGCGCACCCAACGGTATTGCCACATCGCGTGGTTTACGGCGGCATCGACGCGGGGTTCAAGGTGCGCCACATCGGATAACTTGGGAAACAAGCTCCCCAGCCACTGCATGGCACGACGGTAATACCCGCCCCCTGCCCGTGCAAGGGTGGGTAGGGGGCGGGTGGCGACATACCAGCGACCCAAGCGGCGCATCCACACCGGCATGGGCGGCGGGTGGCGGCGGGCGGGGGGGTGGAGCAGCAGCAACCACAGCCCTTGCAGCACAAAGCGCAGCCCATCGCTGAGCCGCAAGTGGTGGAAGTTGATATGCGGAAAATACGGTTCGATGCGCTCGGTCAGGCTTTTGCCCGTGGCCGACGGCACAAAAAATAGGCTGGCAAACAAGGTGCGCCAAGCCGGCGGGTGTTTGGTGGCAGGGAAGTAGCCCGCTAAGGTGAGCCAATGGGTAATCCACACCCGTAGGCGGTAAAGCTGTGAAAACATCGTGGCGTTCCTCGTGACGCAGGCCAGCTGTGCAGTGGCAAGCAGGGATTAGGTGAGGTCGAGTACCACGGGTGAGGGCAGGGTATCGTGCGTGGCATCGTCGGACTGGGCGCGTAGGCGTACCGCCAGCCACACCGCCAAGCGCAAAATATCTTGGGCGGATTGGCTGGCGGGGGCGGTGTCGATGACGGTTGCGAGTTGGGCGAGGGCTTCTTGGATGGCGGTGTCTTCGTGTATCACAATCGGGCAAAGAGACTGTTGCAAGATGCTGCGGGCTAAGGCCAAAGCATCGTGGTCAAAGGGGCGGCGGGCATCAAATCGGTTCATCAGCCACGTATGCCGTGGACTGGGCAGGGTTGCACGGCTAAACAACGCCAAAGGCGTGGTGAGGTGAAGCACATGGGTGGCTTGGGTCATGGCTTCGCTGGCAAAGGGGGCCTCTTGTGCACCCGCCACCAGCAAGATGCGGCAGTTATTGGGGAGGGCTAGGCTGGAGAGCCACCTTTGTAGCCAGCCTGGGGTCAGGGCAAGGTGCGCCGCCAAGTGGGTACGCCCATCGGCTGAGGTCTGCCCAAAAGGCATGACATGCACGCCGCTGTTGCTTTTCCATGCCGCCAAATGCCAGTCGTGACCGTGTGGGTTGCTGATGCAGCGTCGTGCCCAGCCGTCGGGGTCTTCGTAGGGCACGGTAAACGCCAGCCGGAGGGTGTTGGCGGGATTGAGATCCACCGCCAGCACCGAATGCCCCTGTCGACACCAAGCCTCAGCTAAGGCTGCCCCCAAGGTGCTGCTGCCGCTACCGGCTTGCGTGGAGCAGAGTGCCAAAATGGTACGGGTTGGTAGCGTCTCTTCTCTCTGTGCATCGAGCTTCAGGGATGGGGTTTGAGTGGCTGCTCCAAGCAGCGGCCAATGCTGACGGGCTACCCACGCTTCGTGTGTTTGGCGAAGGGCCTGGTAGGGGTAGTCAGGGCTGGCAATGGCGGTGCGTAGCCCCGCAACGTCATCTCGTTTGTCTGAGAGCGGACGGTAATGGAGAGTTGGTTTCACGAGGGCGATTATAGGGCTTAAATCAATGTCGGGTGAATTACCCCACCCTAAAGGGCGGGGCTTCTAACGTCAACGGCATCAGCAGAGACGGAGGATTTTCGGCCTCTTTTCTGGCTAACAATGCCTCGGTTAGCAGTACCGGCGATTCCCGCCGCTATCATTCGCAATGCTTCATTGCGAATATTCTCTGCCGCGTTCACGTCTCTATCGTGCAGCGTTCCGCATTGAT
>CALMOJ010000117.1 GCA_937871815.1 uncultured Neisseriales bacterium
ACCGCCGTAGGAATCCCCTTTCTTTCCAGCTTATCGGGTGCGCTAAGAACGAAGTTCTGGCGAGAGGTGGGGGAGGATGTCAAGGCCTCAGGTAGTTCGCTCTCTTTCAGGGTAGAAAGGAGCGAGCCCTGATAAACGAAAGCAATATCCTGCTTGGGGTTTGCCATTGATGCGGAAATCCTGCCCTGTTGAGTGCAGAATCTTTTCGCCCTCAAGCGTAATCGTCTCACCCGAGCAACGTAGCGTTGTCCGATTGAAAGCCGCACGCCAAATTAGACTTTGCCCTGTTCCCGTTCGGTAACTCACTTTAAGCGTGACGTTATTTTCTTTACGCAACTTGCAATTCAGGTCATGACTCTTCCAGCCACGGGCATCTAGCCATTCCTGAACTTGGCCAATCATGACCTGAGAAATGAAATCAAGCACTTGCAGCACTGTGCTTTTGCCCGCCCCATTCATCCCGATGAGACAGTTGAACTTGCCAAGCGGCAGCGATATTTCGCCCAACGACTTGAAGTTCCGCACCTCTACACGTTCAATCATTACGCATTCCCTTGGCTGTCTTTGAACAGGTTCTTAATCCGGTCATTCACCCCATTTTCAGCAGCGGTCAGAAGTAGAGCGGGTTAAAAGTGCTGACTTCTGTTTCGGGGGTATGCCGCCGAGTGCCATGCGGTAAGGGCTAGCCCTACCCCCGCCGCTTCGCCAACGCATTCTCCAGCAAGGAATACGCCGCAGGCACCACCACCAGCGTGAGCAGCGTTGAGCTGACAATCCCGCCTATCACCGCCACAGCCAAGGGACCGTTGGTTTCTGCGCCCGCACCCAAGCCAAACGAGGCCGGTAGCATCGCCAACACCACGGTCAGCGAAGTCATCAGCACGGGGCGCAGCCGCAGCGGGCAACTGGCCATCAAAGCCTCGTCCACCCCTTTGCCCGCCGCACGGAATTGGTTGGTCACATCCACCAGCAAAATGGCGTTTTTCGCCACCAAGCCAATCAGCAGAATCAGCCCAATCATCGAGTACACATTCAGCGTGTGCCCCGTCAGCCACAGCAGCAACAGCCCGCCCACCACTGCCAGCGGCTCCGCCAACATAATCACCGCAGGCTGGGCAAACGAGTTGAATTGGCTGGCCAAAATCATATACAGCAGCAACGAAGCCAGCCCAAACACAAAGCCCACTTGCCCGCCACTCTTGGCCAGCTCCTTGGCTTCGCCCTGCCACTCAATCCGGTAACCCAGGGGCAGAACATCGCGGGCGGCGGCATCGACCACCGTCACCGCCTCCGCCAAGACCAAGCTGGGCGAGCCTTTGAGGTTGGCGGCATATTGCAGGTTTTGCCGCGCAATCAGGGTCGGACCTAGGGCAGGTTGGACTTTGACCAAGGCATCTAGCCGCACCAGTTCGCCGGTGCTGCTCCGCAGGTAGATGGCTTTGAGGTCATCGGGGCGGGTCAGGGCCTCGTCTGCCGCTTTAAGCCGGATGTTGTAGCGTTCGCCATCCCCATCGGAGAATTTGGCGGCATCCACCCCTGCGGTCAGCAGGTTCAGCGCGTCCGAAATCGCTTGGGTGGACACCCCCAGCCGTGCTGACGCGGTGCGGTCAATGTCAAAGTTCAGTTGGGGCAGCTCCAGCTCCAAATCCAAATCCAGCCGTCCAATACCTTGCGTGCCGGCCAAGGAGGTCATCATCTGCTGGGCAGACTGCCCCACCTGCGCCAAGCTCGGCCCGACAATGGCAAATTGCAGCTTGCCGCCCCGTGTTTCACCAATCCGAGGGAAGGGAAACGCCGCCGCCCGCACCCCAGGAATCCCCGAGAGGGCTTTGCGCATATCGGCTAACAATTCGCTTTGGCTGCGGCTGCGAGCGGTTTTGGGTTTGAGCCGCACCACAAGGTTGGTTTGGTTGACTTGCCCCCCGCCAAAGCCGCCGACAATGGTCAGCACGCTGCTGATTTCGGGGTATTTTTGCAGAATCGCTTCGGCCTGTTTGGTGCGGTCATTGGTGTAGTGAATAGACGCGCCGATGGGGGTTTTAAGGCTGACCATAAACCGGCTTTCGTCTTCCTCGGGCAGAAATTCGGTTTTGAGCAGCCCAATTAGCACGGCACTTAACGCCACCATCAGCAGGGCAAACAGCATGACCTTTTTGCGGTGCGACAAGGCCCAGCCGAGCAGGCGGCGATAGGTGTTTTCCAGCGCGATAAAGCCGGCCTCTAGCCGCCGATAAAGCGGCCCGTGCTGGTGTTCCACCACTAAAAAGCGGCTGCACAGCATGGGGGTCAGCGTGACCGAGACAAACAAGGACACCAGCACCCCAAACGACACCACCAGCGCGAACGAGTTAAACAGCCGCCCGACAATCCCGCTCAAAAACACCACGGGGATAAAAATAGCGACCAGTGACAGCGTGGCCGCAATCACGGCAAACACCACTTGCTGGCTGCCCTCTTCGGCGGCCACAAACGGGTCATCTTCGCCCGCTTCGCGCAGCCGGTAGATGTTTTCCAGCACCACGATGGCATCGTCCACCACCACGCCAATCAGCAGCAGCAAGGCCAGCAGGGTGACGGTGTTGAAGGTGTAGCCCAAGAAATACATCAGGGCAATCGCCCCCAGCAACGACACGGGAATGGCGAGGGCGATAATCAAAGTCGAACGCCAGTTACGCAAAAACAGCCACACAATCAGCGCGGCCAGCAGCGTGCCTTCAATCAGATGGTCTTTCAGGGCTTTGACCATTTCCAGCACAAACAGCGAGTCGTTGGTGGCCACGGTCAGGGTAATGCCAGGCGGTAAGCTGGGGCGGATTTGCGTGTCTACCCGCTTGATAATGGCATCGGCCATCGCCACGGTATTGGTGTTGGCAATCCGAATCAGGCCGACCAGCACCCCAGGGGCGGCATTAAAGCGGGTCATGCTGCGTAAGTCGCCCTCGCCATCCAACACCTGTGCCACGTCAGACAGCCGAATCGCACCATTGCCGCGCCACGCCACCACCAGCGATTTCAGGGCTTCGACCGATTTAAATTCAAGGTCGAGGTTGACCAAAAACTCGCGCTGCCCTGCCACCACGACACCGCCTGGGGCTTGCAGATGTTCCCGCCCAAAGGCCGTGCGGACATCTTGCGGGGTCAGCGACATCGCCGCCAGCCGAACAGGGTCAAGGGCAACCCGAATCACCCGTTCCCCCCGCCCCCGAATCAGCACTTCGCCCACGCCATTCACTGTTTCAAGCTGCTTTTTCAGTACCGTGGTGGCATAGGTGTGGAGCTGCTTTTCGGTGCGGTCGCCGGTCAGTGCGAGCCAGACCACGGGGCTGCCGTTGGCATCGGTTTTGGACACAATCGACGGGTCGGCGGTATCGGGCAGGCGGCGTTGGGCTTGGTTGACCTTGACCTGCACCTCGTTAAACGCCACGTCGATGTTTTTATCGAGGTTAAACGTAATCCGCACATTCGACCGCCCAGGCTGCGAGGTGGACTCGATGCCATCAATCCCCGGCACGCTGTTGACCGCCGATTCGATGATTTGGGTGACGCTGACATCCATCACCTCGGGGGTCGCGCCGGTCAGGGTGGTGGACACCGAGATAATGGGCTGCTCGATATTGGGATAGCGGTCTACGCCAATTTTTTGGTAGGCCAGCACGCCAAACAGCACCATCACCGCTGACAACATAAACGCCAGCACATGGCGGCGAATCGAGAAGGCGGCGATTTTCATCGGGCGGCTCCCGCAGGGGTGGCCGCAGCGGCAGGGGGCTGTGTGGCGGCAGCCGTAGCAGGCGGCACAGGGTTGGCAGCGGGCGCGGGGCTGGCTGTGGATGGTTTGCCTTGTCCCGCCGGTTTGGCAGGGCGAATCGCCGCGCCATCACTCAAAAAGCCTGCGCCGTCGGTCACCACGGTATCGCCTTCGGCTATGCCACTTAAAATCTCGACCTTGCCATCTTCTCGAATGCCGGTTTTGACGCGCTGGGCTTTGACTTTGCCGTCTTTAGCCACATACACCACGCTCCCCGCAGGGCGTTCCACCACGCTGATTTGCGGCACGGCCAAGGCAGGGCGGGATTCGAGCACCACGGCGGTGGTCAGCGTTTGCCCAATCCGCCATGCAGCGGACGGCGGCAAGGGGGCGAGGGCTTCAATCATGCCGTTTTTGGTGTCGATGGCCGGACGGGTGTCGCTGATTTGGGTGGTGAGCTGCAGGTCATCGCGGTTAAGCCGCACCGTCATCCCGGGCACAATTGCGGCAGCTTCGCGCCCAGACAGGGCAAAGCGCACCCGTTTATCGCCATTGCCGGTCAGCGAGAACAGCGCTTTGCCCGGCACGACGTATTCCCCAATATTCACCATCCGCGCATCAATCACCCCCGCCATCGGCGCGACGACCGTGGTTTTGCCTACCGCACGGCGGCTATTGGCGGCGCGGGCTTGGGCGGCAGTGAGCTGTTCGTCGGCGGCGTGTTGCTGCGCCACCAGCTCGTCCATTTTGGCGGGAGAGATAAACCCCTTGTCGAGCAAATCACGGTAGCGAACGACGTTTTGCTGCTGCTGCACGGCAAGGGCTTTAAACCGTGCCACATCGGCTTGGTCGGCGGCGAGGCTGTTGCCCAAATCGGCGGCATCCAGCATCAACAAGGGCTGCCCTGCTTTCACCCGACTGCCGACATCGGCCACCACGCCTATCACTCGCCCTGCGACTTCGGCCAGCACCTGCGGGCTGTTGACCGATTCCACCACGGCCAAGCTCATGGCGCGACGCTCTAGCGGCTGCACCGTGGCCTTGCCCAGCGATACCACCACGGGCGGCGGGCCTTTGGGGGCGGCGGGTTTGGCGGCAGGGGTTTCGGTAGGTTGGCAAGCGGCAAGGGTCGCGGCAAGGGTCAGGCAGAGGAGGCGGTACTGATGCTTCATGGGCTTCATGGTCAGTCGGCAGGCACACGCCCGCAGTAAAAAATAAGAGGGGAGCATTGTGGCATGTTGCGGGGGCGGGTGGGGAGGGCGGCGGGTTCTCAAGGTGATTGGGCGGCGGGGAGTGTACTGCATGGCGCGATGGCTTTACCCCGCCCTGTGGCTTGTTTAGTTTAGGGTCGGCGGGATAAATCCCTCTGTCGATAAGGCGCGAATAATCCCCCGCATCAAATAGTTGTTTTTGAATCCCAAAGTGTATTGCCGCGCACCCTCTTCGACGGGCAGCAACATTTTGCGCTCGACCAGTTTCTTGATTTGGTAGGTGCGCTGTGCGGTGGTCATGTTTGGCATGGCCGGTGCGAGGTCAATTGCTTTGGCGATGCCGGTTTTTGCACCGAGCAGCAGCACGTTCGCTTCGGTGGTGGTGATGAGCTCGCTTTGCCGTAAATACGTGATGGCAGGTGACAGTATCTTGTTGTTTAGGTAGGTGAAATCGGTCAGCCGGTCTACTTTTTTGAGCTCATCCAGAATGCCTTCAAGCACATAGACGCACCATGCTTCTCGTCCGGCTAGCGTGCCTGTGTCGGCCATGCCGAGCATGGCGTAGTAGCGGTCACGGTCATTGCAAAATACCGCCGTGGGATTCAAGACCCGCCCCCCAGTCTTAACATTGAAGCCGTATTTAATCAGCAAGGCATAGGTCAGTAGCCGTACCACACGACCATTGCCGTTGCTAAACGGGTGTATCCAGCCAAAACGATGGTGCGCCAATGCCACTTTAATGAGGTCATATTTGCGGGGGTGATTCTCGTTGATGAACGTCACCAGAGCCTGCATGTACTGCGGCACTTGAATAAATTCGGGGGGGAGGTGTGCTGACTGTGCAATTCTGACTTGCTGCTGGCGGTAAGCCCCTGGCGTGCTATCCCCTTCACGAGTCAGTTTATCGACCGTGATGGTGTGTAATTCACGAATAAAATGCGCTGTCAGAGGCGTCCCAGATTCGATGCTTGCCTCGACGTAGTGCATGGCCTGCTCAATATTTTCCATTTCTCGTAGCTGGTCTGCGTGCGCGTGCTGTGTGCCTTCTAGTTTGCTTTCTACGTAATCGGCTAGGGTGGTGTGGTTTCCCTCGATACGTGCTGACCCAAGACTTTCTAGCATGTGAAAGATGTCTTTGAGTTGAAAGAAAATCGGTGCAGGTGTCGTGCCTTGAAGTTGCAAGCGGCGCAGATGCTCTAGTTCAGTTAGTACGTCTACCAGCGGTGAATCAAACGCGGGATTGAGAAGGGTTAAGTCGTGGTGCTGAAAGGTTGGCATGATTTTTTGTGTAATTAGTCGAAAATTTATCTTTGATGTTCTGATTGTTTGTTTTTGTAAAACAATTTGTTAGGTCATGGTTATTTGTTAGTTTATCTCTAAATCCGCAGTGGGATGAAGTTGAATTCACCGTACGAATGCCATCAAGAAATTGAATTGAGGGCGAAGAAGCGGTGGGGCGCAAAGGATGGGTTAGGGCAAAACCCGCCCCCCCAATCGCCGCACCCCCTGCAACTGCCCCGCCACAAAAGTGCGCTCGACCATCGCCAATGCCCCATCGGCGCGGCAGCTCAGCAGGGTAGAAGCCCGCGTGCCGTAGTCTGTCTCGGCAATAAAAATCGGAGAGAGCCGCTTTTCGAGGGCGTAGCCAACACCCGTATCCGGCAAGGCCTCGCACGGGGCGGGGGTGGGGTCGGTAAGCCAGTCGAGCAGCTGGTCTTCGGGCGGCAAAGGGGTGGACAGTGCGGCACACTGCGCCCGCAGACGCTCGACCTTAAACCACGGCGCATCGGGCGCACCGTTGCAAATCACCGTCACCCCTGAGGCCAAGGGCTGCAGGCTGCCGTGCGGGCTGTGGTAGCAAAACAAATCTGCCAGCGTGCCAAAAATCAGGTTGACCCCCCCATAGGCATGTCGGCTTGTGGCGAGCTGCTGGGCAAACTGCGCCACGGTGTCTGTGCCTTGCACCCACTGCGCCACCAGTGCCCCGCGTGATTTTTCGGCGGGCAGAGGCTGCCCTGCCCGCACATTGGTGACGGCGGCAAACCGCCCCTGTTCGCTGACCGCCAACCAGCCGCCCCCCGCTTGGCGGTCACGCCCACCCAGCACCATCGGGGTATCTGCCCAACGCGCCAAGGGGTCAGTGGGGCGGGCAAAGGCTTCGTCACGATTGGCCAGCACCAACAGGGGGGTGTGGGGCAGGGTGCGGTAGACAAGGGCAATCAGGCACATGGTAGGGTTTCGCAGTTAAAATGGCGGCTGCCTATTTTAGAGCCGATTCAAAACCCAGCGTGAACCCAATCCGCCAAGGCAAAACGCCCTAGCTGCGTGGCGGCGAGGCTGAATCTGCCGCAGATTGAGGGTGGCTAAAACCCCTCTTCGCGCCCACCTCACCGGCCTAGCATCCGCCTTCTTTTTTGCTCCGAGACCCCAACCGATGACTCCAGACCACGACCTCGACCTCTCCGGCTTAAATTGCCCGCTGCCGATTCTCCGCGCCAAAAAAACACTGGCCGGCATGGCCAGCGGCGCGATATTGCGGGTCACCGCCACCGACCCTGGAGCCCCTGGGGATTTCGCGGCATTTTGTCGCCAAACAGGCAACGGCTTACTCGATAGCCAGACCACAGCGGCGGGTAAGTTTGTGCTGGTATTACGGCGTAAATAAACCGCCCACCCACCGCCCTTTTTTTGTTGTGCGGTCTCCGTACCCTTGACGTTGATTTTTAGAGAGAGAAAGCCTCGCCATGACCCCAACCCTGACCCTGACCCTGACGCGCCCTGACGATTGGCATTTGCACCTGCGCGATGGTGCGGCACTGGCCGCCGTTTTGCCTGACACCGCCCGCCAGTTTGCCCGTGCCATTGTGATGCCCAACCTCAAACCGCCGGTGACCACTCTCGCCTTGGCGCAAGCCTACCGTGAACGCATTTTGGCTGCGTTGCCCGCTGGGATGACGTTTGAGCCGCTGATGACGCTCTACCTGACCGACCGCACCACGCCTGCCGACATCGAGGCCGCCAAGGCCAGTGGGCTGATTCATGGGGTGAAGCTCTATCCCTTGGGCGCGACCACCAATTCTGATGCGGGGGTCAGCTCACTGGAAGCCTGTTTGCCCGTGCTGGAAAAAATGGCCGAGGTGGGGATGCCCTTTTTGCTACACGGCGAAGTAACCGACCCTGAGATTGATATTTTTGACCGCGAGGCGGTGTTTATTGAGCGCACGCTTGCGCCGCTGGTGGCACGGCTGCCCAGCCTCAAAGTGGTGTTGGAGCACATCACCACGGCACAAGCGGCTGAGTTTGTTCAAGCCGCACCGGCCAATGTGGCCGCCACCCTCACCGCCCACCATCTGCTGATGAACCGCAATGCCATGTTGGTTGGCGGGATGCGCCCCCATCACTATTGCTTGCCGGTGCTCAAGCGCGAAACCCACCGCCGCGCCTTGTTGGCCGCTGCCACCAGTGGTTCGCCTAAGTTTTTCCTTGGCACGGACAGCGCACCCCATGCCCAGCACACTAAAGAAGCGGCCTGTGGCTGCGCGGGGATGTATACCGCCTTTGCCGCACTTGAGCTGTACGCCGAGGCTTTCGACAGTGTGGGCGCGTTGGATAAGCTGGAGGGCTTTGCCAGTATTCACGGCGCAGCGTTCTATGGCTTGCCGCGCAATACCGGCACCGTGACGCTGAAAAAAGAAACGTGGATTGTGCCGGATAGCTTGCCGTATCTGGATTCCCCGCTGATTCCGCTGCGGGCGGGCGAGACGCTGCGCTGGCGGATGGTGGGGTAGGCGGCTGGGGAGCATTACTTCGCAGGAAGCTCCCCGTCGGTTTTGCGTGTTAAAAAAGCAACGGCTAACGAACCAATCGTGATGCTAGCCAGATACCCTATCTACCGGACTTTGCGCCTATAGCCCTTACCCCTGAGCGCAGCGAATGGGCTTGGCTGGTGGTGAAAGGCGCGACGGCGTAGCCGTCAATGCGGTGCGGCTTGTTGCTCGATGTACTGCTGAATGACCGAGACTGGCGCACCGCCGCAGCTAAGTAATGCTATAGCTGCGACTCCAGAACACCGGCTTTTTCCCGTACACCTTTGCGAGTTCTTCGCCAAAATTCTTGCGAATTAAGCGACTGCTGACCGTTTTTAGGTTGTTGACGAACACCGACGGCGCGACTTTTGGATTGAGCGACAGCAACAAGTGAACATGGTCGGCCTCACCGTTTGCAGTGAGCCAAGATGGCTTGGTGTTGACCTGCCAAATTCACTCTGGCTGTTCAGAATTGGCATAGCCAATCAGAGGGGAGTTGTTGATGGCAAACACGCACGCACTTCGGCATCGCCCGCTTTGCCGCAGGGGCTGGGGACGTTCACCGGATGGGGTGTACCCTCGGCATCCATATCCGCCGCCAGCGTATCCCACTGCACCACGCCGTGTTTGTTCAAGGTCATGCGTAGCAGCCAGCCGCGTTTCTCGGCGGGCTTGTCAAAGCCATCAAACACAAAATTGCCCAAGCTATACACAATCGGCTTGCCCTTGTAGGTTTCTGCACCTTGGGTGACATGAGGATGCCCGCCAATCACGGCATCGGCACCGGCATCAATCATCTTTCGCGCCAAGTCGCGTTGACGGGCGGTGGGCGAGGTTTCACGCTCCCAGCCCCAGTGCATAAATGGCAAAACCACATCCGCCCCTGCTGCCCGCGCCGCCCGAATATCCTGCACCACTTGGCTGTCTTCGCTCCACGCAATGCCTGCTTGGGTGGCAGTGGCCTCGAATGAACGGGGCTTAAACTCGTTGTAGCTCAGCACCGCCACCCGAATGCCCTTGCGGTTCAACCACAAGGGCTGGTGTGCCTCGGCCAGCGTGCGCCCGCCGCCAAAGTAGGGGATGCTGCTTTGTTTGAGCAGGTCAAGGGTTTCGGTAAACGCCGCTTTACCGTAATCGCCCGAGTGGTTGTTAGCCACCGCCAGCGCGGTAAAGTGCTGCTTGAGCAGCGGCAAAACGCGGGGGTGGGCGCGGAAGGTGTAGATTTTGCTGTCCAGTGCCTGCCCTGTCGTGGCAATCGGGCACTCTAGGTTGCCTATCGTAAAATCTGCATCGGCCAAGGCCGCCGCAAACGGCGCAAAGGGATTGCGCCCGCTAGCGATGGTTTTGCCTGGCCCATCATCCAGCATGACATCCCCCACCAACACCAAACGCACCGTCGGCGCGGGGTCAGTCTGTGGCGCAGCAATACACAGTGGGGCAACAAACCCCAAACCGGCGGCAAAGAGAATAGAAGCAAGGCGAGGCGACATAAGAGGCTCTGGCGGCGAGTCGAGAAGGATGGAAAGCTTGCCAGTCTCTACATCCTAAAGAAAGGGAATTTCTGCACCGACCGTGCCCCGTGCCCTGTGGGCACGTACCGACCCCGCGTTTTTTGTGTAAATGTTGAAAAAACAGGCGTAGGGGGTTTACAGCCCAGTCGATCGTCGTTATGATTGCGCCCTGTCTTGTATCGCAGCACACCGCGATGCACACCTGCCCAGGTGGCGAAATCGGTAGACGCAGGGGACTCAAAATCCCCCGCCGCAAGGTGTGTCGGTTCGAGTCCGACCCTGGGCACCACCCCCCATTCCGAAGCCTTTCAGCCCGTACCGAAAGCTTCACGCAAAGCCCCATAG
>CALMOJ010000118.1 GCA_937871815.1 uncultured Neisseriales bacterium
GTGCGGCCAGACTGCTGCACGCTGACCTTGCCCCAAGCTGGAAGAATGACAAGCACCGAAACGATTGGATTAACTCATTGGCCATGTATGCGTTCCCCATCATCGGTAGCCTGCCCCTTTCTGCAATCAGCCCCGCGCTAGTTGCGGATGTGTTGCGCCCTATTTGGCAAGCCAAGACCGAGACTGCCGAACGAGTAAAGCAGCGGATGCACGCGGTTATGGGGTGGGGTTGGGCGCACGGGTACTGCCAGTCAAATCCCGTTGGCGTAGTCGCACACCTGCTACCCAAGACGGAAAGCAAAGCCACGCGGGTGCAGCACCAGCCCGCGATGCCGTGGCGAGAAATTCCAGACTTCGTTGCCAGCGTGCTAAAAACCTATCCCGACGGCGAATGCACAAGGCCGCTGCTGACCTTCCTGATACTGACGGCGTGCCGGTCAGGCGAGGCGAGAGGGGCGACGTGGGCGGAAATCGACCTAGAAGCCGCCGTGTGGACAATCAGCAAAGAGCGCATGAAGGCAGACAGGGAGCACAGCGTGCCGCTTACGCCTGCCGTAGTGGCTTTGCTGCGGCGGCAACAGGGCTTGCATGGTGAGCTGGTGTTTCCGTCGGTGCGGGGGCTGCTGACCAGTGACATGACCTTAACGGCATTTTTACGGCGGCAGAATGCGCACAGTGACACCGCTGGCCGAGTGGCGACCGCCCACGGATTCCGGTCAAGCTTTCGTGACTGGGCGGCTGAAAACGGCCACGAAAGGGACTTGGCAGAACATGCCTTGGCGCACGCGGTGGGCACACCGACCGAGCGGGCTTATCAACGCAGCAAGCTGTTAGCTCAACGCCGCCCGATGATGGAGGCGTGGGCGGATTTTGTGATAGGTGGGAATTTTTAGGAAATTAAAATATGGGGGGTTGAATAATAAATGGCGCGACCCCATTGTACGGAGTACGGCACTGGATTTTGCCGAATCATTTTGAATTTTATAACCATTAGGAGGTGTTATGTCTGAGACTGGAGTTATCCCCCCGCTAGGAATGCTATTCCACAGCATTCGCGCAAAGGGGGTAGATAAGCAGTTGCAGGCGATGATGGAGGCTGATTATCCGAAGGGTAAAGCCCCTAATGTCATGGCTGAAAACGCTTTTTGCCGCTGGCGTGCACGGCTGGCTTTACGTAAGCCTATGCACAAGCCGCCAACCGCCCGTGCCAATGAAGGGGCAGGGGAATCAACATTTGGGCAGCAACGGCTTAAAG
>CALMOJ010000119.1 GCA_937871815.1 uncultured Neisseriales bacterium
CTGCTGGTGGGCGGTACTGGACTCGAACCAGCGACCCCTGCCGTGTGAAGGCAGTGCTCTACCAACTGAGACTAACCGCCCGTTTCGCTGTGGCAAGAAACTTGCGTTCTGCGAAAGAGAGGCCGCATTTAATCATGAGTTCACGGTGTTGGCAAGCCATTTGCTAAATTTTATTGAAAATAGTGACTTTTCAGCGTGATGAGGTACCACACCAAACCGCTGTTCACGCGCTAGCGAGCAAAGGGGTTGCCAAGGCAAAATGCATCGAAAGTACAGCGTTCGGACGGTATCCATACGCATATTGAGGCTCATTTCAACGCAGAGTCACCCGAGTATCGCCAACTTTGAACACATTCTCAGTCATGGCCTGCGCTCTTGGATGGGGTGAATGCGCCGTACTATCGGACTGTGCAAAAAAATTGTGCGCCACAAGGCCGCCTCACTCCCCCTCTAACCGAAAACGCAGCGGTACGGTCACCGACTGCGCCACCGCTTGGCTGCCTTGTCTGGCGGGGCTAAACGTCCAGTGCCGCACGGTGTCTAGTCCCGCGCGGTCCAGTGCGCTGGAGCCGCTACTTTTGTGCAGACTGACTTCGCTGGGGTGGCCGCTGGCTGACACCAGTACCCGCAGCCACACCGTCCCTTCTTCGCCTCGGCGGCGGGCTTCGCGGGGGTAGTCTGGGGGCGGATTGTTGAGGTAAGCGGCTTGCCAGCGGGGCGGTGTCACCGGCTCGGTGGCATGGGCGGGAGGGCTGGATGCGGCACCGGTGACCGTAGGGGAGACCGCCGCGCCGCTTGCCTGTGCCGTAGCCGCAGGGGGCATGGCGGCTAAGGTCGTCGCCGAGAGAGAAGGCCGCTGCGGCGTGGGTGGGGCCTCGGCGGCTCCCCGTGTTGGCTGCGAGGCCGCCGTGCGGGGCACGGCTAGGGGCGGAGTGGGGCGGGGACTGGTGGGTCGCACGGCGGGGCGAGGCGGGGCGGGGTGGTTTTCTGCAGCGGGGCGGCGGGTCGCAACAGCGGGCGGGGCAGGGGCTGGATGGGGCACGACCGACTCGGTAGAGGGGCTGGGCGCGGCGGTCAGCCCCACCTGCAATGCGGCAATAGGGGCGGCCATCGCCCAGTGTGCGACGGGGCGGGGCTGCCAAAGCACGCTCCCCCCAACATGCAGTGCCAACGACACGCCCACGGCCATTCTCCACGGCCAGTCATGATGGCGTGGCGGTGGGGTAAGTAAATTTGTGACACGGGGCAGCAAATTGTTATCCTCAAACAGACATAGACCAGAAGAGTCTAGTGCGTGGCGGGGAATTCTAACGCACGCCCCTGTAGTCTTAGAACGTGTTCAAAGTTTTAAATGGTGCAGGGGTTTGCCAAGGCGAAACTCGCAAAAAAAGCACCGTTGGGCTTGAATCTGCACGCAGTTTTTTGTGCATTTCAACGCAGGATCACCCGAGTTTCGCAGACTTTGAGTGCGTTCTTATAAAAATACACTTTAGCCCGCCCCTGCTTGCATCGGGGTGACGCACACCTTAGGAGAGAGAAACATGTTTGCTGGATGGTTGCCCACGTTTAAACCCCAGTTGATCGAAAGCCTTAAAACCTACACCCTCAGTGACTTTCGCGCCGATGCCGCCGCCGGTTTAGTGGTTGGCATCGTCGCCCTACCCCTTGCGATGGCCTTTGCGATTGCCAGTGGAGTCAGCCCGCAATCCGGCATTGTGACTGCCATGATTGCGGGCTTTTTGATTTCTGCGCTGGGCGGAACACGGCTGTGTATTGGCGGACCCACCGGCGCATTTATCGTGATTTTGTATGGTATCGCGGTTAAATACGGTGTGGCCAATTTGCTGGTGTGTACCTTTATGGCGGGGGTGATGCTGGTGCTGATGGGCTTGTCACGGCTGGGGCAGATTATTAAGTTTTTCCCCATGCCGCTGATTACCGGCTTTACCAACGGCATTGCGGTGCTGATTTTTTTGTCGCAGCTCAAAGACTTTTTTGGTTTGCCCGTCGAAAAAATGCCCTCCGGCTTCTTTGCCACCTTGCAAACCCTGTCCCACACCTTGCCGCACTTTGCCCCGCTGTCTTTGGGGATGGCGGGAGCGTGCTTGGCGTTTATTTTGCTCTGGCCGAAAAAGCTCAATGCGCTGCTGCCTGCACCGTTTGTCGCGCTGATTTTGGCCAGCTTGGCCGTGCATGTACTGGATTTGCCCTTGGCCACGATTGGCAGTGCATTTGGTGGGATTCCACAGGGCTTGCCGCCAGTTCAAGGCTTGGTGCTGGACTGGGCCAACCTGTCTAATTTGCTCGCCCCTGCGTTTACCATCGCCCTGCTGGGGGCGATTGAATCGCTGCTGTGTGCCGTGGTGGCCGACGGCATGACCGGCGATAAGCACGATGCCAACCAAGAGCTGATTGCCCAAGGCATTGCCAATATGGTGGTGCCGTTTTTTGGTGGGATTGCTGCCACAGGGGCGATTGCCCGCACCGCCACCAACGTCAACAACGGCGCACGGTCGCCGGTGGCAGGGATTATTCATGCCTTGCTGTTGCTGGTGATTATGCTGGTAGCCGCCCCCTTGGCGCGGTTTATTCCGCTGACGGTATTGGCGGCGATTTTGGTGGCGGTCGCGTTTAAGATGGGCGATTGGGACATCCGCAAAGCCCTGTATTTCCCCAAGCGCGACACCTTTATTTTGGTGGTGACGTTTGCCCTGACGGTGATTTTTGACCTGACGGTGGCAGTGGAAATTGGCTTGCTGATGTCGGCTATCTTTTTTATTCAGCGCATGGCACGCAATACCGGCGTGCACAAACTCGAACCCGACCACGGCTTTTTGTTTGAGCGTCATTCGATTGCAGGCAAAACCCTGCCGGTGGGCTGCGAAGCCTATCGGGTCGAAGGGGCGTTGTTTTTTGGGGCAGCGGACAGTCTGGAGCGGATTCAGACCAGTGATGACCAAGTACGGGTGGTGATTTTGCAGCTGCACCGCTTGGTGATGCTGGATACCACGGGGATGCTGGCCATGTCTGCCCTGCACGACAAACTGGCCGAAGCCGGCAAAACGCTGATTCTGTGCGGCGCGGGGGGGGCGATGGGGCAAATGCTGGTCGATGCCAAGCTGGCCACCCACGTTGGTGAACGCAACGTGCAGCCTGACTTGGCTGCGGCTTTGGTACGGGCAGAGGAGCTGTTGCGCACCAAGATGGTGTGACCTTGGCGGGCTGGTCGGGTGTGTCCTTGCCCGACTTTTGACGCAAAAAAGGGGGACGCAAAAAAGGG
>CALMOJ010000120.1 GCA_937871815.1 uncultured Neisseriales bacterium
CACGGCTTCGCGGCCATCAATGATGCGGTGGTCGTAGGATTGCGCCAGATACATCATCGGACGCGCGACGATTTGACCGTTTTCGACCACAGCCCGCTCTTTGGTGGCGTGCATCCCCAAAATCGCGCTTTGCGGTGGGTTGATAATCGGGGTGGACATCATCGAACCAAATGTCCCGCCGTTGGAGATGGTGTAAGTGCCGCCGGTCATTTCTTCCAGACCCAGCTTGCCTTCGCCCGCGCGTTTGCCGAAGTCAGCAATTTGCTTTTCGATGTCTGCCAAGGAGAGTTGGTCAGCATTACGGATGATAGGCACCACCAAACCGCGTGGGCTCCCGACTGCCACGCCGATGTCGAAGTAACCGTGGTAAACAATATCGGTACCATCTACCGAGGCATTCACAATCGGGTATTTCTTCAGCGCGTGCACAGCGGCCTTCACAAAGAAGCCCATAAAGCCCAGCTTCACGCCGTGTGCTTTCTCGAAGCGGTCTTTGTATAGGTTGCGCAAGTCCATCAGGGGCTTCATGTTGACTTCGTTAAACGTGGTCAAGATGGCATTGCTTTGTTGCGATTGCAGCAGACGCTCGGACACCACTTTACGCAAGCGAGTCATCGGCACGCGCTGTTCGGCACGGTCGCCCAAGGCAGCGACATTCAGCACAGGCGCAGCGGCTTTGGCAGGCGCGGCAGCAGCAGGCTTAGCCGCAGCCAACACGTCTTCTTTCAGAACACGACCATCACGGCCAGAGCCGGTGGTCAGGGTCACGCCGGTTTCAGCAGCCAATTTTTTGGCGGCAGGCATGGCGGCAGCACCCGCAGGCGCGGCTTCAGCGGCAGGTGCAGCAGCCGGTGCGGCTTCGGCAGCCACCGCAGCGGTGTCGATTTTGCCGATGATTTGCGAGGCGGTGACGGTATCGCCCGCCGCCACGCTCAATTCAACCAGCACACCTGCTTGAGGTGCAGGCAGCTCCAGCACAATTTTGTCGGTTTCGATGTCGGCGATGTTTTCATCACGCGCAACAGCCTGACCCACTTTTTTGTGCAGGGCAGCAATCGTACCTTCAGTGACAGATTCAGCGAATACGGGAATTTTAATTTCGATCAGCATAACGTCTCTCCAGTGGGGCGGCGGGAGTGCCGCCCTCACGCATGGTTTTTTTATTTAGCGAAGGTCACTGCGTCAGACAGCAAAGCTTTTAGTTGTGCTGTGTGCTTGGACATATACCCCACCGCTGGCGAAGCCGACGAAGGACGACCGGCGAACAACAAGGTTTGCTTGGTGCTGAGTAGATTTTCAAGGCGATGGCGGATTTGATACCACGCACCTTGGTTTTTCGGCTCTTCTTGTGCCCACATGATTTCGGTCGCGTTGGGATACTGCGCCAATTCTGCCGCGAGTTGCTCGGTGGGGAAAGGATAGAGTTGTTCCAAACGCAAGATGGCCAGCTCACTGTTAGCCGCCTCGGTACGCGCTTTGACCAAGTCGTAATACACCTGACCGGCGCACAACAACACACGCTTCACTTGTTTTGCATCGATGTCAGCAGCGGCTTCGCTAATGACGGGCTTGAAGCCGTTGTCGGTCAGGTCGCTGAGTTCAGACAAGGAATCCTTCAGGCGCAACAAACGCTTGCTGAGCATAATGACCAAAGGCTTGCGATACGGCCGCAGCATTTGGCGACGCAGCACATGGAACATTTGTGCGGCGGTCGAAGGCATGATGACCTGAATATTGTGCTCGGCGCACAACTGCAGGTAACGCTCGACCCGTGCGGAGCTGTGCTCTGGACCTTGGCCATCGTAGCCGTGCGGCAAAATCATGGTCAGACCGCACAGGCGATCCCACTTGGTTTCGCCGGAGACGATAAATTGGTCAATCGCCACCTGTGCGCCGTTGGCAAAGTCACCAAACTGGGCTTCCCAAATCACCAGCTCGTCAGGCGAGGAGCAGGCATAACCGTACTCGTAAGCCAGCACGGCTTCTTCGTTCAAGATGGAGTCGATAACGAGGAATTCGGCTTGGTTGTCTGACAGATGACGCAGAGGCACATAGTTGCCTTGGTCCCAACGTTCGCGGTTTTGGTCATGCAAGACGGCGTGGCGATGGCTAAACGTGCCGCGACCCGAGTCTTCACCAGACAGACGGACACCGTAGCCATTTTCAACCAAGGAGGCATAGGCCAAGGTTTCGGCCATCCCCCAGTCAATCAACTGCTCGCCTGCGCCCATGGCACGACGTGCCACCAAGACTTTTTCCACAGTCGGGTGGAGCTTAAAGCCGTCGGGGATTTGGGTGACTTTGTCCGCCAAACGCTTGATGTCGTTGGCTGGCAAGGTGGTGGTGGTGGGGTGCGCCCAGTGTGTGCCGAGGAATGGAGTCCAGTCGGTTTTGTGGGTGCGGGTATGGTTGGTAAGCACGGTTTGCTCGACGTGCTCGCCTTTGTCCAAGGCATCGCGATAGGCCGCAATCAGCCCTGCCGCTTCGTCCGCGCTGACCACGCCTTCGGCGACCAGACGCTCGGCGTACTTGGCTCGCACGCCAGGGTGCTGGGCGATTTTTTTATACATCATCGGCTGGGTCAACATCGGGTCATCGCCCTCGTTGTGGCCCAGCTTACGGAAGCACACCAAGTCAATCACGACATCGCGGTGGAATTCTTTGCGGAAGTCCATGGCGGCTTGCATGACATAGCAGACGGCTTCGGGGTCGTCGCCGTTGACGTGGAAAATCGGGGCTTCGACCATCTTGGCTACGTCGGTGCAATACAGCGTCGAGCGCATGTCACGCGTGTCGGACGTGGTAAAGCCCACTTGGTTGTTGACCACCAAGTGAATCGTGCCACCTGTGCCGTAGCCGCGTGTGCCAGACAGGTTAAACGTCCCTTGGTTGACACCCAAGCCGCCAAACGCGGAGTCGCCGTGAATCAACACAGGCAGGACTTGGCAACGCTCGTGGTCGCCACGACGCTGCTGACGCGCCCGCACCGAGCCTTCAACCACGGGGTTGACGATTTCGAGGTGGGAGGGATTAAACGCCAAGGACAGGTGGACGGGGCCATTGGGCGTGGGAATATCAGAGGAGAAGCCCATATGATATTTCACGTCGCCAGACGAACCTTTAATCGAATAGCGGCCTTCGAATTCGGCAAACAAATCGCCAGGCAGCTTGCCCAGTGTGTTGACCAATACGTTGAGGCGGCCACGGTGCGCCATGCCAATCACGATTTCTTGCACGCCATCACTGGCGCAGTTTTGAATCAGATGGTCGAGAGAGGCAATCATGCTTTCGCCGCCTTCAAGCGAGAAGCGTTTTTGACCGACGTACTTGGTATGCAGATAACGCTCTAGCGTTTCGGCAGCGGTCACTTGCTTCAAAATGCGCTTTTTGGTGTCGGCACTGTAACGGGGGGTAGACAGGTCAGCCTCAAACCGCTTCATCACCCACGACTTTTGTGCCGATTGGGTAATGTGCATGTATTCCACGCCAATATGGCCGCAGTAGGTTTGCTTGAGGTTGTTCAGGATTTCAGACAGGGGGAGCTTTTTTTGCTGCCCGACCAAAGAGCCCGTGTTGTATTGCACGGCCATGTCGGTATCCGACAGCCCGTGGGTTTTGGGGTCTAGCTCAGGGACGGGGGTTTGATCCATCCGCTTGAGGGGGTCGAGGTTGGCCCAGCGCGAGCCCAGCACACGGTATGCCGAAATAAGCTTCAGCACCGCGACTTGCTTTTGCATGGATTCCCAGTCGGTGCCTGTGCCTTGTGCTACGCCAGTCCGTGGCTGTTTAGCCAACTGAATGAACGACTCTTGAATCGGGTGATGCGGTACATCACGATCCGTCGCGCCAGGTAATTGCTGGAGCTTGTCAAAATAGTCGCGCCATTCGTCACTGACGGCATTGGCATCGGCGAGGTACTGTTCGTACAGTTCCTCGATAAAGGGGGCATTCCCACCAAACAGGTAGGATTGGTTTTGCTGTGTTTGCATCATGGTATCGACCCTTTGTTGACTGCTTGGTGCAGCGGGTACGAAAAGCGCCTTGCAGCGCGCCGGCGTTGTCTTCTCAGGGCAGCCGACGCCCAAAGGGCGTTTCATGCCTCGTTATTATGGTGTTTGCTGCATCGTGGTAGAGCGGCTGCGTGGTGCGTGCCTCGCAACAGTACGGCGGGTAAAACAAGGGCAGCGCGGCGAACCTTGCTGCCCTTGTGGTGTTACTTACTTACGGTTACCGACTTGCACATAATCGCGACGTACCGAACCCGTATAGAGCTGGCGTGGACGGCCAATCTTCATACCTGGGTCAGCGATCATTTCTGTCCAGTGGCTAATCCAGCCCACGGTACGCGCCAAGGCAAAGATAGGCGTGAACATGGAAACAGGGATGCCAATCGCAGACAACACGATGCCGGAATAGAAATCGACGTTTGGATACAGCTTGCGTTCGATGAAGTACGGGTCTTCAAGCGCAATCTTTTCCAGTGCCATGGCCAGCTTAAACTTAGGATCGTTGTGCAGGTTGAGTTCAGCCAGCACTTCGTCGCAAGTTTGCTTCATGATGGCGGCGCGTGGATCCATGTTTTTGTAAACACGGTGACCGAAGCCCATCAGCTTGTGGGTTTTGTCTTTTACGCCTTGCATAAACGCAGGCACGTTATCGACCGAGCCGATTTCGTCCAGCATTTTCAGCACAGCTTCGTTTGCGCCGCCGTGGGAAGGACCCCACAAGCACGCAACACCAGCAGCGATACAGGCAAAAGGATTAGCACCTGACGAACCCGCCAAACGCACGGTGGAGGTCGAGGCGTTTTGTTCGTGGTCAGCGTGCAGCACAAAGATGCGGTCTAGGGCGCGTGCCAACACGGGGTTGACTTTATATTCTTCGCACGGGGTGGAGAACATCATGTGCATGAAGTTCTCGGCGTAGCTCAGGCCATTCTTGGGGTAGCTGAAAGGCAGGCCACGGTTGTAGCGGTAAGCTTGTGCGGCAATGTTAGGAATCTTGGCAATCAGGCGATGTGCCGAGACTTCACGATGGTGGGCATCATTGATGTCCAGCGAATCGTGGTAGAACGCGGACAAAGCACCCACCACGGCCACCATCACGGCCATAGGATGTGCATCGCGGCGGAAGCCTTTGAAGAACGAGGTAATCTGATCATTCAGCATGTTGTGATGCAGAATGGTACTCTCGAACGTTTCTTTTTGCTCGGCGGTCGGCAGTTCGCCATTCAACAACAGGTAGCAGGTTTCCAAGAAGTCGGAATGCTCGGCCAGTTGTTCGATAGGGTAGCCACGGTAGTACAGCTCACCCACATCACCGTCAATAAAGGTGATTTTGGATTCGCAAGCGGAAGTCGCCAGGAAGCCAGGGTCAAAAGTGAACATGCCGGTTTTGGCAAAGCTGCGGATATCAACAACATCCGGCCCCAGCGTGCCTTCCATGACGGGGAAGTCGATGGTCTTGTTTTCTTCGCCGTAGGTCAGCGTGACTTTGCGGTTATTTTCCAACGTAATACTCCCAGGTATAGGTTTGAGAGCACCCCTTCTGGCACCGCCAGCGGGGTGTCTTTGTTATGCACAGTTATGCACGACGCAGTCGGTCAATGATGGGCTGAAGGTGGGGCACATCGGCTTCGACTTTGGCGTTAACGAGGTCGAGCAGGTCATTGTCTTCCCAAGTTAACAGTTCGCGGTAAGCGGCGAGCTCCTCGTAAGACAGCGTATCGAAATCGCTGTTGAGGAAGCGTTCAATGATGATGTCGAGCTCTAACAAACCGCGTCGGGATCGCCAACGCATTCGTTTAAGCTCAATCTCATCGAACGGGCGCACGGTCTCGCTCATACTGCGCGACGCACCATCAGGTCTTTAATCTTCCCAATTGCCTTGGTGGGATTCAGACCCTTAGGACACACGTCCACGCAGTTCATGATGGTATGGCAACGGAAGAGCCGGTAAGGGTCTTCGAGGTTATCCAGACGCTCATTGGTGATAAGGTCGCGGGTGTCCGCGATAAAGCGGTAAGCCGCCAGCAAGCCCGCAGGGCCGACAAATTTGTCAGGATTCCACCAGAAAGACGGGCAAGAAGTGGTGCAGCACGCGCACAAGATGCACTCGTACAGCCCATCAATCTCTTTACGGTCTTCTGGTGACTGCAGACGCTCACGTTCAGGCGCGGGGGTGTCGTTCACGACATACGGCTTGATAGAGTGATACTGCTTGAAGAACTGGGTCATATCGACGACCAAGTCACGAATCACCGGCAAACCAGGCAGGGGACGCAGCGTAATCGGCTGGCTCAAGCTACGGAGGTCAGTCACGCAAGCCAGACCGTTTTTGCCGTTGATATTCATGGCATCAGAGCCACAAATACCTTCGCGGCAAGAACGACGGAAAGACAAGGTGTCATCGACCGCTTTAAGTTTAACCAGCGCATCTAGCAATTTCACGTCAGTGGCAGAAACGTCCACTTCGATGTCTTGCATATACGGCTTGTCGTCTTTATCGGGATCGTAGCGGTAAAGGGAAAAACGAATTTTTTGCATAGTTCAGTCTCCGTGCCGCTTAGAAGGTGCGCTTGACCGGCGGGATGTAATCCACCGACAACGGCTTGGTATGGACGGCCTTGTAGGTCAGGCTGCGGTCGCCGCCGTAATACAGGGTGTGCTTCATCCATTCGTCGTCATGGCGGTCTGGGAAGTCATCGTGTGCATGAGCACCGCGCGATTCTTTGCGTGCTTCGGCAGAGATGAGGGTCGCCACAGCGATTTCGATCAAATTATCGACTTCAAGGGCTTCGATACGTGCGGTGTTCCAAACCTTAGACTTGTCTTTGATTTGGGTGCGTTTGGCACGCTCAGCCACTTGCTTGATTTCTTCTACGCCCAACGCGAGGTTGGCAGAGTTACGGAACAC
>CALMOJ010000121.1 GCA_937871815.1 uncultured Neisseriales bacterium
AGACGTTCCATAACAACCATTATGCCTTTGTGGCGGCGCACCGATTGCGGTGATTTGGCAAACCATTGCGCAGCAGGAAACACTACATTAAAGTCAAAAACAGGATTGCTACGCAATCCGTGCTATTCATCCCCACCCTAAAGGACGGCGCTTTCCGCACACATGGTAAATAGCTTTTAAATAGGCTGCTTGGGGCGAATACCTTGGCCTTGGCCTAGCCCGCCCCTCGCCTTATCTGCTTACTTGTTTTTACGCCCTGAGTCTAACCCCTGCCATGACCACTTCCCCTGCCCTACTCAACCGTGAACTCGGCCTGATTGAGTTTAACCGCCGCGTCCTTGCCCAAGCCGAGGATGCCCACGTCCCCTTGCTAGAACGGCTTAAATTTTTGTGCATCGTCTCGTCCAACCTTGATGAGTTTTTTGAGGTGCGGGTGGCGTGGCTCAAAGCCTGCCAGCGACTTACGCCCAGCATGGTTATGCCGGACGGCCTCAACGCCAGCCAATCGCTCGAGCAGGTCTCGCACCATGCCCATGCCTTGGTTGAACGGCAATATGCCTTGATGCGCGAAGTGATTTTTCCGGCACTGTCACAAGAGGGCATTCACTTTGTTCGGCGAGCAGAATGGTCACCCGAGGTCAAAGCGTGGATACACGCTTATTTTCACAACGATGTGATGCCGGTTCTAACCCCCATTGGCCTAGACCCCTCACACCCTTTCCCCAAGCTGCTCAACAAGAGCCTGAATTTTGCGATTGAGCTGGAAGGGCGGGATGCGTTTGGGCGGAGTTCCGGCATTGCCATCGTCCAAGCCCCACGCATTTTGCCGCGCGTAATTCAGCTGCCTGCCGACTTGGCTGGGGGCCCCAATCACTTTGTTTTTCTGTCGTCGATACTCCACGCCCACCTCAACGAGCTTTTTTTGGGCATGGTGGTCAAGGGCGTGTACCAGTTCCGCCTGACCCGAGACAGCGAATTGACGGTCGAAGAAGACGAGCTAAAAAACCTCCGCACCGCGCTGCAAGGCGAGCTGCGCCACCGTCAATACGGCGAAGCCGTCCGCCTAGAGATTGCCGACAACTGCCCCGAGCATATGGAAGCCTTTTTGCTCTCCCAATTCAGCCTCAGCAAGGCCGATATTTACCGTGTCGAAGGGCCGGTTAATTTGGTGCGCTTGATGCAAGTCCCCGACTTGGTGGACCGCCCCGATTTGAAATACCCGCCCTTCACCCCTGGCTTCCCCGCGCCTTTGACCAAAAAGCACGACTTGCTGGCGGCGATTCGCAAGCAAGACATCCTGCTGCATCACCCCTACCAGTCGTTTCAGCCGGTGCTGGATTTTCTGAATATTGCGGCGACTGACCCCAACGTGGTCGCCATCAAAATGACGGTATACCGCACGGGTACCGAGTCCGCCCTAATGGAATCGTTGATTGCCGCTGCCCGCACCGGCAAGCAAGTGACCGTGGTGGTCGAGCTGATGGCGCGGTTTGATGAAGAGGCCAATATTGGCTGGGCTTCGCGGCTAGAAGACGCGGGGGCGCACGTTGTGTATGGCGTGTATGGCTACAAAATCCACGCCAAAATGCTGATGGTGGTACGCCGTGAAGAAGGCCATTTACGCCGCTATATTCACCTTGGCACCGGCAACTACCACCCGCGCACCGCACGGCTTTACACCGATTTTGGCTTGCTGACCTGCAACCCCGATATTGCCAGCGACGTAAACGATATTTTTACCCAGATTACAGGGCTGGGCAAAATGGGCGAGCTGCGCCATTTGCTGCAATCGCCGTTTAGCCTCCACCCCGGCATGATGGCCGCCATTGCCCGTGAGGCCGACCATGCCCGCGCCGGTCGCCCCGCCACCATCATCGCCAAAATGAATTCGCTGCTCGAACCCAAAATCATTGACGCGCTTTATGCCGCCTCGCAAGCGGGGGTCAAAATCCAACTGATTGTGCGCGGGGTCTGCGCCCTGCGCCCTGGCGTGGCGGGCTTGTCCGACCATATCGAAGTCCGCTCGGTGATTGGGCGGTTCTTGGAACATACCCGTATTTTTTACTTTCTCAATGACCGCCAAGAAAACGTTTTTATCGCCAGTGCCGACTGGATGGGACGCAATTTCTTCCGCCGTATTGAAACCTGCACGCCTGTGCTCGACCCCAAGCTCAAACGGCGGGTGATTAAAGAGGGGCTGCGTCTGTATCTGGCCGACAACGTTAACGCGTGGATGATGCAGTCCGATGGCAGCTACCGACACAAAAACCCCCGCGCTAAACCCCATGCCGCCCAAGATGACCTGTTGTTAGAACTGGCAGGGACGCACACCTGATGATGACCACCTTGGGCTATGTGCTGGCCATCGGTTTGGTTCTGGTGGGGATGGCGGGTGCGGTGTTGCCCGCTGTGCCGGGCTTGCCGCTGGTGTTTGCCGGCTTATTGCTGGCGGCGTGGCTAGACCAATTTGCCCATGTCGGGCTGTGGCCGCTGGTGGGCATTGCGGCCTTGGCTTTGGGCGGCATGGTGATTGATATGGCGGCCAGTTGGCTGGGGGCAAAATGGTCAGGCGCGAGCAAAGCCGGACTCTGGGGCGCGGTGATTGGCAGCATCTGTGGCCTGCCCTTGGGACTGGTGGGCTTGGTGCTGGGACCGTTTGTCGGTGCAGTGGTGGGCGAGCTGCTGGCCAATCAAGGCGTGTGGCGGGCGGGCAAAATTGGGCTGGCGACGCTCTTGGGTTTGGCTATCGGCACGGCGGGCAAACTGGGGGCGGTCTTGGCGATGCTGGCAGTGTTTGCCTTGGCGTGGTGGTATTGACATCCTCCCCCGCCTAAAGACGGGGGATTCCTACGGCGGTCAGACTTGCGCCTGACGCACTTCGGCGGGTTCTTGCT
>CALMOJ010000122.1 GCA_937871815.1 uncultured Neisseriales bacterium
TCAACCTACGTCGTCCAGACTCCCTGTGCGGCCTGTCCCTTATCTTAAAGTGCTTGCCACGCCGCTTATCGCACGATGCCCCACCCTTTCTTCGGCGAGCCCCATGTCTTCGTTTAAACGCAAAGTAGCCACTCAAATCGCCACGGTTTCCTTGATCTTGGCCACCATTGCCAGCCCGATTGCTTGGTTTGTTGCCCGTGAAAACGCCGAAGAAAGCATCGTCAAATTTGCGATGGAAGAATCACAACGCCTGCTGCGCCACTTGCATGCCGACCAGTTCCAAGGCGAGCAAGCCCGCGTCCAAGCACAAAAAGCAACCAACACCCTCGCAGGGGGGCTGTTTGATATTGCCGAGCTTTACGATGCCCACGGACTCAAGCTGGCCGAGGGCTTGACCGCGCAAGGCGAAAAAATGGAGTCCTCGTTGCCCTCGCATGGTGTGCCGCGCTATCGCCAGCCGCTGTATAAAAGCCATCACCTGCCGGACAAACAATGGGCATTGCGCGTCTTTATCCCCCTTTACGCCGACGGCAAAACCCTGTCCGGTTACTTTGAGGGTGTGCGCCTGATTCCCGACTGGCAACACCAGCAAATCCTGCGCGAAGCCCTGATTGCGGCACTGATGGTCAGCCTTGCCTCGCTGATTTGCGGGGGGATACTGTACCCCGTCGTGATTCGGCTGGCCGCCGAAAACGAGGAAAAGGCCAAAGAGCTGCTCGAATCCCATCTTGGCATGATGGAAACCCTTGGTCGGGCGATTGCCCAACGTGATTCTGACACCGGTGCACACAATTATCGCGTGGCATGGATGTCCGCCATGCTGGCCGAAACCATTGGACTCAAAGACCATGCCATGCAAGCCCTGATTGTCGGCAGTTTTTTGCACGATGCGGGCAAAATCGGCATTGCCGATGCCATTCTCCTCAAGCCGGGCAAACTCACCGATGAAGAAATGAACACCATGCGCACCCATGTTTCTATTGGCGAAGAAATTGTCGCGGGGGCAGGCTGGCTAGAGGGCGCGCGGGCAGTCGTCGCAGGGCACCACGAAAAATGGGACGGCAGCGGCTATCCTCGGCGACTCAAGGGCGAAGAAATCCCCCTTGCCGCCCGCATCTTTGCTATTACCGATGTGTTTGACGCGCTCTGCTCCAAACGCCCCTACAAAGACCCCATGCCGCTCGACAAAGCCATGACTATTTTGCACAAAGATGCCGGCACGCACTTCGACCCTACGCTGATCGCCGCCTTTTTCCCCCTCGCCGAACAGCTCTATGCCAGCGCACAAAACACCAGCGAAGCTGAAGCCAAAGCCCTGATGGAAGATATGGTTCGCCGCTATTTTGGCTAGACGTGCCTCTCAAATTAGACAGCGCGTAGCCATAAAGTCCAACAAATCCCCCATACCCCACGACCTTACGGCATAATTTTTAAGCCTACCCTAAGCCCTGTGCGCTACGGTTGGCCTTCATTTCCACGCCCACTGGGCCACTTCCTCTTTCTTCTCGAAAGCGTTGCCATGATGCCCTCTCAACTTCGCACCACGCTTATTCTGTTTGCCGCACTGCTTTGCTCGCTGGTTATTGCTGGTGCAGGGGTCGGCCTCTACGGCACACGGATGAACCACGACCAAGTCCATCGTTTGCTCGACCACAGCGCGATTGCCGAGCAAGTGACCGCCATCAACTACAAGGTATTTGACTCTCGGCTCCACATCGCCCTTGCCCTTGCCAATCCTAGCGAAGAGCGCATGGCTAAAGAAGCCAAGGTTATCGAAGAAAACCTCGTCGCCCTCAGCCAAGCCCGTGGCAAGCTCGAAGCCATCCACGCCCCCACAGAACTTGCCGAGCCGATTCGCGAATTTATTGGCGTGGTCACCGTCTTTTCAGAGTCCTACCTGACCCCCGCCGCCAAAACCATGCACACCAACGATGGCAGCGGACTGGAAAAATTACTGAACACCCAAGGCGACCGTTTCTATTCTCCGATTAAACAAGGCCGCGAGCGCATCCAGCAAGCCCAAAAAACCGCCAAAGATGCGCTTATCCAAGCCACCGTTGCCACCGAAACCACCACCTTTCAGCTGACCGTGGGTGTGTCTATCCTCGCCTTGCTGCTGGGCGTACTGTTTAGCATCCAAACCACCCGCACCCTTACCCGCCAAACCTCGGCCCTGTCCATCACCATGACCCAACTGGCGCAAGAGCACGACCTCAGTGCTCGCGTGCAATTAGCTGGCGACAGCGAACTCGCCGCCTTGGGCACGCAACTTAACCACGTCATCAACAGCCTAAATGGGGTGCTGCGCCAAGTGAGCCAACACGCCCAAGCCGCCCAACAAGCCGGTCAAACGCTGATGGGTGAAGCAGGTGCAGCCGAAGCCATGTTGGCGCAACAAAACCAAGCCGTACAACAAGCCCGCGCCGCCCTAGAAAGTATGTTGGTGCAAGTCCATACCATCGCCGAACGGGTGGGCGAAACGGTCACCCTGACCAGCGATAGTGAAGTCGAGGGCGAACGTGGTGCCCATATGGTCAAAGATGTCGCCGAAGTGATGGCCGAGATTGCCGCACGCGTCACCGCCTCCAGCGACGAGATTTTCAAGCTGGGCGAACAATCGGCACAGGTGGACCAAATCGTCGTCACCATCCAACAAATTGCCGAGCAAACTAACCTGCTGGCACTCAATGCCGCGATTGAAGCCGCACGGGCAGGCGAAGCCGGACGCGGCTTTGCCGTGGTGGCCGATGAAGTACGTAAGCTGGCCGAGCGGACCCAAATGTCCACCGCTGAAATCCAACATACCTTGGGTGCGATTCGCACCGAAACCGACCATGCAGTTGAGAACATGAGCACCAGCCGTCGCAAGGTCGAAGAAGGCATTATCCGCGCAGGAGTGGCTGCCGAAGCCATTGTGGGCGTGCGTGAACGTCTTGGCACCATCAATGCCCGTATCCACGACATCAACCACGCCATCCGCGCCCAAGAGCAAGCCAGCGATGCAGTTTCAGCCAATATGCAATCGGTCGCCCAAGCCGCAGAAGAAGGCGCGATGCGGGCGCAAACCACCCGCCAAGCCGCCAGCGAAGTCAGTTCGCTGGGGGTAAAGCTACGGGACGAAGTCAGCCGCTTCCGCCTATAAACATCCCTTGCCGCTTCCTACCCTGCCCCGCCCTCGCGCGGGGCTTTTGCTTGGCGGCACAGCCCCTGCGGCTTGCCCTCGGCGGCATGAACGAATACAGTCCCGCCTATTGCCCGAACTGACAGAGATTGAACCGCGATGCGTATTTTTGCTTGGCTACTGACGTTTGCCGCCCTGCCCACTTGGGCCGCCACCACGGTCTATGTGCCAGAGGTGGGCTATAGCTACGCCTATTTTGAAATCGGCCATCAGGGGTTTTCGACCCAGCGGGGGCGCATGGACAAAATAGCGGGCAATATCACGCTGGATATGGGCAACAAGCAAGGCACAGTGAATTTGACGCTGGATGCCGCTTCGGCCAATACCGGCTGGGCAAAGCGCGACGAGCTCCTGCGGAGTGATATATTTTTTAATGTACAGCGTTATCCCAAGCTGGCCTTTAGCGGCAACCAGATGAAATTTGTCGGCTCACGCCCCGTGTCGGTACGGGGTACGCTGACCTTGCTGGGGGTGTCGCAGCCCGTGGAGCTGACCATTACCCAGTTTCACTGTGGACCCCACCCTGTGTTTAAAAAAGAAGCCTGCGGGGCGGATGCCTACACCATGATTAAACGCAGCCGGTTTGGCATGACCCAGTTCCTGCCCGAAATTAGCGATGACGTAAAAATCTCAGTACAAATCGAAGCTACCGCCCGCCGCTAACGCTAATGCCCCTCAAAAAGAAGCCCCGAACCATATCTAGGTCGGGGCTTCTTTTTGAGGGGTGTCTTTATTTTTTCGGCGCAGAGGGTGCGCAAACCTATTTTTTAGCGGCCTTACGTTTGACAGGCGCACGGTAGGGCTTGCTTGGGGCGACCAGATTACCCTGTGGACTCATGCCCATAGACGGTGCAACCAGCGGCTCTGGCAGCACAAAGCGCGGGCAGCGAACCGTGGCACGGGCGTAGCGGCGGCTGTCTACCCACGTATTGGACACCCCAAACACCAACCGCTCAATCTGGTACTGCGGACAGTTTCTTTCTTCGCTGTATTTTCGAGCCTCATCCCGCAAGGCAGCTTCGACAGAAGCTTCGGAAAAATCCTGCGCCCACACCGTAATCAGGGCATCGCGACCATCGGCAAGCAGCTCAATTTTGCGCTCAAAGACAAAGCCGCCTTTGCTGGTCAACATCCCGCCGTGATACCCCACAGCAGAGCACGCAGTCAGCACAATCGGGGCAAGCAAGCATA
>CALMOJ010000123.1 GCA_937871815.1 uncultured Neisseriales bacterium
TCCAACGGCGTTTTTTTCCGAATTTCGCCTTGGCTGACCCGTCGTTCGCGAGATCGTAAACAGGTTCTGAGGCTTTGTGCAGACAGTCCTTACGAGCATGGCTGTGATGTAGATTTGCGTCACTTTGGCTTTTACCTTCCACCGCAAGAACCGCAAAACAAGCCAAGCTGCCACACCGGATGGCTTATCTCCCCCACGGTGCGCCCTCACCGGCAACAGGGGCAGCCAAGCCCGTGGGATGGTAAGATTCAGCCCTTCATCCGGCAGCGAAAGGCAACAGCGCCTGTCCCGTTGCCCGACCCAGCACCCTGCTGGGCGCATCCTGCCGCAGCGGGGTGCCCTGCCCGCCCCGCCTCCCCTCTACGGAATACCTCATGATTCAGTTTAAAAACCTTACCCTACGGCGTGGTGCCAAAACCCTGCTGACCCAAGTCAACTTAATGATCAACCCCAGCCAACGTGTCGGGGTGATTGGTGCCAACGGGGCGGGAAAGTCCAGCCTGTTTGCCTTGCTGCGCCAAGAAAGCCATGCTGATGAAGGCGACGTCACCTACCCACCGACCTGGACCGTAGCGCATGTGGCGCAAGAAACCCCTGCCCTCAGCCGCAGTGCCTTGGACTATGTGTTGGATGGCGATGTCGAACTGCGCCGCCTAGAGACCCAGCTGGCAGCGGCAGAAGAAGCCCACGACGGCAACGAAATGGGGCGGCTGCATGGCGAGTTGGGACGGGTCGAGGCTTACTCCGCTGAATCCCGTGCTGGCAAGCTGCTGGCGGGTTTGGGCTTTGCCCAATCGGCACTGGCACGACCCGTCAGTGATTTTTCGGGCGGATGGCGGATGCGGCTGAATTTGGCCCAAGCCCTGATGTGCCGCTCTGACTTGCTGCTGCTAGATGAACCGACCAACCACTTGGATTTAGAAGCCGTGCTGTGGCTAGAACAATGGCTGGCCAGCTACCCAGGCACCCTGCTACTGATTTCGCATGATCGCGAGTTTTTGGATGCCACCACCACCCATATTGTCGAGCTGGCCAACACCACACTGACCCTCTACACCGGTAACTACAGCGACTTTGAAAACCAACGTGCCGAACGACTCGCCCAGCAGCAGCAGGCCTTCGAAAAACAACAGCGCACCGTTGCCCACCTCGAAAGTTTTATCACCCGCTTTAAGGCCAAAGCCAGCAAAGCCCGTCAGGCACAAAGCCGCGTCAAAGCCCTCGAAAAGCTAGAGCGCGTCTCGGCGGCGCATGTGGATTCCCCGTTTGATTTCCATTTTGAAACGCCCAACACCCTGCCCAACCCCCTTATTCGCCTCGACAAAATCAGCGTCGGCTATGGCGAAACGCCCCTTTTGCAGCAGATTTCCTTGTCGGTCGAGTCCGGCGCACGGATAGGTTTGCTCGGCCCCAACGGCGCGGGTAAATCCACGCTGATTAAGCTGTTGGCGGGGGAACTCGCGCCTTTGTCCGGCGAGATGATTGCCGCCCGCGAACTCAGCATCGGTTATTTTGCCCAGCACCAGCTGGAAACCCTGCGCCCAGAAGAATCCCCGCTGTGGCACTTGCAAAGCATCGCCCCAAAAACCCGCGAACAAGTGCTTCGCAGCTTTTTAGGCGGCTTTAACTTTGTCGGTGACATGGCTTTGGTGCCGGTCAGCACCTTATCGGGTGGCGAAAAATCCCGTCTCGTACTGGCCTTAATTGTGTGGCAACGCCCCAATTTGCTGCTGCTGGATGAGCCGACCAACCACTTAGACCTCGACATGCGTGCCGCGCTGACCCTTGCGCTGCAAGACTTTGAAGGTAGCTTGATTGTGGTGTCCCACGACCGCTCGTTGCTGGAAACCACGACCGATGTGTTTTGGTGCGTGGATGGTGGCGCGGTGACGGTGTTTGATGGCGACTTGGCCGACTACCGTGCATGGCGACTGACCCAACCCAGCACCGGCGGCGGCACGCGCGAGATCCGCAGCGACACCGCAGAAGCGACCTCCCCCACCGACCGCAAACAGCAAAAGCGCGAAGAGGCGGAAGCCCGCCAGCGGCTATCACAGCAAAAAAAACCCCTGCAAAAGCAACTGGCCGCATTAGAAAAAAAGATGGATACCTTCAACGTCGAGCGGGTGAAGGTGGAGCAGCAGCTATCGGACGAGGCACTGTATCTGCTGGAGCGTAAGGCGGATTTGCAAGCAGCGTTAAAGCGGCAAGGTGACATTATCGCCGCACTGGCCGAAGCCGAAGGCGCGTGGCTGGAGCTGCATATGGCATTGGAAGCAATGGGCTAATCAGGGGGCATTTCTACCCAAAATGGGGGGGCGATACAGATCGTGGCCTAATCCCGCTGTACAGTCCTTGGGCGGTATAGACCCCCGCGCCCAAGGACTCAAGACCACATGGCACTAATAACCTGTTTACGATCTGCGGAACTCGGGTGATCCTGCGTTGAAATTCAGAAAAAAATGCGTGTGGATTCAGTCCCAACGGCCTTTTTTTCCAAATTTCGCCTTGGCAACCCCTGCGCCATTGAGATCGTAAACAGATTCTAAGAGCGCGTTACCACAGCCGCACAGGCCAACGCCCCCCAAAAAAAACCTAGCCCTGACTCTCGCCCCACACCCGCCACATACTGCGCAAAGCCTGCGTCATTTGGCTGGCAAAGCGGGGGGCATCCATCAGGGGGCGGGTTTCGAGGTGTGGGCGCAACGCCAAGCGGGTGGCGTTGAGTGCGGGAATATCCGCCGCCAACTGGCTGGCGCGTTGCACGTAATCGGCTTCACTCTCGGCCAACCACCCCCACTGCTCGGCCGCGCCTAACACACTGCCCCCCACCCGCGTGGCAAACGTCTCGCCGCCCAGCGAAAGCACCGGCACGCCCATCCACAGCGCGTCGCAATTTGATAGCCCACCGCCCCCCGCAAAGGGGTCGAGCAGAATGTCGATATCGTGATAACGCAAATAGGGCTGGCTGCTGTCGCATGCCACTGCAGCCACGCGGTGGGCAGCAATCCCTTGGCTGGCCAGCCGCGCCAGCCGTGCAGAATGCGCCGCGCCCTGCGTCTCGCCCACCAACAACAGCTTGGCGTGTGGCGCCGCCTGCAAAACCTGCACCCACAGGGCTTCGACAGCGGGGGTGATTTTGGCAGCGGGCATGGTACTGCCAAAGGTTACATAGCCCTTGCTTAACGCCGGTGTAGGGTGAACCGCATAGGCCGCATGGCCGCGCTGGTCGGGTTGGCTCAACATCGGCTGGTAGCAAAAGAAGCTATTCGGTAGCCGCCAGAGTTTTTCGGTGTAGTGCGACTCCGCGCCGCGTGGGTCGGCGTAGGCATCGGTTAATCGCCAGTCGATATGCTGCAAGCCCGTGGTGTGGGGATAGCCCAGCCACGCCACCTGCACAGGTGCAGGCTTGCGGGCAAACACCGGCAGCCGATTGCCCGCCGCGTGCCCTGACATCTCGATCAAAACATCAATTTCATCGTGGCGGATACGCTCGGCCAGTGCGTCGTCGTCGAGGTCATGCACATCGTGCCAAGTGTGGCACTGGGCGCGAAGCTGCTGGGTCAGTGCATCGTGTTGGCTAGGTGCAAGGTTGGCGTAGGCAAACAGGTGGATGGCCGTGCGGTCCAAGGCCGTCCACAGCGGCAAAACAAAATGCACAGCGGGATGCTGTCTTAAATCTGCCGACACAAAGCCGACCCGCAAAGGCCGATGGTAGGTGCGAGCATGGGGGTAGGGCGCGACCTTACCGCGAAACGGAGCTTCGACACGGTCGCCAAAAGCACGGTGCAGAGCCAGCAGCGCGGCGGCAGAAAGCGTGCCTTGGTACTGCGCTGCAAAAAGCTGTTTGGAGGCGGCTTCTGGATCAGTCGCAAGGGTTTCCAGCGACAGCGGCACAGCGACGGGCGTTGGGGGCGCGGCGGTGTAGGCTTCGGCGGTGGCGGTGGCCGATACAGGGGGCGCGGCAGACTCTTCTGCTAGAGGGGGCGGCGGCGCGGGCTCGGCGGCAACCGCGACAGGCGGCGCAGCCAAGGGGGCAGACGGTGCCGCGACAGGGACGGAAACGGGGACAGCTGCCGCGACCGGTGCAGCGGCGACGGCCACGAGAGGCGATGCCATCACGGCAGCCGCTAGATGCGCTGCGGCCTGTGGCGCGACAGGGGCGGAAGGTGTCACGGCAGGCTCGGCAGGGCGTTTCGCCCCCCGCCAAAACGGCGAAGCAGGCCGCTCGCCACTGGCAGCACGGGGCGGCGGCGTTTGCGCCGGACGTGCGGGGCTGGGTGTCGGTGTCGATGATGTTGATGCCAGTGCCGCCGTAGGGTGAGCAGCAGACAAAGACAGCACGCGGGGCATTTCTGGCGGCTGTGGCGCACGTCCCGCCGTAGACAAAGGGGCTACGGTGCGCGGCAGGCGTGTCCCCATGGCTGTTTCTGTCCCCGTTGCCCCACCCTGCGTCTCCGCCGGTCGCTTTGCCCCCCGCCAAAAGGGTGAGGCAGGGCGGTCCGTCTCTGCCGTAGGGCGGGTGGGAGTGTGAGGCTCAGACTTGAGGGCGGGCTTGGTCATAAAAAGGGGCTCGGTAGAAAGGGCACGGTAAGCAGAAAAACGAGAAGGCATAGACGGTGCTGCCGTAGGGGCGGGGTCGCCGTGGGCGGGCGGCGGGGTCGTCTCGACCCAAGGGGCGACGGGCGGCGACCCATCACAGGGAGCGGGGGCTATTGTGGCGCGTTTGGCCGATTGAGCGGGGGATTTTTGCGGGGTGGCGGCACGTTTTTTGGGGGTGGGGCGCGATGGTGCCAGATGCTGCCAAGGGGTAATCACCCGCCCCCCGCGCTTCACCGGTTTGCTGACCGAGGGCAAGGCTGGCGCGGTGACCTCGGGCATAGCCAAGGGGGCTTCGGCGGCAGGGACGGCGTGGAGTTTGGCGGCAAGGGCATCGACAGGTGCACCTTGAAGCCCCAAAGCCTGCCCTTGCGCCAAGACCTGACGCGCTGCATCAGGCTGCTGAACTTGGATTAACGCCCCGATATAGCTCACCCAAAATTGCCCTTGGCTGGGCTGGGCGTGTAGTGCGGCGTGAAATAAGGGTAAAGCGGCGGCGACGTCTTCTTGCTGCATCCGCACAATGCCTAAATTGTGGCTGGCATCGGGGTGGTCGGGCTGGGCAGCCAAAACCGCCAAATAGCCGTGCTCGGCGTGGGCTAATTGCCCTGCTTGGTGACATGCAATCGCCTGCTGGAGAACGGCTTCGGGCGACAAAGCAGCACTCGGCATCGGAGAAGGCTCAGAGGGAAGAGCCTCAGGAGGGGCGACGGGGGTCATGGGGTTGGCACAGGGTAAAACGCCATTGTCTTACGCTGGCAGAGGGAGGGCAAGGGTCGCGGCGGTGATGTCGGCAGCCCCCCGTGCTGAACACCCCCCATCTGGCGGGCTGGAGTGTTATAGCGTAACATTTTAGCCATGAATCCCCTTTGCCCCCCCCCACTCCCCCACGACACCGAAGCCGCCCTTGTTCGCGCCGAAGCCCACTGCACCACGCGCGGCACACGGCTTACGCCGCTGCGGCGGGCGATTTTGGCCCTCATTTTGGCGCGGCAAGGCGTGGTCAAAGCCTATGATTTGTTGGCCGACTTGCAAGCCCAGCGTGGCAAAGCAGACCCACCCACGGTCTACCGTGCGTTGGCGTTTTTGGTGGCGCAGGGGCTGATTCACCGTGTAGAAACCCTGAATGCCTATGTGGTGTGCTGCCAATTGGGGCATACCCACGCCAGCGTGCTGCTGCTGTGCGAACGCTGCCAGTCCATCGCCGAACTGAGCGCGGAAGCCGAGCTGAACGGGCTGTTTGCCGCCGCCCAAGGCTGTGCATTTCAGCCTCGCCGCCAAGAAGTGCTGCTGACGGGGCTTTGCCAAGCGTGTGCCGCATGACAACGCCCAGCACCCCCCGTCTGCCCCGCGTCCCCATTAACCTGATTACCGGCTTTTTAGGGACAGGTAAAACCACCGCCCTGCTGACCTTGTTGGCACAAAAACCCGCAGACCAAGTCTGGGCAGTCATCGTCAATGAGTTTGGCGAGGTCGGGATTGATGGCGCGGTCTTGGAAGGGGCGGGGGCGGAAATTCGGGAAATCGCGGGCGGCTGTTTGTGTTGTGCAACCGGCCCGCAACTGCCCATTACCTTGGCCAAGGTCATCCGCGAAAAACGCCCGCAGCGGGTGTTGATTGAAGCGTCGGGCTTGGCCCATGCCTCGCGGGTGGTGGACATGTTGCGCCGCCCGCCGCTGGCCGAGGCTTTGGACATTCAGGCCACGCTGACCTTGGTGGACCCGCGCCAGTGGGACGCGATGGCCGCCCAGCCCCACCCGATTTTTACCGACCAAATCGACCTTGCTGATGTGCTGGTTGCCAATAAGTGTGAATTAGCCGATGCCGCGTGTTTGGCACGTTTCCACGCCCGTGCCGCCGCACTGTTTCCACCCAAATTGCGGATAGAGCAGGTGTCGCACGGACAGCTTGACCCTGCGTGGCTGACCTTGCCTGCTCGCCCTGCTTCGTCCCGCTATCGTCCTGCCCTGCCGCCCGCCGACAGCGGCTTGACCAGCGCGGGTTGGCTGTTTCCACCAGAGCAGGTGTTTGACTTGGTCAAGGTGGCGGTCTTTTTGCGTCACCTCCCCGAGCAAGTGCCCCAGCTTGCCCGCGCCAAAGCCGTGTTGCGGGTGGGGGCACGGCAATGGGTGTGGTTTAACTGGCTAGACGGGGCATGGACCACCACCGAGGTCAGTTGGCGGCGTGATAGCCGCTTTGAGCTGATTGCCCCAGCGGGTGACTGGCACGCCACAGTTGATGGTCTGCTGCCGACGCTATTCCTCCCCCCTTTGCCCGACGCAAGCACGGCAAGGGCTTAACTTTGGACAAAACTGTGAACGCTTTTTCTCTTTTATCGGCTTCTGCGGGGCAACGTGTGCTGATGGCGGCTGCCGTGGCAACCGTGCTGTGGGGCGGGGTGTGGTGGGCTTTGGCGGAGCGCGTATGAGTCTGTCGCTGCACAATTTAACCGTCTCCTACCTGCGCCATCCCGCCGTACACCATGTGTCTGGCACGTTTGCCAAGGGCGACGCGACGGCGATTTTTGGCCCGAACGGCGCGGGCAAAAGCACCATCCTCAAAGCTATGGTGGGCTTGATAAAGCCAGATTCGGGGCAGGTCTCGTTGGGAGGGATTGCGCCCGACCAAATTGCCTATCTCCCCCAAGCCGCGCAAATCGACCGCAGCTTGCCGGTCAGTGTGCTGGATACGGTGTTGACGGGGGCGTGGCGGCATACCGGTGCATTTGGGGCGGTACGGCCTGCGGATAAGCGGGCGGCTTTTGCGGCACTCGAAACCGTGGGGCTGGCCGAATTTGCCCAGCGTCCGGTGGCGGCCTTGTCATCTGGGCAGTTTCAGCGGGTGTTGTTTGCGCGGATTTTGCTGCAAGACGCGCCGCTGATTTTGCTCGACGAGCCCTTTACCGCGATTGATGCCAGTACGACGTTTGACCTGCTGCAATTGGTCAGCCGTTGGCGGGCAGAGGGGCGCACGGTGATTGCCGTGCTGCATGATTACGAACAAGTCCGCGCCTATTTCCCCTATACCTTGCTGCTGTCCAAAGAAGTGATTGCGTGGGGAAAAACCGAGACGGTGCTGACCGATGCCCATTTGCAGCGTGCCAACGCCAATGCCTCGCACTGGCACGCACGCGCGCCGGTGTGCCATGTGGATGATGAAGTTGCACCGTCTTTGTCTGTGCCCTCTGCTGCCCCTGCTGTGAAAGATTAAACTGATGTTGGACACGCTTTACATGCTGCTGGTGCAGCCTTTTGTTGAATTTGGCTTTATGCGCCGTGCCTTGTTGGGCTCGGTGGCCTTGGCGCTGGGCTGCGGGCCGATTGGGCTGTTTTTGGTGATGCGCCGAATGAGCCTGATGGGCGATGCCCTGAGCCACGCGGTCTTACCTGGAGCGGCGGTGGGCTTTATTTTGGCGGGGCTGTCTTTGCCTGCAATGGGCATAGGCGGCTTTGTGGCGGGGATGTCGGTGGCCTTGATTGCCGGCTTGGTCAGCCGCTATACCACGGTCAAGGAAGATGCCAGCTTTGCCGCGTTTTACCTGCTGGCCTTGGCTTTGGGTGTGCTGCTGGTGTCGCGCTACGGCAGCAATGTGGACTTGATTCACATTTTATTTGGCACGGTGCTGGCGGTGGATGATGCGGCACTGTTGCTGGTCGCCAGTATTGCGACGCTGACCCTGCTGGTGTTGGCGGTGATTTACCGTCCGCTGCTGTTAGAAAGCTACGACCCCGCGTTTTTGCAGGCGGTGGGGGTGCGGGGCGGGATTTACCATCTGATTTTTTTGGTGCTGGTGGTGCTGAATTTGGTCGCGGGGTTTCAAGCGTTGGGCACGTTGATGTCGGTGGGGCTGATGATGATACCGGCGACCAGTGCGCGGCTGTGGGCCAATACGGTGGAGGGGATGTTGCTGGTGGCGGTGGGGATTGCACTGCTGTCTGGCTTAGGTGGGCTGCTGTGCTCTTACCACTTTGATTTGCCCTCGGGGCCGGTGATTATTTTGTTTGCCAGCAGCATGTATATTCTGTCCCTGCTATTTGGCTCCGCAGGGGGGGTGCTGCCGCGTTTGGTGCGGCAGCGACACTTGGCGCATTAGAGCCTGTTCAAAGTCTCAATGGCACAGGGGTTGCCAAGGCGAAATGCCTAGTAAAAGCACAATCGCTGCGGTCTTGGCTACATTCCCCTTCATCGGAGGGGGGCGACGGCAAAGCCGGACGGGGTTGGTGGCTGGCGACGCAGCGAAAGCTAAAACCAAGCCCCAAAGGCAAGCACCCTACCCTTGTGGGGCACCTCTCCACGGGAGAGGAATGCTAGCAAATGCAGGATCACCCGAGTCTCGCAAATCGTAAACAGACTCTTACGAAACATCAGCAAAAAAAGGACGTTGCCGAGCCAAGCTTGGAAAGCTGCGCTCAATTGAGGCAAAGGGTGCGCTAGGAATACTTGCCACTCCACCCACACCTAAGTTACGCTTACGTTAACGTAATTAACCAACCCCGATAGCCCCCTACCGTGAACCGCACCTACACCATCACCGAGCTGGCCGCCGAGTTCGAAGTTACCTTGCGCACCATTCGGTTTTACGAAGAGCAAGGCATGATATTGCCCGAGCGGGTGGGGCGGAGTCGGGTGTATTCGGCGCGGGACCGCGTGCGGCTTAAACTGATTTTTCGTGGCAAACGGCTGGGGCTGCAATTGGCTGAAATCCGCGAAATCATTGAGCTGTACGAATACAAAGACAACGAAGCCTCGCAGTCGCTCAAACTGCTGGGGCTGCTGACCGACCGCAAAAAGCAGCTGATTCGCCAGCAAGATGACATCGCCCAGATTTTGAATGAAATCGAACAACTTGAGCAGCATTGCCGCGAAGTCATCGACCATTCACTCACCCCTTCCCCCCACGCATAAGGTGGCGGGATTTTTTTGCGCACAAGACTTACGTTAACGTAAGCGTAATTTAAACATTCACCGAGGAGACCCCCCCATGAGCTATACCAGCCTCAGCTTTGGCCACAGCGAAGACCTCAACCTGCTGCGCGATGCGGTGCGCGACTTTGCCCAAGCCGAAATCGCCCCCCGCGCCGCCGCCATCGACAAAGACAACGAATTTCCCGCCGACCTCTGGCAAAAGTTTGGCGACATGGGCTTGCTCGGTGTCACGGTTGAAGAAGCCGATGGCGGCGCAGGCATGGGCTACCTCGCCCATATGATTGCCCTCGAAGAAATCAGCCGCGCCAGTGCCTCGGTCGGGCTGTCCTACGGGGCGCACTCCAACCTGTGCGTCAACCAAATCCGCCGCAACGGCACCGCCGAACAAAAAGCCCGCTACCTGCCCAAGCTGCTGTCCGGCGAACACGTCGGCGCGTTGGCCATGAGCGAACCCAATGCGGGTAGCGACGTGGTCAGCATGAAGCTCCGCGCTGATAAGCAAGCCGATGGCAGCTATGTGCTCAACGGCAACAAAATGTGGATTACCAACGGCGGCGATGCCGACACCCTCGTGGTTTACGCCAAAACCGACATCCACGCCGGTGCAAAAGGTATGACCACCTTTATCGTCGAAAAAGGCTTCAAAGGCTTCTCCGCTGCGCAAAAACTCGACAAGCTGGGGATGCGCGGCTCCAACACCTACCCGATCTTCTTTGACGATTGCGTTGTCCCCGCCGAAAACGTCCTTGGCGGCGTGGGCGAAGGGGTCAAAGTGCTGATGAGCGGGCTGGACTACGAACGCGCCGTCCTTGCTGCGGGCCCCATCGGCATCATGCAAGCCTGTATGGATTTGGTGGTGCCCTACCTAGAAGACCGCAAACAGTTCGGCCAGCCCATCGGCGACTTCCAGTTGATGCAAGGCAAATTGGCCGATATGTACGTCACCTTGTCGGCCACCCGTGCCTATGTCTACGCCGTCGGCGCGGCCTTGGACCGTGGCGAAGGCGGCCGCCAAGTGCGCAAAGATGCCGCCGGTGCCATCCTCTACGCCGCCGAAGCCGCCACCAAAATGGCACTCGACACTATTCAATGTCTCGGGGGCAATGGCTATATCAACGACTTCCCTGCTGGCCGTTTGCTGCGCGATGCCAAGCTGTATGAAATCGGTGCCGGCACCAGCGAAATTCGCCGCTGGCTGATTGGGCGCGAACTGATGGCCGAGCAGCGTTAATCTCTCCCCACGACGATACGGGTGGCTTCCTACGCCAAGGCCGCCCACCCGTATCGCCCGCCGAGGCAGGACGAAAATCACCCCGCCGCTGCCTGATTGACCCACCCCCGTGTTGCCAGAAAGAGAAAGCGCGTATGCCCGTTATCGAAAGCAAGCTCAACGCCAAAAGTGCCGATTTCCAAAACAACGCCGTCAAAATGACGCGGCTGGTAGCGGACTTGCGCGACAAAATCGCCAAGAACGCCCTTGGTGGCGGCGACATCCCCCGCGCCAAACACTTGGCACGCGGCAAGCTCCTCCCCCGTGACCGCATCGACCTGCTGGTTGACCCCGGCACGCCGTTTTTGGAGCTGTCTCCCTTGGCGGCCTTTGGGCTGTACCAAGACGACGCACCAGGCGCGGGCATGATTAGCGGCATTGGGCAGATTGCCGGTGTGACCTGCATGATTGTGGCCAACGATGCCACGGTCAAAGGCGGCACCTACTACCCGATGACGGTAAAAAAACACCTCCGCGCCCAAGACATCGCCCGTGAAAACCGGCTGCCCTGCGTGTACTTGGTCGATTCTGGCGGCGCGTTTTTACCGCTGCAAGACGACGTGTTCCCTGACCGCGACCACTTTGGCCGCATCTTTTACAACCAAGCCAACCTGAGCGCGGAAGGCATCCCCCAAATTGCCGTGGTGATGGGCAGTTGCACGGCGGGCGGGGCGTATGTGCCGGCTATGGCCGACGAATCCATCATCGTCAAAAATCAGGGCACGATTTTTCTGGGGGGGCCGCCGCTGGTGCGTGCCGCCACCGGCGAAGTCGTCACCGCCGAAGAGCTGGGCGGTGCCGATGTCCATACCCGTATTTCGGGGGTCGCCGACCACTACGCCCAAAACGATGCCCACGCCCTAGGCTTGGCGCGGCAAATTGTCCGCAATCTCAACTGGCAACGCCCTGCGGGGCCGGTACGCTTACCCAGCCAGCCGCCCCGTTTCCCCGCCGAAGAGCTGTATGGCGTGATTCCCGCCGATGCCAAAAAGCCATTCGACGTGCGCGAAATCATCGCCCGTTTGGTTGATGACTCGGTGCTGGACGAATTTAAGCAAAACTACGGCACCACCCTGATTACCGGCTTTGCCCATATCGACGGCTGGCCGGTCGGGGTGCTGGCCAATAACGGGATTTTGTTTTCTGAATCCGCCCAAAAAGGTGCGCACTTTGTCGAGCTGTGCTGCCAGCGCGGCATCCCGCTGGTGTTTTTGCAAAATATCACCGGCTTTATGGTCGGCAAAAAATATGAAAACGGCGGTATTGCCAAAGACGGTGCCAAGCTGGTCACCGCCGTGGCCTGTGCCCGCGTCCCCAAATTTACCGTGCTGATTGGCGGCAGTTTTGGCGCGGGCAACTACGGCATGTGTGGCCGTGCGTACTCCCCGCGTTTTCTGTGGATGTGGCCTAACAGCCGCATCTCGGTGATGGGTGGCGAGCAAGCCGCAGGGGTGTTGGCGCAGGTGAAGCGGGAGCAAGTTGGCGACAGCTTTAGCGCGGAAGACGAAGAGCGGCTCAAAGCACCGGTGCGCGAGCAGTATGAACGCCAAGGCCACCCTTACTACGCCAGCGCACGGCTATGGGACGACGGCGTGATTGACCCCGCCCAAACCCGCGACGTGCTGGCCTTGGGCTTGGCGGCGGCGATGAATGCCCCGATTGAGCCCACCCGCTTTGGGGTGTTTAGGATGTAAACCGGTTCAATATCGCGGACGGGCTTTTATTCCCCTCCTTTCGGAGGAGGGGTGGACGGCGAAGCCGGACGGGGTGGTTGCTGGCGACACAGCGAAAGCCAAAAGCCAGACCCACAGGCAACCACCCCACCCCTCCACGGGAGGAGCATAAAAGCCAAATTCAGCCTGCGGTGCACGCTTCCAGCGGAACAGCTTCAGTCCCGCCCCACCCCCACAAAACCCCGCAAAAAGGGCTTTTTATGCACTTCACCACCCTAGAAGTTGAGCGCAAAGGCGCGGTTGCCACGGTCTGGATGAACCGCCCCACCGTCCACAATGCGTTTAACGAAACCCTGATCGCCGAGCTCACCCAAGCCTTTGTCGGGTTGGATGGCGAAGACTCCGTGCGCCTTGTGGTCTTGGCCGGACGGGGCAAAAGTTTCTCCGCCGGTGCCGACCTGAACTGGATGCGTGCCGCCGCCGATTACAGCGAAGAAAAAAACCGCGCCGATGCCTTAGCCCTCGCGCGGATGCTGAAAACCCTGCACCGGATGAGTAAGCCCACTATCGCCAAAGTTCACGGCTCTGCTTTTGGTGGCGGCACAGGGCTGACCGCCGCCTGTGATATCGCCATTGCCACCGACTCCGCCCAATTTGCCTTGTCCGAAGTGCGGCTGGGGCTGATTCCCGCCACCATCGGGCCGTATGTCGCCGATGCCATCGGCTGGCGGCAAGCGCGACGCTATTTCCTTACCGCCGAGCGCATCGACGCACAAACCGCACTGCGGCTGGGGCTGGTGCACGAAGTCTGCCCCGAAGCCGAACTCGATGCCCGCGTCGCCACAGTTGGTGTGGCACTGCTGCACGGCTCGCCCCACGCGCAAGCCGAAGCCAAGCAGCTGCTGGCTGATTTGCGCGGCGGCTCCCCGCAAGACGACAGCCTGCTGGAAAAAACCGCATGGCACATTGCCCGCGTCCGCACCCACCCCGAAGCCCGCGAAGGCCTGACCGCCTTCTTGGAAAAGCGTTCGCCAGTATGGGTGAGCAGCTTGAGCAAAAAACCCTAGAACGCGTTCACAGTCTGCGAGACTCGGGTGAGCCTGCGTTGAAAT
>CALMOJ010000124.1 GCA_937871815.1 uncultured Neisseriales bacterium
GTGGCGGCGGCTGCACCGCCTTACTTAACCTAGGGAGGTTATGCGGCCTCCCTTAACGCATACCGGAGATTTCTTATGCAAGATGTCGTAATCGTTGCTGCTACCCGTACCGCCGTAGGTAATTTTGCCGGTGCTTTTGCTAAAGTGTCTGCCCCAGAACTGGGTGCTGCTGTTATCAAAAGCCTGCTAGAAAAAACAGGCGTGCCTGCCGAACAAATCAGCGAAGTGATTATGGGTCAGGTGCTGACCGCCGGTGTCGGGCAAAACCCTGCGCGTCAAGCCTTGCTCAAAGCGGGCTTGCCTGTCACCACCCCAGCCACCACCCTTAACGTGGTCTGCGGCTCTGGTTTGCGTGCCACCCACCTTGCTGCACAAGCCATTGCCAATGGCGATGCGGAAATTGTGATTGCTGGTGGCCAAGAAAACATGTCGATGTCCCCGCACATCTTGCCGGGCTCACGCGATGGCTTCCGCATGGGCAACGCGACCTTGGTGGACACCATGGTGTATGACGGTCTGACCGACGTATATAACCAATATCACATGGGTATTACCGCTGAAAATATTGCGGAAAAATACAACATTACTCGCGAAGAACAAGACCAACTATCCGTCACCTCGCAAAACCGCGCCGAAGCCGCCCAAAAGGCCGGTAAGTTCGTGGACGAAATCACCCCCATTTTTGTGCCACAGCGCAAAGGCGACCCTATCGCCGTGACCGCTGATGAATTTATCAAAATGGGCGCGACCCTCGAAGGTCTGGGCAAGCTCCGCGCAGCGTTCAAAAAAGACGGCACCGTGACCGCAGGTAACGCCTCGGGCATTAACGATGGTGCCGCTGCCGTCATGATGATGAGTGCGAGCAAAGCCGCCGAACTGGGTCTCAAGCCCATGGCACGCATTGCAGGTTATGCGCTCTCTGGCTGCGCCCCTGAAATCATGGGGATGGGGCCTGTGGGTGCAACTCGCAAGGCACTCGACAAAGCTGGCTGGACCATTGACCAGCTTGACTTGATTGAAGCCAATGAAGCCTTTGCCGCTCAAGCCTTGGGCGTGACCCGCGAACTGCAGTGGGACATGAGTAAAGTCAACGTGAATGGCGGTGCGATTGCGCTGGGTCACCCTATCGGGGCATCCGGTTGTCGCGTATTGGTGACGCTGCTGCACGAAATGCAACGCCGCGATGCTAAGAAGGGTCTGGCTACACTGTGCATCGGTGGCGGGATGGGTGTGGCTTTGGCCGTCGAACGCGCCTAAGAGCCTGCTCACGGTCGGCGAAACTCGGGTGCCCGCGTTGAAATAAACCTCAAGATGCGTATAGATTCAGTCCCAACGCCGCGCTTTTGGCTCATTTCACCTTGCTGACCCTTCACTCGCTAGGTCGTGAAAGCATCTAGAAAACAGTTCACGCGCGGCGATGTACCTGCCTAAAAAACGCTGTTTGACTCTTAGGGTTAGGCAGCGTTTTTTTGGGAAAGGCTTGTGCGGGGACGTATGTAAATTGATGCCGATTTATCGCCGAAAATAGCACTAGGTATGCTAGATTTGCCCCCTTTGGTGCAAGACGGCTGCTCTACTAAAACGGGTGTTTTTTGCCGTCGGTAAAAGCCCATACTCAAGCAGTCAAATCCGTCAGCGTTGGAGTAGTGGAGTGAATACCCACAGAACCATTAAACAGATTATTTCTTCCCGTATTGTCTCTTGCTCCCCAGAAACACCGGTAGCAGAAGCCGCCCGTCTCATGCACGAAGCCGGATGTAGTTCCTTGCTGGTAATTGAAAACGACCGTGCGATTGGTATTTGGACAGAAGCCGATACCCTGCGGCTAGATTTCTCTAACCCCGCAGACTTTCAGCGACCCGTATCCCACGAAATGAGCTGGCCGGTTAAAACCATCGCCATTGACACCTCGTTTAATGAGGCAGCCTCGCTGTTTAAACGGCATGGGGTGCGGCACTATTTGGTCGTTGATGTGCATGGCAGTTACGCAGGCGTTTTGTCACAAAGCGACATTGTACTAAACCAAGGTGCGGAGTTTTTTCTAAAGCTCAAGCATGTGGGCAGCGTGCTGAACCCAGATAACCCCCCATCTATTGTGTCGCCTCATTTACCGCTATTTGAAGCCATCGCCCTGATGCGTGAGCAAAAACAAGAAGCCCTATTGGTGGCGTACCCAGACGGTGAATATGGTATTTTAACCCAGCGTGATGTGGTGCATTTGCTCGCCAGCCAGCAGCAAAGCACTCCTATTGGCGAGGCCGCCAGCCGCCCCCTACTGAGCGTTGCCAAAGAAACTAGCCTTTACTTGGCACGTAAGCTCTTAGCGGAAAAGCACATTCGCCATTTAGGCGTGCTGGACGACGGTAATATTATCGGGATGATTAGTTTTTCAGACATCCTGACCAGCATCGAACACGAATATATTCACGATCTACAATACGCCCTAAAAGAACGAGACGAAGCATTGCATGTCTCACGTCAAAGCCAGCGTTTAGCCGATAGAGTCTTTCAGTCCACGCTAGAAGGCATCATGATTATTGATGCTAAAGGGATTATAGAAAGCGTTAATCCCGCCTTTACTCGCATTTCTGGCTACCCAAAATCTGAGGCATTGGGAAAAAATCCACGGCTATTGTCTTCTGGAAAACAGGCATCAGAGTTTTATCACCACCTGTGGACGAGCTTGTTAGAGCATGGATTTTGGCAGGGAGAGCTCTGGAATAAGCATAAAACCGGCGCACTCTATCGTGTACACCTCACTATTACGGGTATTAAAGACGAAACGGGTCAGTACAGCCACTTTGCGGGTATTTTTACCGACATCACCCAAAAGAAAATCGCCGAAGATCGACTTAATTTTTTGGCGAATCACGACCCCCTAACCGGCCTCCCTAACCGCACCCTCTTTATGCAGCGGCTCAATACCGCCACCCAACGTGCACACCGCGAAAACAGCATGTTGGCGTTAATGTTTATTGACCTTGACCGGTTTAAATTTATTAACGACACCCTAGGTCATGCCGCAGGGGATAAACTTTTGGCGGTGGTGGCCGAGCGGCTAAAAGGGCATTTACGTGAAATAGACATGGTGGCGCGGCTAGGGGGGGATGAATTTACCATCATCTTAGAAAATATTGGCGAGGTGCAATATGCTGCCAATATCGCCAATAAGCTGGTATCGCGCCTGAATGGGATTGTCAAAATTGATCAGCACGAAGTGTTTGTGACGGCCTCTATTGGCATTGCCCTTTTCCCGCACGACGGCATAACCCCCGAAGTACTACTTATGAACGCCGATACGGCCATGTATCGTGCCAAAGAGCGGGGCAAAAATACCTATCAGTTTTTTACCTCGGACATGAACACTGCCACCATGGCGCGAATGCGACTGGAAAACAGCTTGCACACCGCATTGGGGCGGGATGAGCTGGAGCTGCACTATCAGCCCAAGCTGCGCCTAGATGATTGCTCGGTGAGCGGATTTGAAGCCCTTGTGCGCTGGCGACACCCGTCGTTTGGCATGGTGCCTCCGGCCAAATTTATCCCGATTGCCGAGGAGTCTTCGCTAATTGTGTCGATTGGGGAATGGGTGCTGCGTACTGCCTGCGCCCAAGCTAAGCACTGGCTATCACGCGGCATGTTGCGGGGGCGGATGGCGGTGAATATCTCGCATCGCCAACTGAAACAGGCCAGCTTTGTCACTACGCTCGAACACATCTTGCGTGAAACAGGCTTGCCGCCTGGTCTGCTGGAGCTCGAAATCACCGAGAGCATGGCGATGGATAATATGCAGGAGACCATCCAAGTGCTGAACAGCATCCGCGCCATGGGGATTCATCTCACCATTGACGATTTCGGCACGGGGTATTCCTCCCTCTCGCTACTGCGTCAGCTTCCAATTGACGGACTTAAAATTGACCGCTCGTTTGTGATGTCGCTGCACCGCGAAAAAGATGATGCTGCCTTGGCTCGGGCTATTTTGTCGATGGCAAAAAGCCTCAACCTGACTGTGACCGCAGAAGGCATTGAGCTGATTGAGCACCTGACCTTTTTGCAGGCTGAGGGCTGTCCTTACGGGCAAGGCTATTATTTTTGCCGCCCTCTACCTGCCGCCGAAGTGGAGCATTGGTTACACCTCGGGCTACCGGTGCCAGTGGGTAGTACGGGTGGCAGCAACCCCACCTTAAGCGACGTATAATGGTATCTGGCTTTTTAGGGCTTGCTTGGCGGGGCTAGTGCTGGTGCTGGTGGATAGCCCGAAAACACCCCTCGCATCGCCTCCATCAGCCGCTCAGCATCCAGATAGGGCTGATTAAGCTCGGCGCGTGCCCAGCCACGCCACACCAGCTTGTTGTCTGGCTGGCTAAACATATCTACCCGCAAGTTACCTTCGGTGTAGTCACGGCTCGAAAAATCTGCACCGTAGCCTATCCCCCACCCCCATGGTCGCCGCCCCCAGCCTAGCCCCGCCATCAAATTAGGCGTGGCATACACTTGAGTTTTTTGGCGGGTATCGGCCAGTAGCGTGATACGCATATCCACCGGCATTTTGGGGTCTTTCACCTGCCGCAAGCCCTTTTCGCGCAGCACGGCGGTCAGGGTGTTGGCGAGTCGGCTTTCGGCAAGGGTATTGTCACTGTCTAGCCGCGCCCGCTCGTCGTAAATGGACACGCTGTCTAGCCGGTAGGTGTAGAAGCGCGAAAAATCCGCGTTGTGGTCATAATCGCTGCTGACCTTAAGGGTGCTACACCCTGCCAGCAACACCAGCGCACTGCCTGACAGCAGGGTGCGCCAAGGGGAAGCAAAACATATAGCCATCGTGATAGCCTCTAAGCAGCAAGCGATTAGAAATACTCAAACACCCCGCGCACCCTACCTTGTAGGATTAGTCGCGGAAGTTATTGTATTGCAACGGAAAATCGGTCACTTCTTTGCGCATCAAAGCGATGCACTCTTGCAGCAAGTCCCGTTTTGCCCCTGAAATCCGCACGGCCTCACCCTGAATGCTGGCCTGTACCTTCATTTTGCTGTCTTTAACCAGCTTAACGATTTTCTTGGCGCGTTCAGTTTCAATGCCCACTTTCACCGTAACAGTTTGCTTGACCTTGTTGCCGGTGACTTTTTCGATCTTACCGTACTCTAGGCAGCGAATATCCACTTCGCGCTTGCTGAGTTTGATTTTCAGCACATCCAGCACCTGCTCCACCTTAAAATCATCGTCCGCAAAAACGGTCATCACTTTATCAGACAGCTCAACCCGTGCATCTGAACCTTTAAAGTCAAAGCGGTTAGTGACTTCTTTATTCGTCTGGTCAATCGCATTGCGGATTTCAGTTTGGTCTACTTCAGAGACAATATCAAACGAAGGCATCTTTTTTCCTTTTATTGTGAGTGGGGGGCTAGAGCCTGTTTACGAACTAGCGAACGACGGGTCAGCCAAGGCGAAATTCGGAAAAAAACGCCGTTGAGACTGAATCCACACGCATTTTTTTATCAATTTCAACGCAGGCTTACCCGATTCTCGCAGTTCGTAAATAGGCTCTTATAGCCCGATGATAAAACTAACCAGTAGCTCTTTAAATACAAATCCCGTCACGCCAAACCCCAGTGCCAAAAACAGCACAAACGTACCAAATCGGCCAGCATTGGATTGTTTGCCGAGGTCCCAAATAATAAAGCCCATAAACAGAATAAGGCCGGTCAATAAAATACCCATCGACCAGTTGGTAAATTGTTCTTCAGACATGGCAAGGCTCTTACTCTAAAAATAGCGGATAAAAAGGGGCAGGGTGCGTGTCATCGCCATGCCATGTATTTGGGCTATCCTTGCAGAGACGTGTCGGCCCCGCACGCCGCACAAAACCGCCTAGAAGCCACTCCGTGTGGCAAGATGGTGCTGATTCCACCTCTCCCGCCCCAAAAAAGGACAAATTGCATGAATGCTGCTAAAAAACTCCGCAAGCTCATTGTCTCAGGTCTAGATGACCTTGATGTTTTGATTTTGACCGACTTGGCACGCTCGTTGGCCATGGGTGAAACGTTTGTGCTGGCACGGCTTAATGAGCTCAGTATGCGTAATTTTGACTTGGCACTGGAGCTCATTAACGACTGGCGATTTGACCACCACATCCCCGCCCGCCGTCGCCTTGCCGAAGCCCTGTCCCCCAAGGCTGCTCCGCCAGAAAGTGTTACCCCCCCCGCCGACCAGTCTGCGCCCACCGACGAAGTCGCCACGCCTGCCGCTGATGCGGTAGAAACTGCGCCTGCCGCCGAAGACCTCTTCACCGAAGCGACCCCTACCGTCGCCCCTGCTGCCAAAAAGCCGCGCACCAGCAAAGCCAAGGCCAAGCGTCCGGCTGATAAAGCAGACTGACCGTTCTCACCCCAGCCTTGGGGCAATCAATAAAAAGCCGCTGCAGAGAATGCAGCGGCTTTTTTGCGCCTTTGAACACGTTCTGAGAGCGTATTTCCGCACCGAGTATTAACGGCTGGCGTGCAGCTTGGCAGCAATCCGCAGACGCAGTGCATTCAGGCGGATAAAGCCTGCTGCATCGGCGTGGTTGTACGCGCCGCCGTCTTCGTCAAACGTAGCGATGGTGGGGTCAAACAGCGAATCGGTCTTGGAGTCACGGCCGACCACAATCACATTGCCCTTATACAGCTTGATGCGTACCCAGCCATTTACGGTGGCTTGGGATGCGTCAATCATCGACTGCATCATCTGACGCTCAGGGCTCCACCAGTAGCCGTTGTAAACCAAGCTGGCGTACTTGGCGATAAGCTCATCTTTCAGATGCGCCACTTCGCGGTCCAAGGTCAGGGATTCGATGGCGCGGTGCGCCTTCATCATAATCGTGCCGCCTGGGGTTTCGTAGCAGCCACGGGACTTCATGCCCACATAGCGGTTTTCGACGATGTCCAAACGGCCAATACCGTGCTTGCCGCCCAATTGGTTAAGGGTTGCCAGCACCGTGGCGGGGCTCATGGCTTGGCCATTGATGGCCACGATGTCGCCCTTGGTGTATTCCAGCTCAATGTATTCGGCTTGGTCAGGTGCTTTTTCTGGCGAGACCGTCCACAGCCACATATCTTCTTCTGGCTCGCTGGCGGGGTTTTCCAGTGCCATGCCTTCGTAAGAGATGTGCAGCAAGTTGGCATCCATCGAATAAGGGTTGCCGCCGTTTTTCTTTTTGCTGATGTCAATGCCGTGGGTTTCGGCGTAGGCCATCAGTTTGTCGCGGGAGAGCAAATCCCACTCGCGCCAAGGGGCAATTACCTTCACCTCTGGCTTCAGGGCGTAATAGCCCAGCTCAAAGCGCACTTGGTCGTTACCCTTACCGGTCGCCCCGTGGCTGACCGCATCGCCGCCCACTTGGTTGACGATTTCAATTTGACGCTTGGCAATCAGCGGGCGGGCAATGGACGTGCCCAGCAGGTATTCGCCTTCGTAGATGGCGTTGGCACGGAACATCGGGAAGACGAAGTCACGGACAAATTCTTCACGCAGGTCGTCAATAAAGATGTTTTCGGGCTTGATGCCCAGCGCGATGGCTTTTTTGCGAGCAGGTTCAACCTCTTCACCTTGGCCGATGTCAGCGGTAAAAGTCACCACTTCGCATTGGTAGGTGTCTTGCAGCCACTTCAAAATAACCGAGGTATCGAGACCGCCAGAGTAGGCGAGAACAACTTTTTTCACATCAGACATAGCGTGTGCTTTCTGCTTTTAAATAGTCAATCGGAATTACGCTTCGGCGATGCGCCCAAGCAGCAAAAATTCAATCAGGGCTTTTTGGACGTGCATCCGGTTTTCGGCTTCGTCCCAGACCGCGCTTTGTGCGCCGTCAATCACCTCTGCGTCCACTTCTTCGCCACGGTGGGCGGGCAAGCAGTGCAAAAACAGGGCGTGGGGCTGGGCAACGGCCATCAGGGCTGCCGTCACGCGGTGCTGCTTAAAGGCTTCGCGCCGCACCTCGCATTCGGCTTCAAAGCCCATGCTGGTAAACACGTCGGTGGTAATGATGTCCGCGCCTTTGGCCGCTTCCATGGGGTCGTCAAAGGCTTGGAAGTGCGCAGGGTCGTTGGGTGTATCGCCGGCCAGCGGTGCGATTTCGTAGCCCACGGGGGTGGCAATATTTAGCTTAAACCCCAGCAAGTGCGCGGCTTGTCGCCAAGTGCGTGCCACGTTGTTGCCATCACCAATCCATGCCACGGTGTGCCCTGCAATCGAGCCGTGCCGCTCCATCCATGTCAGGATGTCGGCCAGCACTTGGCAGGGGTGGTATTCGTTGGTGAGCCCATTAATGACCGGCACGCGGGAATACGCGGCAAGCCGTTCGACCAGACTGTGTTCAAAGGTGCGAATCATCACCACATCGCTCATCCGCGACAGCACGCGGGCGGTGTCCTCAATCGGTTCGCCGCGCCCAAGCTGGGAGGTTTTGGTGTCGAGAAACATGGCATGACCGCCGAGCTGCGCCATACCGGCTTCAAACGAAACACGGGTACGGGTGGAGCTTTTTTCGAAAATCATGGACATCACGCGCCCCACCAAGGGGCGATACAGCTCGCCATCGGCGTGAAGGCGTTTTAGCACTCGGCTCCGCTCAAAGAGATAGAGACATTCGTCTTGAGAGAGGTCGCTAAACTGGAGGTAATGTCTGACTGGCTTCATGTTTGAAGGGATGACTTTTGATGGTAACGACCGCAAGGGGCGTTGGGGTAAAGAATCAGGAGTGTCGCCAGACAGCTGTCTGGTTGATGCCCTGAAATTGGGTGGCGTTGTGCCGGTGGGTGCAAAAACATCGCGCCCGGAAAAACCGAGCGCAGAGGGGATACCGACCTAATGCCACAGGCAATATTTTTAACGGATTTGCCTTGGGCTGGCAAGGATTATGTCCATTTCTGCTGTGAATTTCCCCGACTTGGGCAGGAAAACGGCTTGCGGGGGGATGCGCTTTGGATTCTGCGGCTGCATACGGGACGTTTGCCTTGGGTCGTCCGTGAGATGCCATGCCTTTGGATGCAACAGTGAAGTGAAGATAATACTTGCCTGAAGGGGATCAAGACCGTTATCGGTACGGGTCAAATAGCCGGCGAATAAGCATTACATCTCAACTTGGACTGCCGCCTTACCCAGCAGCGCACGCAGTTCGGTCAGCAGCGCATCAGACAACAACACCCGCCAACCCTCGCCACTCAGCAGCGCGCACCGCGCGTGGGCATTGGCGTAGGCAAAGCGCAGCGGACAATCGCCCCCCGCCCGATGCGGGGTCAAAATCGCTGCCAGCTTGGCCACATCCGCCTCTGGGCTCAGGGTCAGCAGCAGGTGGCGGGCGTAGCGGCTTTGGGCTTCGGCGAAGTCATACACACGGTCGGCAATAATCCGTAGCCCCCCCGAAAAATCATCATGGCTGACCTTGCCCTCAATAATCAGCAGGGCATCGTCTTTGATTTTGTGCTTGTTTTGTTCGAGCAGCTCGGCAAACACCGAGACATCGCGCTTCGCCGTCCCATCATCCAGCTGCACAAAGGCAATTTTGCCGCGATTGCCCACCTTCACCCGGACGCTGGTCACCACGCCGGTCAGGGTTTGCAGGTCTTTACGCGGCGCAAGGTCAGCCAAGCGGGTTTTGACCATTTTTCGGACCACGGGGGCGTAGGCGGTAAACGGATGCCCTGAAAAGTAAAAGCCCATCGCCGTTTTTTCTTCGGCCAACTGGGTCAGTGCATCCCAAGCGGGAATAGGGGCAAGGGTGACGCTCGGTGTCACGGCTTCCATCTCGTCAAACAGCCCGCCTTGGTTGATATTGGCCGCCGCTTGTTCGGCCGCCGTCATCGCCAAATCCAGATTGGTGAGGAGCTGGGCGCGGTTGGGGTCGAGGCTATCAAACGCCCCCGCCCGAATCAGGGCTTCGATGGTACGACGGTTGACGGTGCGTTTGTCCGTGCGGTGGCAAAAATCCAGCAAGCCGGTAAATGGCCCCTGCGCCGCCCGCTCGGCCACGAGATGTTCAACTGCCGCTTCCCCCGTGCCTTTAATCGCCCCAAGAGCGTAGCGAATATGTTTGCGGTCGGTGGGGACAAAGCGGTAGTGGCTCTGGTTGATGTCCGGCGGCAAAAACACCAAGTGGTTGGTTTCGACGCAATCATCAAAAAACACCCGTAGCTGGTCGGTATTGTCCAGTTCACTCGACATGGTTGCCGCCATAAACGCCGCCGTATGGTGGGCTTTAAGCCATGCGGTCTGATAGCTGACCACGGCATACGCCGCTGTGTGGGATTTGTTAAACCCGTACTCGGCAAACTTGGTCATCAGGTCAAACAACTGCTCGGCAAGCGCGGGGTCGTAGCCTTTGGTTTTGGCACCATCGGCAATAATGCTGCGATGCTTGGCCATTTCTTCCGGCTTTTTCTTCCCCATGGCGCGGCGCAGCATATCCGCCCCGCCTAAGGTATAGCCGCCAATAATCTGCGAAATTTGCATCACCTGTTCCTGATACACAATCACGCCGTAGGTCGGCTCTAGGCAGGCGGTCAGGTCGGGGTGGAAATAGTCCACGGCTTGCTTGCCGGCCTTACGCAGCACAAAGTCATCCACCATCCCCGAGCCCAGCGGCCCAGGGCGATACAGTGCCAGCACCGCGATAATGTCTTCGAAGCGGTCGGGCTTGAGCTTGGCCAGCAGCTTTTTCATCCCGTCCGATTCCAGCTGAAAAATCGCTGTGGTATTGGCGGCCTGCAACACTTTGTAAGCCGCAGGGTCGGTAAACGGCATGGTGTTGAGGTCCACCGCAAAATCAGGGTCGAGCTGCCGGATATAGCGCACCGCCAAATCAATAATGGTCAGGTTGCGCAGCCCCAAAAAGTCGAACTTGACCAGCCCAACTTGTTCCACGTCGTCTTTGTCGTACTGGCTGACGGGATTGGCTTCTTCGCCGCTGGCTTGATACATCGGGCAAAAGTCGGTGATTTTGCCTGGGGCAATCAACACCCCCCCCGCGTGCATCCCGACGTTACGGGTCAGGCCTTCCAGCTTTTTGGCCAGTGCCCACAGCGTAGCGACTTCTTCTTCTTTTTCGAGCCGGTCCTTGAGAACCGGCTCCATTTCGACTGCATCATCTAGGCTGTATTGTTTGCCCGGCGCGGCGGGGATGAGCTTGGACAGCCCATCACAAAACATATAGGGCAAATCTAGCACCCGCCCCACGTCACGCACCACGGCTTTAGAGGCCATAGTGCCAAAGGTGATGATTTGGCTGACGGCATCGGCACCGTATTTTTCGCGGACGTATTCAATCACCCGCCAGCGGTTATCTTGGCAAAAGTCGATGTCGAAGTCGGGCATGGAAACCCGCTCGGGGTTCAAAAACCGCTCAAACAGCAGGGCATAGGCCAGCGGGTCGATGTCGGTAATGCCGATGCTATACGCCACCAACGACCCCGCACCCGACCCCCGCCCAGGCCCCACAGGGCAGCCATTGTGTTTTGCCCAGTTAATAAAGTCGGCCACAATCAAAAAATAGCCCGGGAAGCCCATCTGGATAATGGTGTCCAGCTCAAACTTGAGCCGGTCGCGGTAACGGGGCAGCTCAGCTTCACGCAGGGCGGCATCGGGGTAAAGCGCGGCCATGCGCGCCATCAGCCCTTCGTTGGCGCGAAAAATCAAATAGTCGTCCAGCGTCATGCCGTCGGGAGTGGGGAAGTCGGGCAGAAAGTTTTTGCCCAGCTCAATGGTGACGTTGCAGCGTTTGGCAATCTCTAGGCTGTTTTCGAGGGCTTCGGGTAGGTCGGCAAACAGGGCGGCCATTTCATCCGCTGTTTTAAAATACTGGTCTTCGGTAAACACCCGCTGACGGCGAGGGTCGCCCAGTGTGCCGCCGGTGGCAATGCACACCCGTGCTTCGTGGGCGGTAAAGTCGTCGGTGTCCATAAATTGCACCGGATGGGTCGCCACCAGTGGCAAACCGAGCTCGCTGGCCAGCCACAGGGTGCGGTCATTGTGCATAGCACAGTGCGGGGCTTGGTAGCGTTGCAGCTCCAGATAAAACGCATCGGGGAACACCGTCATCCAGCGCTCGGCACAGGCACGGGCAGCGTCAACCGCCCCATCTAGTAGCTTGCGCCCGACATCGCCCAGATGCGCCCCAGACAGGGCAATCAGGTCACGGCACCGTTCGGGGGTTAGCCAGTCTTGCTTCAGCGAAGCCAGCCCCTGCTGTTGGTGGTCGCGGAAGGCATCGGTTAGCAGCGTGCAGAGCTGCAAATACCCTGCCCGATTTTTAGCCAGCAAGAGCAGCCGAAAAGGCGGCTCGTTGTCGGGGGGGCTGACCCACATATCCACCCCAATCACCGGCTTCACGCCCTTGCTACGGCATTGTTTGTAGAACTTGACCATCCCAAACAGGTTGTTGAGGTCAGAAATGCCCAGTGCAGGCATTCCGCAGCGCACCGCCTGTGCCACGGCATCGTCTAGGCGAACCATGCCATCGGTAATCGAAAATTCAGAGTGCAGCCGGAGATGGGCAAAGCGGGGTGCGGTCATAGCAAAAACATCCAGTGCGCGGACA
>CALMOJ010000125.1 GCA_937871815.1 uncultured Neisseriales bacterium
GTCGGCGGGACACGGTACTGAAGTCTGGAGCCGGCCAATCCAGACCGGCCTGCCTGAGCAAGCCTTCCACCATGCCCTATCTTTGTCGATCGAAATCAGCAAGGGACCACGCGACTTCAGGGCCGCGTTATAGGCGTTCCAGTTGCTTGTACGGTACTTTGGGGCTTCAGGATTAGGCATCAGAATCCGTCGGGTGTGTTCGGTGTGCCGTATTCAAGCAGCCTTCGTGCCTGATTTGTGCAACAAAGCCATGGTAAGTCCTAAATTTTTGGCAAATTTTGTTTTTCTAATTTGTACATAGGCTGTTAGACCAGTACGTTTTCCTTAAAAACAGCCCACCCCGCAAGGGAATGGGCTGTTTTTACATCAAGGGCACCGCGTGGTTTAGTCTGACAAATGCGGCAAGGTTGGTAGCGGTTTCTTTAGTTTTGCAGATAGACCAATTTTAATAAGAACCTAAAAATTAGTGCGCAGATAAGCCTACTAGGCTCTGTTTTTTAGGGGTCTTTCTGGTATGGTTAAGTGGGGTGGGTCATCAAATAGGCAGGTGCTAATTGCACCTGCTTGGATGTATTCCGTGATGCCTTTTGCAACAAATAGCCCTAGATTGACAGGTACAGCATTGCCTATCATTTGCTCTAAATTTGTTTTTGTTCCTTGAAATAAAAACTCTCTTGGGAAGGTCTGTAAATAGCTGCGCTCAATGGTAGAAAGAGGCCTGACTGTATCAAGACAGATTCCTTCTGGGTCGCATGTATTTAATTTATATCCCTTTGGTACTGGGCGATTAACGCCTCTGATGGTTGGGCTTGGCTCATCAATGGTGAATACTCCTCGCCTATTGTAGTTGCGTGGATGACGGTAGTAATGCTCAATTCCAAGCGTTTCCCCAAGATAGTCTCTTACCGTCATGGCTTTATTTGATAGATTTTTTCTGAAAATTTCTGTGAGCTGATGGTGTGAATCTCCTAGTTGCCCAATCAAAAAAAATCGTGTTCGTGCTTGTGGTACATGGCACAGTGATGCATCCAAAATAACAGGAGTTAGACCGTAGCCAGATTTTTTGAATTGGTCAATGACATCTTGAAGTATGGGGCTTTTTTTGATTTGCTCCACATTTTCCATTACAAACCATCGCGGTCTAATTGAGCAGACAATGTTTGCAAAATGATAAGTCATGTCGGCTCGCCCTTGCGTAATATCACGCTTTCCTGCGCTAGAAAAATCTTGGCAGGGTGGTCCGCCCATAATAAGGTCGGGGGCGTAGCAGGCTATTTTTTCTATAGATGCCGTTTCTTCAGACAAATCTTGCTTGTGAATAGGGTGCGAAAAATTGTTTTGATATACCGTAATAGCGGCATCCCAATATTCAAAAGCTGCAGCAACTTCAAACCCTGCTTTTTCAAACCCTAGTGACAGTCCACCACATCCAGAAAACAAATCAACGCACCTCATAGAAATAAGTCCGGTGAGTTAAATAAAATGGCATCAAACCGCCTTTCTGGGCTTAATAAGTGCTGCCCACCTCCTAGAATTATGTGTTTTATCTCTTCTTTTTTGATGATAGGCATGGTAAGTCTGTTGCAAGTCATAAATTTATTTGTGATGTTGCCAGAAGATGCAAATGCCTTGTCATTTTTTGTATTAAAAGAGAGGGTGTCAATGATTTTTTCGTGGCTAAACTTCCCGTTAAGTTTGATGTCTAGCAGCATTTTATATAGCCAGATGGCTGTTCTAGTTTGTCTGGTGACGGCTGGTGCATTGCTGTTTTTATTTGCAATGCTTGCGATGAAATTGACAAAGCCTGCATCACTCCAGACGAAAATATCTAGGCAATTTTGACTCAGTTCAGGTGTTTTTCCTTTTGTTTTCCAGATTGGCTGTAGTAGAAAAGGTTTTTGATTTTCCTCTATTTTTTTGGATAGATTTTCTATCGCAGAGATTATCTCACCTATTTTTTTCAGTACTTGTGATGCTTCCGTCCAGTCAGAGATTTCGATTGTGGGCAATAGTGTATGTAATGTTTTGCCTAAATTGAGTGCGATGCTACAGGCCAGATAGACAATGCTATCTGGTCGGACAACGATCTCACTGCCGTAAAGAGTGTCGTTTTGATCACATGTTGTGTTATCTGGTAGTGCTGTAAGCTTTATTTCTAATCCGGCAAGGCACTCACCTGTACTTTCTCGTTGAATCACCAAGTCCGTTCTCGGCAATGTTCCGAAAACGTATTTTTGGTAGGGAGTGTGCTGAGATTCGAACGCAAAATAAATATCTTTGTTTGTGGGGTGAATACCAAATACTTTTGCTATGTTTATTTCGCCAATAAAGAATTTTTCTTTGTTTATGGATAGATAATTTGCTTTTAATTTTTTACTGGACAAGTAACAGCAGAGGGCGGCAGGAAAAGATGAGTTAAATTGATTTTTCCCCCACGTTTCTTTTTGGCTGAAGTCGCGGTTTGTTTTTTTGAGACCAAATAGTCTTGGGTATGAATTTTCCATTGTTACCTTTACTGAAAAAATAACGTGCCGTAAAAACAGCCCACCCCGCAAGGGAATGGGCTGTTTTTACACAAGGACACCGGGCGGTTTAGTCTGACAAATGCGGCAAGGCCAAATAGGCTGTAGATTGCATTTCGGTCAGGCGGCTGGCGGTGCGGAAGAACTCGCTGGACTGCGTGCCCTCGGTATACAGCGTTTCCGCTTCTACCTCTGCCGAAATAATCAGCTTCACCCGATGGTCGTAAAACACATCGACCAACCACGTAAATCGGCGGGCTTGGCTCGACTGGTATTCCGTCAGCTTGGGGATGTCCGACACAAAGACCGTGTGATACTCGCGGGCAATTTCCAAGTAATCGGTTTGTGCCCGAGGCCCATCGCAAATCTCGGTGAAATCAAACCAAATCACCCCTGGCGTGTGGCGAACCGTATGGATGCGGCGGTCGAGTACCACAATGCCGTTAGAGCGGGCCTCGCCGCCCACCGCCAAGCGGTCAAACAGCGCGTCCATCTTGGGGCGGCTGTCGGCCAAGGGCGTGATAAACAGCGGCTCGCGGGTCAGCTCCCGCAGACGGTAATCGTTGCCGCCATCCACATTCACCACCGTCAAGCGGCGGTTAAGCAGCGCAATCGCCGGCATAAAATTACTGCGCTGCAAGCCGTTGGGGTAAAGCGCGTCGGGCGGATAGTTCGAGGTCAGCACGCAAATTACGCCACGGTCGAACAGCTCCTTCATCAGCCGCCCCAGAATCATCGCATCGGCAATGTCCGACACATGAAACTCGTCAAAGCACAGCAGCCGCACCTTTTGCGCGATACGCTCAGCAACCGTCACCAAAGGGTCGGCCTCGTTGACCAGCGTGGCGAGTTCTTGGTGGATTTCCATCATAAAGTGGTGAAAGTGAATGCGCCGCTTACGCTTGAACGGCACGCAAGCATAAAACGCATCCATTAAAAAGCTCTTGCCACGCCCCACGCCGCCCCAAAAATACAGGCCATCGGGGACTTGCGGATTGCGGAGTGATTTACCCAAAAAGCGGGTGCGTTGCTTTTGGAACGCCAGCAGCTTGTGATACAGCGTTTCGAGATGCCCAATCGCCATCGCTTGGGCTTCGTCACGGATAAAGCCGGGTTTATCGGCTTGCGCCGCGTACCATGCTTGGGGCGATTGCGCCGCGTTTTTGTCGGGAGAAAAAGCGTGTTGGGACATGGCTTACAGCACCATCACGCCGTCCGCCTCAATCATCGCCCCACGCGGCAAAGCGGCAACTTGCACGGCGGCACGGGCGGGGTAAGGGGCAGTAAAATATTGCGCCATGATTTCGTTCACCTTCGCAAAGTGCGCGAGGTCGGTCATAAACACGTTCAGCTTCACCAGCTGGTCAAAGCTGCCCCCTGCGGCCTCGCACACCGCACGGAGGTTTTGAAACATCTGGTGGATTTGCGCATCAATGCCTTCGACCAACTGCATGGTGTCGGGATTCAGCGGGATTTGTCCCGACAAATACACCGTGCCATTCACGTTGACCGCTTGGGAATACACGCCAATTGCGGCGGGGGCGGCATCGGTATGGATGATGGTTTTGGACATGTGCAATTCCTTTTAGTCGGGTTAGTCGGGTAGAAACAACGTCAGCGTATCGTTTAAAAAGCGTTGCCCCAGCAGCGTGGGGCGCACCATCAGGGTATCGCACACAATCAGCCCGCGTTGTTCGGCAAGGTTGAGTGCCGCGAGTGCCGCCGTCAGCGGCAGCCCTGTGCGTTCGCTAAACAAGGTCAGCGGAAAGCCGCCGGTTAAGCGCAGGGCGTTCATCATAAACTCAAACGGCAACGCCGTGGCCGCCAGCACCTGCTCGCTGTGTACCGGCTGCCCAGCGGCCACCGCCTGCAAATACGCCGCCGGTTGCTTAGGGCGCATCTGTCGAATAATCCGGTCATGGAATGACAGCTTGCTGTGTGCCCCCGCGCCTATCCCCAAATAATCGCCAAATTGCCAGTAGTTCAGATTGTGCTGGGCAGCGTGTCCGGCACGGGCAAAGGCCGAGGTTTCGTAGTGCTCAAAGCCCGCCTCGCCCAGCCGCACCTCGATGGCTTCTTGCATATCGGCAGATAGGTCGTCATCCGGCAGATTAGGCGGCGGCGTGACCGCAAACTGGGTGTTGGGCTCTAGGGTCAGGTGATACGCCGACAAGTGCGTGGGCGACAGGGACAACGCAACGTCCACATCGGCCAAGGCCTGCGCCAAGGTCTGGGCGGGCAGGGCATACATCAAATCAAGGTTAAACGTCTCAAAGTGGCGATGGGCGATGTCCGCTGCCCGTCGTGCCTCGTCCGCCGAGTGGATGCGCCCCAGTGCCGCCAAGTGGCTAGGCGAAAAGCTCTGCACCCCAATCGACAGCCGGTTAATGCCCGCCGCACGGTAATCGCGGAACTGCTGGGCTTCTACCGTGCCAGGGTTGGCTTCTAGGGTGATTTCGGCATCCGGCAACAGATTAAGGCGGGCATCCAAAGCGCGGAGCAAGCGGTCCAGTGCCGCCGCCGAAAACAAGCTCGGCGTGCCGCCACCCATAAAAATAGTGCTGACCCGCCGCCCCCAAATCAGCGGCAATGCGGCCTCCACATCGGCAATCAGCGCGTCGATATAGCCCGCCTCGTCAAAGCCGCTGCGGGGCTGGTGGGAGTTAAAGTCGCAGTAGGGGCATTTGCGCACGCACCATGGAAAGTGGATGTAGAGCGACAGCGGCGGCAAGCTCCGTAGCCCGTATTCGTCCCCTCGCCCCAACCCTGTGTCGCCTGCACCTTGCCGTACGAGGTGTACTGTCTGCGGCTTGGCTGCGTGGTTTGGGGCGAGGGGCTGGGGCGGGGGGGTGTGGGCTGGCTGGGGGGCGGCAGGGCGGGCGGGCATGGTGGGCTTTCGGCAGAGGGGTAGCGGCGAATGCTGCCGGAGGATGCGCTATTGCACAAGGCGGGGGGCTGTTGCGCCTTCTTTGCTAGGACGCTGCCTTTAGGTCGGTCAATACTTTGACCAGCATGGCCATGGCGGTGAATGGTTGCGGTTCGGTGCGGGCACTGAACTTTGTAGCCAAAGCCTCTGCACGCTGCATCGCCACGGGCAGTTGCGCTTGAGTGAGGCTAAAAGGGCGAGGTAGGCCTTTTGCGTAGTGAGGGAGGTGCTTTTTGAGGCGTGCCATCACTTCTTTGCGGTGGATGGGGGCTTGGATGTCTTCGTAATGCAGTAGTAACCACAGCTCAAAGCTCGGTACCGAGGCAATCGCTTGGAAGCGAACCCCCTGTTTGCAGTCGTTTTTAAGTTTACCGTCGAGCGATTCGGCCAAATTTAGCGCGTTAACGTAGCTGTTATGGTCGTCCCGATCAAATACGGCATAGACCTGTTCAAAAGCACGCGGCGGGATGCTTTTTCGTGCATCGCCCTGTTCAAAAAGGGTCTTGGCATACTCGACCACCTGAATGGGTGCCGTCCCTAGCTCGCTTGGGTAAACCGCGAGATTGGCCGTGTGCAGCCGATAGATTTGGCGAATCTCATGGAGATAATTAGGCTCAGTTTTGCTGCCTTCTGACACAATCAGAATGCGGTCATCGCTGCCCCGCCTTGCCTATTTTCGTGCAAGCTGCTGCCGTTGGCGTGCTTGTGGGGTACGGTCGCCACCCATCAGTGCGACCCCCACAGCGTAGGATTCAGAAAGGGGATGCCGCCGTAGCGACCCATCAAATAGCCCCGCTCAAGGGCTTCATTTTTACGCGGGCTAAATTCTGCCAAGCCCACCAGTTCCGAAGCCTGTTCGCCATTTTTCTCGACAAACCAAATTTGATCGCGGCGCAACAGGTCTGGCGCGTCCAGCAAGGCGGTATCGTGGGTGGTAAAAAGGAGCTGTGCCCCCTCTGTGTTGACTTCGGGGCGATGAAACAGGCGCACCAGTTCGCGCACCAACAGCGGGTGCAGGCTGGTGTCCAACTCGTCGATAACTAAGGTCAGCCCCCTATGCAAAACGGCCATCACCGGACCCGCCAGAAACAGCAGGTTTCGCGTGCCACTAGATTCCTCCATCAGGTCAAATACGGCTTGCCCTTGGGGCGTTTTATGCACAAAGCGCAATTGGAATCCTTCCTGCTCCTCGGTGCGGATTTCGGCCTTGCCCGCCTCTAAATCAACATGGACGGATTGCCCTAGCCCCTTGTGCGTCACCACTTCAATGTCGGCAATACTGATGTCCGCTGCCGATAGAAAATCACACATTTGTTGGCGACCTTCGGCTTGCTGCAACATCTGGATGGATGCTTGTGGGCTGAGTTGCACCTGTTCATTGAATATCACCAACCCGTTTATAAACCAGTCGAACACGGGGCGCAGCGCCTCGCTGTTGAGCTGAACTGCCATCGACAAGAATAAGGCATTGGCGCGTGTCGCCCCCTCCCAGAGATGCTTGGCTCCCTTAAGCCCCGCCCCGAATTCATACACATCCTTGCCGGTTTCGGCATCGTAGTGGCGCTGAAACCAGCGTTGCGGTTTGAACGCCTTGTAAACCAGCAAGTGCTCATTGACGACGCGCTGTGCCGTGAGCGAAAAACCATACTGATAGCGCACACCGTCCAGAATAAAGGTGACTTCAAACGTGGTGGGGGCTTGTGCCGATTGCGCATCCAGCCGAAAGGGCGGCACAGCAAAGGTCTGCCTAGGCTGCATCACGGTCGCTGACTCAGCAACTATGCCGCGCATGGTCTGCAGGGCTTTAATTAGATTGGACTTGCCGCTGGCGTTGGCACCGTAGACAACCGCACTGCGCAGCACATGGGGCGCGGCCTTAAGCCCTGTCGCCACTGTGTGCGTTTCTTGCAGCATTTTGTCTTTGGAGGCGACAAGGCTAAGCACTTGCTCGTCACGCAGCGAGCAAAAGTTGGCGACTCTAAATTCGATAAGCATGGCCAATTCCAAAGAATAACCGTAAATAAAATCCAATTTTGCACATTAAAGTCTAATTATCAATTTATTTTTTATTTTTTGTTCTGAATTTAACGCCACTGCCCCTCATAGCAAAAGGCGCAAGGCAGAAAGCACCCACCTCCTCCTCGCCCTCTCCAGCCCCCCCCTCCCCCCGCCAAATCCGCTACACTTTCCCCTTGTTTTCGCCGCAGCTGCAGCCACCCCAGCGGCCGCTGTTTGTGCGACTCCACCAGAGGAATCCCCCCATGCTGCCCTCCCCCTTACCTGCTGCGTGGCTGGCGTTTCACGCCCAGATTCGTCCCCATGCCCTCGCCCTGACCGATGCCCAGCGGGGCGAGGCGCTGACTTACCAAGCCCTGTATCAGCGGGTGGTGCAGCGGTCAGCCGGCTTAGTGGCGGCAGGTTTGCAGGCGGGGGACAGGGTGGCGGTGTTGGCGGATAACCGAATCGAAACCTTGGTGTTGCTGTTTGCCCTTGCGCGGCACAATGCCCTGCTGCTGCCGCTTAATTGGCGGCTGACCGTCTCCGAGCTTCAGTTTCAGCTTGACGATACCTGCCCACGCTGGCTGTTTCACGACGACACCCACGCCACCAAAGCCGCCCAGCTCACCGGCTGCCCTGCCATCGCGTGGGGCAGTCCCGCCGATGCCGATTTGATGTCAGCTGTCGCCACCGCCCCTGCCCTGCCGCACCCCGAAGCCCCCCTGCTACTGCTCTACACCTCCGGCACCACCGGCCAGCCCAAGGGCGCGTTGTTGTCGCAGCGGATGGTGACGGCCAATGCCGACAACACCGCGCTGTCTTGGGGTGTCTCGGCAGAAGACCGTACCGTGGCGCACGCCCCATTTTTTCACACCGGTGGATTAAACGTCTTGACCCTGCCCCTGCTGCAGCGGGGTGGCGTGGTGGCGGTGATGCCCCGTTTTGATGCGGGTCAGGTGTTGGCGGCGATTCAAGCGCGGGCAGTGACTGTGTTTTTTGGCGTGCCGACCATGTACGAACAATTGGCCGCCCACCCCGATTTTGCCGCCACCGATTTCGCCCCACTGCGGTTTTGCGTCTCTGGCGGCGCGCCCTGCCCCGATGCCCTGATTGCCCGCTACCAGAGCCACGGCGTGACCTTGCAGCAAGGCTATGGCCTGACCGAAGCGGGGGTGAACTGCTTTGCGTGGCCGCGTGCAACGCCCGCCTACCCCAGCAAAATCGTCTCTGGCAAAGTGGGCTACCCCAATTGGCTGACGCGGGCGCGGGTGGTGGATGCCCTCGGCAAGCCTGTCGCTGCTGGTGCCACGGGGGAACTCTGGCTGGCGGGTTCTACACTGTGCAGCGGCTATTGGCAGCGACCCGAAGCCACCGCCGCCCTGTTTTGTGGCGACTGGCTGAAAACCGGCGACTTATTTACCGTCGATGCCAACGGCTGCTACACCATCGTCGATAGGCTGAAAAATCTGTTTATCAGCGGGGGCGAAAACGTCTACCCCGCCGAGCTCGAAACCCACCTGCGCGAACATCCCGAGGTGGTCGATTGTGCCGTGATTGGCGTGGCGGATGACCGCTGGGGCGAGGTCGGTTGCGCCTTTGTGGTGCTGCGTGATGACGAGAGCCCCCCCAGCACCCAAGCCCTGCACGACTTTATGGCCACCCGTTTAGCGCGGTATAAACTGCCCCGCCATTACCGCTTTGTAAAATCACTGCCGCTGAGCTCCACCGGCAAAGTGATGAAGCCCATCCTGATGGCCGCGTGGCAGCGGGGCTGA
>CALMOJ010000126.1 GCA_937871815.1 uncultured Neisseriales bacterium
GGGCGGTCATACAGGGGGTAAACCTTGCTTAATTGGTCAGCGCGAATGGCAATAGAGTGGGGCATGGGGCAGGCACAAGACGGGCAAAAGAAGGGTGGCTATTTTGCCGGTTTTGCAGGGGGAGGGGGAATCTATTGCAGGCAAAAGCCTGCGGCTTACCGCTGCCTTTGCGGCGGCATAAAAAAAGCCCAACCGCAAAACGGTTGGGCTGAACTCCGCAAGCGGAGAGAGAGACGTGATTTTTAGCGCAAGGTTTAGTGTGCCGACGCGCCAGCAGCACCAATCCCTGTTTGCGAACGAACGTACTGGTCGTCGAACGCGGCAATTTCAGCCTGTGCGCGTGGGGTTTTATCTGTCACCGAGAACAACCAAGTGAAGAAGAACGCCAGCGGCATGGAGAACAGCGCAGGTTGTTCGTACGGGAAGATAGGTGCAGGGTTGTTCAGCACCACGACCCACACTGCCTTAGACAGCACCACGAAGGACACGGCAGAAATCAGGCCCACAATCCCGCCAGCCAACGCACCGCGTGTGGTCAGACCCTTCCAGTACATGGACAGAATCAAGATGGGGAAGTTGGTCGAAGCGGCAATACCAAACGCCAAGCCCACCAAGAACACCACGTTTTGCTTTTCAAAGGCAATGCCCAGAATCACAGCAATCACACCCAAGCCAACGGTGGCATAACGGGTGACGCGCATTTCTTCTGCTTCGGTTGCTTTGCCTTGACGGATTACGCGAGCATAGATGTCGTGTGCGACAGCCGATGCGCCGGCCAGTGCCAGACCCGATACCACCGCCAAGATGGTGGCGAACGCGACTGCAGACATAAAGCCGAGGAACAAGTCGCCGCCCACTGCATTAGCCAAGTGCATCACCGGCATGTTGCCGCCGCCGATGAGCTTGCCAGCAAGGTTGCCGCCTTCGAAGAATTTAGGGTCGCCGCCGACGATGGAAATCGAAGCCAAGCCCAAGGTGCACACCACCAAGAAGAACAGACCGATAAAGCCGCTGGCCACAAACACCGACTTACGTGCTTCAACCGCGTTAGGCACGGTAAAGAAACGCATCAGGATGTGTGGCAAGCCTGCTGTACCGAACACCAAGCCCAAGGACATAGAGACCGCTGTGACAGGGTCGGACATCAACGTGCCTGGCCCCATAATGCTAATCCCGCCCTTGTGGGTGGCGACGGCTGCAACCGCCATTTTTTCAAGGCTAAAGCCAAATTTGCTCATGGTCATAAACAGCAAGACGATACCGCCTGCCAGCAGCAAGCACGCCTTGATGATTTGCACCCAAGTGGTCGCAATCATGCCGCCGAAGGTCACGTAGCACACCATCAGCACACCCACAACCACCACAGCGACGTTGTAGTCCAAGCCAAACAGCAGCTTAATCAGCTGGCCTGCACCCACCATTTGCACGATCAGGTAGAAGCACACCACGGTCAGCGAACCAATCGCGGCAAAAGTACGGACTTTGTTTTGGTCGAGGCGATAGCTGGCAATGTCAGCAAAAGTGAAGCGGCCAAGGTTACGCAGACGCTCTGCCATCATAAACAAGATGACAGGCCAGCCCACAAAGAAGCCAACTGCAAACAAGAAACCATCCAAGCCCTTGGCAAACACCATACTGGACAAGCCCAGCAGGGTGGCTGCGGACATGTAGTCACCGGCAATGGCCAGACCGTTTTGGAAACCGGTAATGCCGCCGCCAGCGGTGTAGAAGTCAGAGGTGGATTTGGTGCGACGTGCGGCCCACCAAGTAATCCCCATGGTCGCCAGCACAAACACAAAGAACATGCTGATAGCGGTCATGTTCAGCGGCTGCTTTTGAGCCGCTTCAACCGCGCCAGGACCGGCCCACGCGAGGGTTGTCGCGCCGCTCAGCAGTAGGGCAGAAAGAGTTTGGGAAATACGCTTCATTTTTTGTTGGCCTCCCGTAGGATTTCGTCACTCAGGCGGTCAAAGTCGCTATTTGCTTTGCTGACGTAATAGCCGGTCAGCAGCCAAGGACCAATAATCAACGCCGCGCTGACGGGGACACCCCACGTCAACATGCCACCTTCGGCCAGCGGAATACGGAAAATTTCAGGCTTAAAAGCAACCACGGCCATAAAGGCGTAGTAGCACCCCAATACAATCAAGGACAACAGCCCGCCCAAACGCCCTCGGCGTGTGACCAGCTCCTTGAATTTCGGGTTCTCGCGAACCCGTTGGTAGATTTGACTCGACATGTGTTCTCCTCCGTCGTGTGTCAGTGTTAAAAAAATTATTGTTATGTTGCTATTCACACCCCCGTCTTTTACGCCGCCAAATCAAGTTCAGCGTGAATAAGAGAGGGTCATGCACAAAACAGCGCTGTATTGAATTCCCTGCGATTGAGTAATCAGTCTGCGCTGTGTGCCGTGTGCCTTCGCGAGGCAACGCACCGGTTTTGCGAATTTATAGGGTGAGAAAAGAATCTCCCCTCGCTTTGTGAGCGAGAGGAGTCAGCGCAGCGTCCGTTTTACGAACGCGCTGAACATTTACTCAATTGCGGTGGCAGAGTTGGCTTGCTGCCGCAAAATGAATTTTTGGATCTTGCCGGTGGAGGTCTTGGGGATAGGACCAAACACCACGCGCTTCGGTACTTTGAAGCGCGCCAGATGTTCGCGGCAGTAGAGGATAATTTCTTCTTCGGTGGCAGAGCAGCCGTCTTTTAATTCCAAGAAAGCGCAAGGCACTTCGCCCCATTTCGGGTCAGGCAAGGCCACGACCGCTGCAGACAAGACCGTGGGGTGACGGGTCAGCACGTCTTCTACTTCAATCGAAGAGATGTTTTCACCGCCCGAGATAATCACGTCTTTGGAGCGGTCTTTGATTTTGACGTAGCCATCAGGCTGAATCACCGCCAAGTCGCCAGTGTGGAACCAGCCGCCAGACAAGGCTTCATCGGTGGCTTTTTCGTTTTTCAGGTAACCCTTCATGACCAAGTTACCTTGGAACATGATTTCGCCCATGGTTTCGCCGTCATGGGGGACAACCGTCATGGTGTTAGGGTCCATGACGGTCATGCCCTGCTGCATGCTGTAACGTACGCCTTGGCGACCGTTTTTCTCGGTGCGACTGGCCAAGTCAAGGTCGTTCCAGCTCTCGTGCTTGGCGCAGATAGAGGCGGGGCCGTAGGTTTCGGTCAGCCCGTAAACGTGGGTGATGTTAAAGCCCAGCAGCTCCATACCTTCAATCACCGAGGAAGGCGGCGCAGCGCCGGCAATCAAGCAGTTCACTTGGTGCTCAATGCCTTCGTGGCATTCTTTGGGGGCGTTAATCATCATGCTGTGGACAATCGGTGCGCCACAGTAATGGCTGACTTTGTGTTCTTTAATCAGCGCAAAAATCAGCTTGGGATCCACGCGGCGCAGGCAGACGTTGGTGCCGACGTTAGCCGCCATGGTCCACGGGAAGCACCAGCCGTTGCAGTGGAACATCGGCAAGGTCCACAGGTACACCGAATGGTGCGGCATCCCCCAGTCCAAGATGTTACATGCGGCGTTCAGGTAAGCCCCACGGTGGTGATAGACCACGCCTTTGGGGTTGCCGGTGGTGCCAGAGGTATAGTTCAGCGCAATGGGTTCCCACTCATCTACAGGCATCTGCCATGCAAATTCAGCATCACCTTCGGCGATAAAGGCTTCGTAGGTAGTTTCGCCCAGCAGCGAGCCGCCGACAAAGGCGGGGTCGTCCACGTCAATCACCAAGATGGGGGCATCCAGCATCTTCAGGGCGTGGGCAATGGTGTAGGAGAATTCGCGGTCGGTAATCAGCACCTTGGCTTCGCCATGCTTGAGCATAAAGGCGATGGCCTCAGGGTCGAGGCGCGTATTCAGGGTGTTGAGCACCGCGCCGGTCATCGGTACGCCAAAATGGCATTCAAACATGGCGTTGATGTTAGGCAGCATGACGGCGACGGTATCGCCCTTAACAATCCCACGGCGGGTCAGGGCGCTGGCCAGCTGACGGCAACGGCGGTAGGTGTCTTGCCATGTGTAACGTTGGCCCTCATCAATCACCGAAATGTGAGTGGGGTAAACGGTCGCCGCACGCTCTAGAAAGGTCAGTGGGGACAGGGATACAAAATTTGCGGGGGTTTTCGCCAAACCGTGGGCGTAAGGGCTTGCCATACTCATTGCCATCTCCAGTGTGATTCTGATTTTTATGCTGGAATGATTAACGGAAACCCTTGCGTAACTGTGTGGCAAATGTAACCAATGGTTGCGTTGCCTGCTGCACACCTAAAAATCGGTCACAATACGCTGACCTTGCCCCCTCTACTGGCCTGACATGAACCCCACTCCACCCCCCCCCTCACTCGGCTCAACATCCCACGATATGGCTTGGTTGCAAGGCATGTTGCTGGCCGGACTCGACCTGTTGGACGAGGGGGTAAGCCTGTTTGATGAAAACCTCACCCTGCTGGCGTGGAATCGTTTATTTATTGATTTGCTAGGCTTTCCCGAAGAAATGGTCAAGGTCGGCACACCTTTCGAAGACTTTATTCGCTACAACGCCCAGCATGGGGAGTACGGCGAGGGCGATATTGCGTCTATGGTGGCGGGGCGGATGGCGGTGGCAAGGTCACGGCAGACCTCGCGCGCAGAGCGGACGCAGGCCAACGGGCGGGTGCTGCTGGTGCGAGGTGAGCCACTCCCCAATGGCGGCCTCATTACCCTCTATGCCGACATTACCCGCCAGCACAGCGAAGAACGCGCCTTGCGCCAACAGTATGTGATGCTGGAACAAAGCGTAGGGCGACGCGCTGCCGAGCTAGAAGCCGCCAACGCCCAGCTGATCGATGCCAACGCAGTCAATACCCAAATCACCGCCGCGCTCAAACGCAGCGAAGAGCGGCTGCGCTTGATTACGGATACCATTCCCGCATTGATTGCCTATTTCGACAAAAAAGAAATCTACCGCTACACCAACAAAGGCTATTCAGACTGGTTTGGGCGAAAAACCGAACATATCGAGGATCGCCACATCGAAGCCGCCCTCGGCAGCAAGTTTTACGCCGCCGTGCATAGTTATGTACTGACGGCACTGGGGGGGCAGCAAGTCACCTATGAATACTCGATGGACAAAGAAGACGGCTCGGTGGTCTTTGCCCGCAGCACACTCGTACCTGAACTGTCACCCGATGGCGAAGTGCAGGGCTGTTTTGTGCTGTCGTTTGATATTACCGAGCAAAAACGCACCCAAGCGGCACTGGTTCAGGCACAAAAAATGGAAGCCGTCGGGCAGCTTTCGGGTGGCATTGCCCACGACTTCAACAATATGCTGACAGTGGTAATTGGTAACCTTGCCGAGTTGCGGGTGCGCCTAGAAGAGAACCCCGCGTTAATTGAATTTTTGGACCCTGCCATGCAGGCCGCCGAGCGCGGGGTTGAGCTGATTAAGCGATTACTGACCTTCTCTCGCCAGCAGCCGCTAGAGCCTGCTCCCGTGCAAATTGGTGGACTGGTGTTGGGGATGATGAAGCTGCTGCGCCGCTCCCTGCCTGAAAATATCGCCATCGACACCCAGCTACCCGATGACCCCCTGTATGCCATGGCCGACCCGCACCAGCTGGAAAGTGCCATCCTTAACCTGACACTCAATGCCCGCGATGCCATGCCAGAGGGCGGCCATTTGCGAATTGATGCCCGTGCCGTCGAAATCAATGCCAAAGATGCACTGTCTTTGGAGCTCGACAAAGGCGAATATGTGCAAATCAACATGGCCGATACGGGGCTGGGCATGGATGAAAGCGTACAACTTCGCGTCTTTGAGCCCTTTTTTACCACCAAAAAATTTGGCTCAGGCAGTGGCCTAGGGCTGTCGATGGTTTATGGCTTTGTTAAACAATCAGGCGGTGCGGTCAAAATCACCAGCGCACCAGGGCATGGCACCATCGTCAGCCTATTTTTGCCACGGGCGGATGAAGCCTCCTTGCCTACCGGTCGGCTAAATTTCCGAGGGCTGGCCGGTGGCCGCGAAAAGCTGCTGGTGCTATTGGTCGAAGACGACCCCGACGTGCGCCGCGTGGTGCGCTTGCAGCTGACCGGCTTGGGTTACCCCGTCCTAGAAGCCGCCAGCGGCGACGAAGCTGCCGATATGCTGAATGCCGTGCCCGAAATTGGGCTACTCCTGTCCGATGTCGTCATGCCTGGCTCACTGAATGGTCGGGCATTGGCCAAATTTGCCCGTACTAGCCGCCCCCAAGTACGTGTGGTGCTGATGAGCGGTTACACCGACGAAGCCCACAACGCCCCTACGCTAGATGAGCTACCACCTGTGCCGCTGCTCAAGAAACCTTTTACCCAAGCGCAACTCTCCGCGCTGCTTGATGAGGTAACGCTGTGTCATTCCCAAGCAACGTAAACGAAGCCGATGCCAATGTCGGACAAGAACGCCGTATTTTTTTGGTTGAAGACGACCTTTCTATTGCCCGCCTGATTACCACGGTACTGCCAGAGTATGGTTTTCGCTGCGAGAGCTTCCGTACAGGGGGCGAGCTGTTTCGCCGCCTACGCCAAACCACGCCAGATTTGTGCATTATCGACCTTGGTCTACCCGACATGGACGGCATGGAAATTGTCCGTCAGCTCCGTGCAGATTACCGCTGCGGGGTGATGATTTTGACTGGCCGCATCCATGTTGGCGACAAAGTGATGGGGCTGGAAATTGGCGCGGATGACTACGTGGTTAAGCCCTTCGAGCCCCGCGAACTGGTGGCGAGACTCCGCAGCATTTTGCGCCGCTGCGAACCCACCCAAGCCAGCAACGGCAAGGCACGTGTAGCGCGGTTTTCGGGCTGGCGTTTTGATACCGACAGCTACACCCTGACCACCCCCGATGGGCGCGAAAAATCCATCAGTGCCAGCGAAGCCCAAATGCTGCAGCGTTTCTTGGAGCGGCCTAACCGCGCCCTCCCCCGCGAACAGCTGCTGGGGCAGAACGATTTATCCCCGTTTGACCGCAGTATTGATGTGCGGATTTCACGCCTACGCCGCAAGCTAGAAGACGACTCGCAACACCCTACGCTGATTAAAACGGTGTACGGCGCAGGGTATTTGTTTGTCAGCAGTGTGGGCTGGGAATAGCACAGTTCAGCGCGGGTTAAGCCGCCTTGCTGCAAGATGTCAGGCTTGTTACTATCAACTGACTTAACCTTTTCCTCTTCTTGGAGTGCTTGACCATGAGCAGTGACCTGATTTCGCATGTGTCCGACGACAGTTTCGATGCCGATGTATTGGCTGCCTCTGGTGCAGTATTGGTGGACTATTGGGCAGAGTGGTGCGGCCCGTGCAAAATGATTGCCCCCATCTTGGACGAAGTTGCCAAGGAATACGCAGGCAAGCTCAAAGTCGCCAAGCTCAACATCGACCAAAACGAAGGCACACCGCCTAAATACGGCATTCGTGGCATCCCTACCCTGATGATTTTTAAGGATGGCAATGTGGTGGCCACCAAGGTCGGCGCACTGTCCAAGAGCCAGCTCACAGCCTTCATTGACAGCCATATTTAAAGCGTTTATTCTGCTTTAGTTATATTAATAACAGACGGTTCTCTACCGTCTGTTATTGAATGCCTGACTGTTTTTCCCTGACGCAACCCCGCCTTGCCAACCCTTTTTGGCCCTGTAAGGCATCTCTGTTTAGCCAAGCCGTCTCCCCCTTTTTTGATTCTGCCGCACTCACTATTCTTGGCTAAATACGTTGACCACGTCCTCTTCCGCCTAGTCTTCGGCACACCTCGCCTACGCGCCAGCCCATCGCCGAGCACAAAACGGCTTCTTCTGGCTTGTCTCCCAACAGCCTCCCCTCCCCCGCAGCGTTGACTCTCTAATCTATGCATTTATCCGACCTGAAACACCTGCACGTCGGTCAATTGATCGAAATGGCAATTGCCAACGAAATTGACGGCGCAAACCGCTTACGCAAACAAGACCTCTTGTTTGCCCTGCTCAAGCACCACGCTAAAAAAGGCGAAAGTATTTTTGGTGATGGCACGCTTGAAGTCCTGCCCGATGGCTTTGGCTTTTTGCGTAGCCCAGACATCTCTTACCTTGCGGGGCCAGACGATATTTACGTCTCCCCCTCGCAGATTCGCCGGTTTAACCTGCATACCGGCGACAGCATCGAAGGCGAAATCCGTACCCCCAAAGATGGCGAACGCTACTTTGCCTTGGTCAAAGTAGACAGCATCAATGGCGAATCGCCCGAAAAATGCAAAAACAAAATTCTGTTTGAAAACCTGACCCCGCTGCACCCTACGCACCGCTTGGAGCTAGAGCGCGACATCAAATCCGAAGAAAACGTCACAGGGCGCATCATTGACCTGATTGCCCCCATCGGCAAAGGGCAGCGTGGCCTGTTGGTCGCCCCGCCCAAATCGGGCAAAACCGTGATGTTGCAGCACATCGCCCACGCCATCGCCACCAATCATCCCGACGTGGCCTTGATTGTGATGCTGATTGATGAACGTCCCGAAGAAGTCACCGAAATGACCCGCACGGTCAAAGGCGAAGTGGTCGCCTCGACCTTTGACGAACCCGCCACCCGCCATGTGCAAGTGGCCGAAATGGTGATTGAAAAAGCCAAGCGACTGGTAGAGCACAAGCGTGACGTGGTGATTTTGCTGGATTCGATTACCCGTCTTGCCCGTGCATACAACACCGTGGTGCCCAGCTCGGGCAAGGTGCTGACCGGCGGGGTGGATGCCAATGCCCTGCAGCGGCCTAAACGCTTTTTTGGCGCGGCCCGTAACATCGAAGAAGGCGGCAGCTTGACCATTATTGCCACCGCCCTGATTGATACCGGCAGCCGCATGGATGACGTGATTTTTGAAGAGTTCAAAGGCACGGGCAATATGGAAATTCACCTTGACCGGCGCATGGCAGAAAAACGCCTGTACCCCGCCATCAACGTGAACCGCTCCGGCACCCGCCGCGAAGAATTGCTGATTCCACAAGAACAGCTGCAAAAAATCTGGGTACTGCGCAAGCTGCTCTACCCAATGGATGATTTGGACGCGATGGAATTCTTGTTCGACAAAATCAAGGCGACCAAGAACAACCAACAGTTTTTTGACTCCATGCGCCGCTAATTATTACTGCCATGTCTGCCCTCCCCCTTCACCCCACCGAAGCCCGCGCGTGGCTACGCGCTCAGTTGGCGCGACCATTGCCACACCCCGTGGGGGGGGATGCCCCTTTTTACCCCCGCGCAGCCAAACAGCCTGCGGCGGTTTTAATTCCCCTTGTGTGGCATACCGACCAGCCCACCGTGCTGCTCACGCGGCGCGAAGCAGGGTTACGCCACCATGCAGGGCAAGTCTGCTTTCCAGGCGGCAAGCCCGAGCATCACGACCTCAATGCTGCCGCCACCGCCCTGCGCGAAGCCCACGAAGAAATCGGGCTGACCCCGCAGCGGGTACAGGTACTGGGCGAACTGCCGCCGTATATTACGATTACTGCATTTAGTGTCACGCCGGTGGTCGGGCTGATTGCCCCGCCTTTTGACCGGCATACGGCACTGACCCTGCAAGCGGGGGAAGTCGCCGAAGTGTTTGAGCTCCCGCTCGCCCTTGCCCTCGACCTGCCCCGCTACGAACGCCACCACTATCAGCGTGACGGCATCGAAGGCAGCTATCTGGCACTGCGCTATGGCGGGCATCTGGTGTGGGGTGCCACAGCGGCCATGTTGTATAACTTGGCGCAGCACCTACAGTCGGTGCCTTGACCTTCGCTGCCCGCCCGTCACCGCCGTAGGAGTGACAACCTCCGCCGTGGTGTCTGCACGCGGCAAGGCTGGGCATCACGCCATGCCACTCAGCAATGGCTTGTTTGTTGTGTGATTCCCTTAGTTAAGCCCCTCCCTACGTTCCAGAAAAAGGGTAAATCGCCTATCATGGGCCTTGGTTTTTTTCTCTGTTGCCGTCCTCTTGGTTGTCGCCCGCTATGAGCACTTCTCTTCCCTTCGGCACTGCCGCCCGTCCCGTGTCGCTTGATTTTGATATTGAGCTGACCGAACTCCCTCCACAGCCTATCTTGGCCGCCCCGCCGGCACAGGATGGTCGCGCTGCGCTAACCCAAGAAGATGCCGCCCTCAACCGCCTCTTTCGGCGGGGAGGACGAACTCGACCTGCCCCTGTGGCCGTGCCTGCCACGCCAACGGTGCCACCGGTGCTGACCCCCTTGCCTGCCGCTGCCCCGCCCACACTGACCCCGCTCGCCCCACCGGTATTGTCCGAGCCGCGCACGCCGTCGCAGCCCCCAATCTTGTCCGCACCCTCCGCCGTCACCTCCGACGAGGCCGAGCGAGAACAAGAGATGCTGTCGCTAGAGCTTGAGCTGCCCGACTTTGATTTTGCACCCTCACCCACCCCTCCTACACTGGAAGCCCTGCCCCCCGCCGCGTCGCCTGAACTGGCCACCCTGTTAGCCGGTGTGGGCACGCTGACCACTCACTGGGCGGCGATTGTGGCAGGCAGTGCCAACCATTACGGCGTATTGCGTGATGGTTTGTCTTTGCTGGTGGCACGGGTGGGTGCCCTGCCTAACCGCACCCCCCAAGATGGTGGATTAACCACCTTGGTCGATGCCTTGATTCATTGTGTTGACCAGCTCCGCGTGTCCGGCCCCAACCCGAGAGAAGCTGAAGCGGTACGGACGGCCTTAGCCACCTTGGCGGCCACCCTGCCCCACGCCCCGCGCTGGCTACCCGCAGATGCTGCCCGCTGGCAAGCTGATACATTGATGCTGCAACAAGCGGCCTCGCCGGTGTTGCGTACCGTGCCGATGGTGTCCGAATATGCCCCGCCGACGGCACCGGCTGATGCTACCCCCGCCATGCCGACACTGACTGCTGCCCCGCTGCTTGAAGC
>CALMOJ010000127.1 GCA_937871815.1 uncultured Neisseriales bacterium
GTATGAAAAAATGGATGTGGGCCGGTGTGGCCTTGTTGTCTTCGTGGGCGATGGCCGATGTGCAGTTGGGGCGCGACTACACCGAGCTGAAAAAACCGCAGCCGGTTGCCAGTGCCAGCAAGGTGGAGGTGTTGGCGTTTTTCTCTTACCACTGCAGCCACTGCGCCACCTTAGACCCCGCGCTGCAAGCCTGGAAAGCCAAGCTGCCCGCCGATGTGGATTTCCGGCAGGTGCAAATCGTCTGGGACAAAGAGATGGCACCGCTGGCACAGCTATTTGCCACGGTTCAGCTGCTCAAGCTGGAGCGTCTGCACACGCCCATCTTTACCGCGATGATTCAAGAGAAGCAAAACCTGCGCGACGAGAAGGTGTTGGCGGCGTGGCTCAAGACCCAAAACGTAGACGTAAAGTCCTTTATGGAGACTTACCGCTCGTTTAGCGTCACCAACCAAGCGACGCGTGCAGCGCAAATCACCCGTGATTACGCCATTGATGGCACACCGACGATTGTGGTGGGGGGACGCTATGTGGTGCCTTCGACGGCACCGGCGCGGGTGATTGAAGTGACCAATGCCCTGATTGCCAAGGTGCGGGCGCAGAAATAAGCCGTAGGTGCCTATCCGCCCCTCGTGACCCCGAGGGGTGGCCTGTTTGTTAATTGCCGAATAGATTAGAGAAGTCGATGGATTTTTTGCTGCTGTTTAAAGCCCTCATCATGGGCATCGTCGAAGGCATTACCGAGTTTTTCCCCATTTCGAGTACGGGGCATTTGATTTTGGTGGGCGACCTCATCAATTTTGACGACGGCAAAGACAAAGTGTTTGAGGTAGTGATTCAGCTGGGCGCGATTTTGGCCGTGTGCTGGGAATATCGGCACAAGCTGACCGAAGTCATTACCGGCTTGCCGCGTGACCCTGCCGCGCAGAAGTTCGCGCTGAATATTTTGATTGGCTTTTTGCCCGCCGCTATCATCGGCTTTTTGTTTATTAAGACCATCAAATTTTACCTGTTCAACGCCGTGGCAGTGGCCTCGGCCTTTATTATTGGCGGGCTGATTATTTTGTGGGTGGAGTCGCGCCCCCAAGCCCCGCGCGTGCATCGGGTCGAGGATATGACGTGGCGGGATGCCCTGAATGTCGGCTTGGCGCAGGTGTTGGCGTTGATTCCGGGGACATCGCGTTCCGGTGCCACCATTATGGGCGGGATGTTGTTTGGGCTGGACCGGCGGGTGGCGACGGAGTTTTCGTTTTTCTTGGCGATTCCGATTATGTTTGCCGCCACCGCGTACGACGTGCTGAAGCACTGGAGCTTGTTCTCTGCGGCAGATATTCCGCTGTTTAGCGTGGGCTTTGTGTCGGCCTTTATCGCCGCGTTTTTTACTGTGCGGGGTCTGCTGCACTTTGTGGCGCACCACACGTTTGCCGTGTTTGCATGGTATCGGCTGCTGTTTGGTGGGCTGATTTTGCTGACGTGGAAGATGGGTTGGGTGTCTTGGGCGGCGTAAGAACGGGTTCAAAGTCTGCGAGGCTCGGGTGAGCCTGCGTTGAAAAGCGCAATCCCTGCGGCCTTGGCTTTTAAAAAGACGCTGCCCCCCTTCTCCGCCCCGTTTCTGGTTTCACGCTTTTTGTTTTCTCGTGTGCGTCCGGCAAAGCCGCTGTGGCTTTTGTCGGACGTGCTACATTCTGCACCTTCAAATTTTGACCGCGATACCTTGCCATGAAACCGCTTTCTCCCCGTTCTCGCCTTAAAGGCGACCCCTTTTTGCCTAACCGTTTTATTTTTGGCGATGCCATCGAGGCGGGGGGCATTGAGCAGTACGAATACTTGATTCATACCGAGCAGCCTGCGTTTATCTGCCGCATCATGCGTCGTGAAATCGCCTTTGCCGGTGCTGAAAATGACACCTTTGCCAGTGCCATGCTGTTTGACCCCGAAGAAAATGTCACCTACTACGCCAGCAACGACGGCTTGGCACTGACCGACTTTGTGTTCTATTGCCCGCCTGACGAAGAGCCCACCGTCGGCAAATTACAAAAAATTTGCGACAAAGCGATGGTGGCGTATTGGGCCTTGGATGCGGCGTATCAGCAGGTTCAGGCCGAGGGCAGCCCTTATGGTCGGCAGATTCGCACGGTGATTCGTGCGCCGCACACCGAAACTGAGCTGACTGAAGCGATTGTGACCTTGGCCGATGCGGCGCAACGCGCTTCCCAGTCCGCACGGCATATGCCGCAACTGATTGCCGGCACCCATGCCGCGCTGAATACCGGTGAGCCGCGCATCTTTACCCATGCCCAGTTCTCGTTAAGCCACGCCCCAGCGGCGCGGTCTTTGTTGGTCAATACCGCGCGAGAGCTGATTGCCCAGCCCGATGTGGCGCGGTCGGACGGGGCGTTTATCCCCTACGAGCTGTGGGCGATGCCGCTGCTGTATAGCACCCACCATGCCGGGGACTGCTGGTTTTTCCCCAAGCTGACAGCACTAGAGCCGGTACTCTCGGCGGGGCTGGGCGTGGCGTACGGCAAAATGCTGCACGTTTCCCCCACCTTGTTTAGCCCCGAGATGCTGCACGAGTCCGGCTGCCAAGCCTTGGTGCATTTGGCCGGTATGTTGGATGCGGGCGAGGCCTTCGCGCCCAGCGATGTTGAAGCGATGTTGGCGACCTATCAAGCGCAGCGGGAGCAGTTTTTGCCGCGTTTGCAGATAGGTTGGGTGGTGTTTGCGGTGGAGCGTGGGGCGATTGACGTGGCCGCGCTGGAGGATGCCAACCCCTTGTTGGACACGCTGATGCCGCTGGTGGACGAAGCCCTGTCGGATGCCATCGACTACGAAGAAGCCTCGGTCTTTGCCCCCACCCATTTGTGGGAGGCACTGGAAACCGGCATCGAGGCGATTAACCAGCAGCGGCTGACGGTGATTGCCGACATGCTGGAAAAGAACCTTGGGCTGGAGCACATTCGGGCGCGGGTCGAGTATTTGCCGGCAGAAGGCGCGTATCAGCTTTCGCTGCACCATACCGAAGAAGACAACGCGCTGGTGACCCGTTTTCCGTGGCTGGTCACGCCTGACATCACCCCCAACCCCGAAGAGGCTTTGGTGCACCTAAAAATGCACCTGACCCTGCTGGGTATTGTGTGTGAAGAGGTGGTGGATAGGCGGCATTAACCATCCCTATTCAATGGGGTTCCTAGATGGCGTTCGGCTGGGCGGGTGATAGGGCTTTGTTGCCACCATCAATGCCGATGTCTTCGCTGGGCATCGGTTTTTTTCTCTGCCATCGATGAACCCGAGAGAGA
>CALMOJ010000128.1 GCA_937871815.1 uncultured Neisseriales bacterium
CCGTGAAGGTGGTCGTACCGTTGGTGCCGGTGTTGTCGCCAAGATTCTTGCGTAACAAAAAGGTTTTAGGCCAGTAGCTCAATTGGTAGAGTATCGGTCTCCAAAACCGAGGGTTGGGGGTTCGAAGCCCTCCTGGCCTGCCAAATATAGACTAACCGGCATTCGTGCCGGTTAGTCTTTTGCTGTATTTGCTTTTGCACAAGATTGATCCCTATCCCATGGAATTTCAGGACAAAGTAAAGCTGACATCGGCACTCTTGTTTGTAGTGGCTGGCGTTACTGCTTTTTATATGTTGCCAGACACGCAAGGTTTGTTGCGCGTGGTGGCCGTGTTGTTTGGCGTGGCTCTTGCTGTTGGCGCAGTTGCTCTATCACAACCCGGCAAGGATTTTGTGGTCTATGCCCAAGAGTCCGTTGTAGAAGCAAAAAAAGTAGTGTGGCCGACGCGTAAGGAAGCAACCCAGATGACGGGGTTAGTCTTTGTGTTTGTGCTCGTGCTTGCGTTGTTTATGTGGCTTGTTGATTCTAGTTTGTCTTGGTTGTTTTACGATATTTTGCTGAAACGGGGCTGATCCATCATGGCAATGCGTTGGTATGTGGTACACGCCTATTCTGGCTTTGAAAAAACGGTACAAAAAGCCTTGCTCGAACGGATTGACCGTGAAGCAATGCAGGATCGTTTCGGTAAGATTCTTGTTCCAGTTGAAGAAGTCGTTGATATTAAAAATGGTAAACGCTCCCTGACTGAGCGTAAATTTTTCCCCGGCTATGTTTTGGTCGAAATGGAAATGTCTGACGAAACGTGGCATTTGGTTAAAAGCACACCAAAAGTAACGGGTTTTGTTGGCGGCACGGGTAATCGCCCTTCTCCTATTCCTCAAAAAGAAGTCGATGCGATTATGCAGCAAATGCAAGATTGTATTGAGAAGCCTAAGCCGAAGGTATTGTTTGAAGTGGGCGAGCGTATTCGGGTGACCGAAGGCCCCTTTAACGACTTCAACGGCAATGTGGATGAAGTCAACTACGAACGCAATCGCTTACGCGTGTCTGTCCAAATTTTTGGCCGAGACACACCGGTTGAGCTTGAATTTAGCCAAGTTGAAAAATTGTAATTTGGCATGATGCGAGCCTAGGGTTTATAGCCTTGGCTTGCTTGTTAACAGGGAAGCAGGCTTTGCCTGCGTTATACCCATCTTAGGAGTTTCACTGTGGCAAAGAAAATTGTCGGCTACGTTAAGCTGCAAGTGCCCGCTGGTAAGGCAAATCCATCGCCTCCTATTGGTCCAGCTCTGGGTCAACGCGGTCTGAATATTATGGAGTTCTGCAAAGCGTTTAACGCGCAGACTCAAGGTATGGAACCAGGTTCCCCTGTTCCTGTTGTGATTACAGCGTACGCTGATAAATCCTTCACCTTTGTGATGAAGACCCCTCCTGCGACCTTCTTGTTGAAGAAGGCTGCTGGGATTCAAAAGGGTAGCCCGAAGCCACACACTGACAAAGTCGGTAAGCTGACGCGCACTCAATTGGAAGAAATCGCAAAAACCAAACAAGCTGACTTGACCGCTTCCAACATGGATGCTGCTATTCGCATTCTTGCGGGTTCCGCTCGCAGCATGGGTATTGAAGTGGAGGGCGTGTAAATGGCCAAGATTTCTAAGCGTTTGGCTGCCCTCAAGGCAAAAGTCGATCGTAATAAAGTGTATTCCGCAGAAGATGGCATTGCTTTGGTGAAGGAAGCGGCTACCGCTAAATTCGACGAATCCATCGACGTCGCCATCAATCTTGGTATTGATGCACGTAAATCTGACCAAGTTGTTCGTGGTTCCGTGGTATTGCCACGCGGCACAGGTAAGTCGGTACGCGTTGCTGTGTTTGCACAAGGTGCAAATGCTGAAGCCGCTCTTGCTGCTGGTGCTGAAATTGTTGGTTTCGATGATTTGGCTGCACAAATCAAAGGCGGGATGCTTGACTTTGATGTTGTGATTGCTACGCCTGATGCGATGCGTGTTGTTGGTCAGCTCGGTCAAGTGTTGGGTCCTCGTGGCCTGATGCCTAACCCTAAGGTGGGCACTGTGACCCCTAACGTTGCTGAAGCTGTTAAAAATGCTAAAGCTGGTCAGGTTCAGTACCGTACCGATAAGGGCGGGATTGTGCATGCCACGATTGGTCGCGCATCGTTCGAAGCTGCTGCATTGCAAGAAAACTTGGCTGCACTGGTCGATGCTTTGCTTAAAGCGAAGCCTGCTTCTGCCAAGGGCGTGTATCTGAAGAAGATTGCCGTGTCTAGCACCATGGGTGTGGGCGCACGCGTTGATCAGGCTTCGTTTCTCGCCTAATTAAACTTTGGGCCAGTGCGTGGCTTTAGACCGCGTGCTGGATTGTCAAAGACCGCAGGAGCTGATGTATTCAGCTTAATCACCTTTTTGGTGTCATCCTGCGCAGATGGTGTACCCGGAGACAGGTTTTTTGTATGAATAATATTGTGCAAATTGCTCCTGAAATCAGGTCGCCGCAAGGGGGGAAGGGGAAGCCCGACCCAGTCCTAAACTGTAGGAGGTAGACCTTGAGTCTCAATCTTGAAGATAAGAAGGCGGTAGTCGCTGAAGTCGCTGCCCAAGTGGCTAGCGCACAGACGCTCGTTATCGCTGAATATCGGGGCATCGGGGTTGGCAGCATGACCAAGCTGCGCGCACAAGCGCGTGAGCAGGGTGTGTATCTGCGTGTTCTGAAGAACACACTGGTACGCCGCGCTGTCGCTGATACTGCATTTGCTGGCTTGGCTGACCAAATGGTCGGTCCACTGGTTTATGCCGTATCCGAAGACCCAGTTGCTGCCGCTAAGGTGTTGAATGACTTTGCTAAAGTCGATAACAAAATCGTCATTAAGGCTGGTGCCTATGATGGTCGCTTGTTGTCTGCGGCAGAAGTTGCTCAGCTTGCATCTATCCCAGGTCGCGAACAGCTGTTGGCGATGTTGTTGGGCGTTATGCAAGCACCAGTGTCGGGCTTTGCCCGCGCACTCGCCGCGCTGGCAGAGAAAAAACAAGCCGAAGTGGCTTGAATCGCACCCCGTTACTTTTGACTTAACATGATTTCTGGAGAGTATCCAAAAATGGCAATTACTAAAGAAGACATCCTCGAAGCCGTTGGTAGCCTGACCGTAATGGAATTGAATGACCTCGTGAAGGCATTCGAAGAGAAGTTCGGCGTGTCCGCAGCTTCCATGGCTGTTGCTGCACCTGCTGCTGGTGGCGCTGCTGCTGCTGAAGAAAAAACCGAATTTGACGTTATCTTGCTCGCCGCTGGTGAAAGCAAAGTGAACGTGATTAAGGTTGTTCGCACCTTGACCGGTCTGGGTCTGAAAGAAGCCAAGGATCTGGTTGACGGCGCACCTAAGACAGTTAAAGAAGGCATTGCTAAGGCTGATGCCGAAGCTGTCGTTAAGCAACTGATCGAAGCTGGTGCACAAGCTGAAATGAAGTAATCGTCTCCCTGACGATGTAGCAAAGGCTGGCGGAGTAATTCGCCAGCCTTGTTGCGCTTGTATTGCTAGTGAACCCTAGTTTGATTTCGTACATTTGATCGTACTGTAAGCAAATTTCCTCCCGCCAAGAAACCAAAAATAAGCTACGCGTGCGTGGCTCAGTTTTGTTTTCTTGCGCCCCCCACCTCGTTGGAGACTCCATGAGTTATTCGTTTACTGAGAAAAAACGGCTTCGCAAGAGCTTTGCGAAGCGCGCCAGTGTTCACGATGTCCCATCCCTGTTGGCGACCCAAATCGAGTCCTACAAAAGCTTCCTGCAACTGGACAAGGCGTTCAACGAGCGTGCTGTCCAAGGCCTTGAAGCTGCGTTCCGTTCGATTTTTCCGATTTTGAGCCACAATGGCTATGCCCGCCTCGACTTTGTGCATTATGTCTTGGGTGACCCCCCCTTTGACGTGCCAGAGTGCCAGTTGCGCGGCATTACCTTCGCAGCACCTTTGCGTGCACGTATTCGCCTGACCATCTTTGACAAAGAATCCTCCAAGCCGGGCATCGTCAAAGAAGTCCGCGAAAATGAAGTCTATATGGGGGAAATCCCTCTGATGACTGGCAATGGCTCGTTCATTATCAACGGGACAGAGCGCGTTATCGTTTCTCAGTTGCATCGCTCGCCTGGCGTGTTTTTTGAGCATGATCGTGGTAAGACGCATAGCTCCGGCAAGCTGCTCTTCTCCGCCCGCGTGATTCCTTACCGTGGCTCTTGGTTGGACTTCGAGTTTGACCCGAAAGACCTGCTGTATTTCCGTATTGACCGCCGCCGCAAGATGCCCGCTTCGATCCTGATGAAGGCCTTGGGCTATAGCGAAGAGCAAATTTTGGCGGAGTTCTTCTCCTTCGATAAGTTCTTCCTAACCAATGACGGCGTATACATGTCCTTGGTACCTTCACGCCTGAAGGGTGAAACCGCCAAATTCAATATCGTCTCGCCAGAAGGCAAGATGATCGTCGAAAAAGACAAACGCATCACCGCCAAGAGCATTAAAGACATCGAAGCCGCTGGTGTCACCCGCGTCGAAGTCTCTGCTGACTTGGCGGTTGGCCGCGTGCTGGCCAAAAATGTCGTCAATCCAGAAACCGGTGAACTGTTGGCGCGTGCCAACGAAGAAATTACCGACGAATTGCTCGCCAAATTTGACATCGTTGGGGTTAACGAAATCGAGACATTGTTTATCAATGATCTTGATTATGGTGGGTTCATTTCCAACACCATGCGTGCCGACGACATCCAAGACCAGCTGCAGGCCAAGGTCGCCATTTACCGGATGATGCGCCCAGGTGAGCCGCCGACTGAAGATGCTGTCGAAGCCTTGTTCCAGCGCCTCTTCTTCAATCCAGATGCGTATGACCTGTCCCGCGTGGGTCGGATGAAGTTTAACCGTCGCATCGGACGTGATGAAATTGTCGGCAAGGGTACGCTGTCCAACGAAGACATCGTCGCCGTCATTAAAATCTTGGTGGATTTGCGTGATGGGCGTGGCGAAGTGGATGATATCGACCACTTGGGCAATCGCCGCGTGCGTTCTGTGGGTGAATTGGCAGAAAATCAATTCCGCGCAGGGCTGGTGCGTGTTGAGCGTGCGGTCAAGGAACGTCTGAATCAGGCGGAATCCGACAACCTCATGCCGCATGACCTGATCAATGCCAAGCCGGTGTCTGCTGCGATTAAAGAGTTCTTTGGTTCTAGCCAGCTGTCGCAGTTTATGGACCAAACCAACCCGCTGTCGGAAGTCACGCACAAACGTCGCGTTTCCGCTTTGGGGCCAGGTGGTTTGACCCGCGAACGCGCTGGCTTTGAAGTCCGTGACGTGCATCCGACCCACTACGGTCGTGTTTGCCCAATCGAAACGCCTGAAGGTCCGAACATTGGCCTGATTAACTCCCTCGCGATTTATGCCCGCACCAACGAATACGGCTTCCTCGAAACCCCGTATCGCAAAGTGTTGGATGGCAAAGTCAGCAACGACATTGACTATTTATCCGCTATTGAAGAAGGCCGCTACGTTATCGCTCAGGCTAACGCCGAGTTGGATGACAACAACCTTCTTACGGATGAACTGGTGACCTGCCGCGAAAAAGGCGAAACTATTTTGGCTCTGCCAGAGCGCGTCCAGTATATGGACGTTGCCCCTAGCCAAGTGGTATCCGTTGCCGCATCGTTGATTCCTTTCCTTGAGCACGATGATGCGAACCGTGCCTTGATGGGTGCCAACATGCAACGTCAAGCCGTGCCGTGCTTGCGTGCAGAAAAACCCTTTGTCGGTACCGGCATTGAACGTGCGGTGGCCACTGACTCCGGCACCACGGTTGTTGCGCGTCGTGGCGGGCGGGTCGATTACGTCGATGCCAACCGTGTAGTGATTCGCGTTAACGACGAAGAAGCGCTGGCGGGTGAAGTGGGTGTTGATATTTACAACATGACCAAATACACCCGTTCTAACCAAAATACCAACATCAACCAACGGCCTATCGTGAAGGTGGGTGACCAAGTCGCCCGCAGTGACGTATTGGCAGATGGTGCCTCGACTGACTTGGGCGAACTGGCATTGGGTCAAAACATGACCATCGCCTTTATGCCTTGGAACGGTTACAACTTCGAAGATTCGATTTTGATTTCTGAGCGTGTGGTGGCGGATGACCGTTACACCTCGATTCACATCGAAGAACTGCAAGTTGTTGCGCGTGACACCAAGCTTGGCCCTGAAGAAATTACCCGTGATATCCCCAATCTCTCCGAACGGATGCAAGGGCGCTTGGATGAGGCAGGGATTGTGCATATCGGGGCAGAAGTCGAGCCCGGTGATGTCTTGGTGGGCAAGGTGACCCCAAAGGGCGAAACCCAGCTAACCCCAGAAGAAAAACTGCTCCGTGCCATCTTTGGTGAAAAAGCCTCTGATGTAAAAGACACCTCGTTGCGTATTCCTACTGGGATGCAGGGTACCGTGATTGACGTGCAGGTCTTTACCCGTGAAGGCATTGACCGCGATGAACGCGCCCAGTCCATTATTGATGAAGAGCTCAAACGCCATCGCCTCGACCTGAATGACCAAATCCGTATTTTTGAAGCGGATGCATTTAGCCGGATTGAGCGACTGATCGTGGGTAAGGTTGCCAATGGTGGGCCTAAGCGCCTTGCTAAAGGCTCGGTGATTGGGCATGACTACCTTGAGGGCTTGCCGACACGGCATGACTGGTTCGACATCCGCATGGCAGACGAAGACATTGCCAAGCAGTTGGAGCAGATGAAAGAGTCGCTGGCACAAAAGCGTGAAGAGTTTGACCTTAAATTCGAAGACAAAAAGCGCAAGCTGACCCAAGGCGACGAATTGCCGCCAGGCGTACAAAAGATGGTCAAGGTGTATATCGCCGTGAAGCGTCGTTTGCAGCCAGGTGACAAGATGGCCGGTCGTCACGGTAACAAGGGTGTGGTCTCCAAGATTTTGCCTGTCGAAGACATGCCGTTTATGGCCGATGGGTCACCGGTTGATATCGTACTGAACCCGCTGGGCGTGCCTTCACGGATGAACGTTGGTCAGATTTTGGAAGTTCACTTGGGTTGGGCTGCGAAGGGCTTGGGCCAGCAGGTTGACCGGATGCTGAAGCAGCAGCGCAAGGTGGATGAAGTCCGTGCCTATATGGAGCAGATTTATAACTCCAGTGGCCGCCCAGAAGACATCCAAGACCTGAGCGATGCTGAAATCATGGACTTGGCGCAGAATCTCCGTCGTGGTGTGCCGTTCGCAACGCCCGTGTTTGATGGTGCGAAAGAAGAAGAAATTAAGCACATGCTGTCGTTGGCTTATCCCGACGAAGACCCACGTTCGGCGAAGATGGGCTTTAACCCTTCCAAGACCCAATTGCAGCTCTATGATGGTCGGTCTGGCGAAGCCTTTGACCGTAAGACGACCGTCGGCGTGATGCACTTCTTGAAATTACACCATTTGGTTGATGACAAGATGCACGCCCGTTCTACCGGTCCTTACTCGCTGGTTACCCAGCAGCCATTGGGTGGTAAGGCGCAGTTCGGGGGGCAACGCTTCGGGGAAATGGAAGTGTGGGCACTGGAAGCTTACGGCGCGGCTTACACGCTGCAAGAAATGTTGACCGTTAAGTCGGATGACGTGGCCGGTCGAACCAAGGTGTACGAGAACATCGTCAAGGGCGAGCACAAGATTGAAGCCGGTATGCCGGAATCGTTTAACGTGCTGGTGAAAGAAATTCGCTCCTTGGGTCTCGATATCGACCTTGATCGCTACTAAGAACATGTGAGGAGCAAAGGGGTGGGCTGATACGTTTCAGCACCACCCTTCACTGCCTTACTGGAGATGTCATGAAAGCTCTGCTCGATTTATTCAAACAGGTCACACAAGAAGAAGAGTTTGACGCCATTAAAATTGGCGTTGCCTCTGCTGAAAAAATCCGCTCATGGTCGTTCGGGGAAGTTAAAAAGCCCGAAACCATTAACTACCGTACCTTTAAGCCCGAGCGGGATGGTCTGTTCTGCGCCCGTATTTTTGGCCCTATCAAAGATTACGAATGCCTCTGCGGCAAATATAAGCGTCTTAAGCATCGCGGCGTTATCTGCGAAAAATGCGGCGTTGAAGTCACGCTGTCTAAAGTCCGTCGTGAGCGCATGGCGCACATCGAACTGGCCAGCCCTGTTGCCCACATTTGGTTTTTGAAGTCGTTGCCTTCCCGTTTGGGGATGGTTCTCGACATGACGCTGCGTGACATTGAGCGCGTCTTGTACTTTGAAGGCTATGTGGTGACTGACAGCGGCATGACCCCGCTGCAATATAAGCAACTGCTGACCGAAGATGACTACCTCGACAAGCAAGAAGAATACGGCGACGAATTTACTGCCCTGATGGGGGCGGAAGCCGTGCGCGAACTGCTGCGCCGCCTCGACATCGCTGGTGAAATTGACACCTTGCGTCACGATTTGGCCAACACCAGCTCCGACACCAAAATCAAAAAAATCGCCAAGCGGCTCAAAGTGTTAGAAGCCTTCCAGCGTTCGGGCATCAAGCCTGAGTGGATGGTTTTGGAAGTCTTGCCCGTTTTGCCGCCCGAATTGCGCCCACTCGTGCCTTTGGATGGCGGTCGCTTTGCCACCTCCGACCTAAACGACTTGTATCGTCGCGTGATTAACCGTAACAACCGCCTGAAGCGGTTGTTAGAGTTGCGTGCGCCAGAAATTATCGTGCGTAACGAAAAGCGCATGCTGCAAGAAGCCGTGGACTCGCTGCTGGATAACGGTCGTCGTGGTAAGGCCATGACCGGCGCGAACAAGCGTCCGCTGAAATCGCTGGCTGACATGATTAAGGGCAAGGGCGGTCGTTTCCGTCAAAACTTGCTGGGCAAGCGCGTGGACTACTCCGGTCGTTCCGTGATTACCGTGGGACCAACCCTGCGCCTCCACCAGTGCGGTCTGCCTAAAAAAATGGCGTTGGAGCTGTTCAAGCCTTTCATCTTCCACAAGCTGGAAGTGCAAGGTCTGGCCAGCACCATCAAAGCCGCGAAAAAGCTGGTCGAGCAAGAAGTGCCCGAAGTGTGGGACATCCTCGAAGAAGTCATTCGCGAACATCCAATTTTGCTGAACCGTGCGCCAACGCTGCACCGTTTGGGGATTCAGGCTTTTGAACCCACCCTCATCGAAGGTAAGGCCATTCAGTTGCACCCGCTGGTGTGCGCGGCCTTCAACGCCGACTTTGACGGTGACCAAATGGCGGTTCACGTTCCCCTGAGCCTAGAAGCCCAGATGGAAGCCCGCACCCTGATGTTGGCCTCGAATAACGTGCTGTCGCCTGCTAACGGCGAGCCTATTATTGTGCCGTCGCAGGATATTGTGTTGGGGCTGTATTACCTGACCCGCGACAAAATCAATGGTCGTGGCGAAGGCATGAAGTTTTCCAATGTCTCCGAAGTGAGCCGTGCCTACGAGACACGCCAAGTTGAGTTGGCTTCGCGTATTTCGGTGCGGATTGTTGAGTGGGAAAAAGACGAGCAGGGCGAGTTTCAGCCGATTACCCGTCGCTTTGAAACTACAGCGGGTCGGGCGTTGCTGTCGGATATCTTGCCTAAGGGCTTGGGCTTCGAGCACATTAACAAGGCTTTGAAAAAGAAAGAAATTTCTAAGCTGATCAATGCCTCGTTCCGTCGTTGCGGTATCCGTGACACTGTGATTTTTGCTGACCAATTGATGTATACCGGTTTTGCCTTCTCCACCCGTGCGGGTATCTCGATTTGTGTAGATGACATGCTGATTCCAACCAAGAAGGTTGATCTGCTTGGCGCAGCACACAAAGAAGTGAAAGAGATTGAAGAGCAGTACCGCCAAGGTCTGGTCACGCAGGGCGAACGTTACAACAAGGTCGTGGATATCTGGGGTCGCTGTGGTGACCAAGTTGCCAAGGCCATGATGGAACAGCTGGGTAAAGAAAAAACAATCGACCGCGATGGCAATGAAGTCGATCAAGAATCGTTTAACTCGATTTACATGATGGCTGACTCCGGTGCGCGGGGCTCGGTGGCGCAGATTCGCCAGTTGGCAGGGATGCGGGGTCTGATGGCCAAGCCGGATGGTTCGATTATCGAAACGCCGATTACCTCTAATTTCCGTGAAGGTCTGACCGTTCTTCAGTACTTTATCTCTACCCACGGTGCGCGTAAGGGTCTGGCTGATACGGCGTTGAAGACCGCGAACTCGGGTTACCTGACTCGTCGTTTGGTGGACGTGACCCAAGACTTGGTTGTGATTGAGGACGATTGCCACACCGTACTCGGTGCTTCCATGAAAGCTGTGCTGCAAGGCGGTGATGTGATTGAAGCCCTGCGCGAGCGCATTTTGGGGCGTGTCGCTGCCATTGATGTGATTAACCCCACCTCCGGCGAGACGCTGTTTGAAGCAGGGACATTGCTGGACGAAGCGGCCGTTGATGAGATTGACGCGCTCGGGATTGACGAAGTTAAAGTCCGCACCCCGCTGACCTGCGAAACCCGCTATGGCTTGTGTGCAAGCTGTTATGGGCGTGACTTGGGTCGCGGCAAGCTGATTAACGTTGGCGAAGCAGTTGGCGTGATTGCTGCGCAGTCGATTGGTGAGCCTGGGACCCAGCTGACCATGCGTACTTTCCACATCGGGGGGGCTGCTTCGCGGGCAGCAGCAGCAAGCCAAGTAGAATCGAAGTCGAATGGCGTGGTGCGCTACTCGGCACAAATGCGTTACGTGACCACGGTGAAAAACCAGTTGGTGGTCATTGCCCGTTCGGGTGAGGTCGTGATTCAGGATGATGCGGGTCGTGAGCGCGAACGTCACAAAGTGCCATATGGCGCGACCTTGATGGTGCAAGATGGTATGACCCTGAAGGCTGGCCAAGTCTTGGCTACATGGGATCCGCATACTCGCCCCATCATTACCGAATACGCCGGTCGGGTGAAGTTCGAGAACGTGGAAGAAGGTACGACGGTTGCCAAGCAGCTAGATGATGTAACGGGCTTGACCACGCTGGTGGTGATTGACCCTAAACGCCGCGCGGCTGCTACCTCCAAAATGCTGCGTCCACAGGTTAAGTTGCTAGATGCCAACGGGCATGATGTCAAACTCTCTGGGTCGGATGCGTCGGTGAGCATTACCTTCCAAGTGGGCGCGATTATCACGGTGAAGGATGGGCAAGAGGTCGGTGTGGGTGATGTGTTGGCCCGTATTCCACAAGAATCGTCCAAGACCCGCGATATTACCGGTGGTTTGCCGCGTGTGGCCGAGTTGTTCGAAGCCCGCCCACCGAAGGATGCTGGGATGCTGGCTGAAGTGACCGGTACGGTGAGCTTTGGTAAGGATACCAAGGGCAAGCAACGCCTGATTATTACGGATCTAGATGGCAGCGCGAGTGAAACCTTGATTCCTAAGGATAAGCATGTGCTGGTGCACGATGGTCAAGTGGTTAACCGTGGCGAAGTGATTGTGGACGGTCCAGCCGACCCGCACGATATTCTGCGCTTGCAGGGTATCGAAGCCTTGGCGCGTTATATTGTCCAAGAAGTGCAAGAGGTGTATCGCTTGCAAGGCGTAAAGATTAACGACAAGCATATCGAAGTGATTATTCGCCAGATGTTACGCCGTGTCGTGATTACCGATTCGGCCGGCTCGTCCTTTATTACCGGTGAGCAAGTCGAGCGTGCCGAAGTGTTGGAGGCAAACGACCGTCTGAATGCAGAGAACAAGATTCCTGCGCAATACGGCAATGTCTTGTTGGGGATTACCAAGGCCTCGCTGTCTACCGACTCGTTTATCTCTGCCGCTTCGTTCCAAGAAACCACGCGCGTGTTGACGGAAGCCGCCATTATGGGCAAACGTGATGACTTGCGCGGGCTGAAGGAAAACGTGATTGTGGGTCGCTTGATTCCTGCCGGTACAGGGTTGGCCTACCACAATAATCGCCGCAAGCAAGCCTTGGCCGATGCCGCTTCAGAAAAATCGACTTCGGCAGATGCCGCTGAAAATGCCGCACATTCTGCTTAATGTGTAGCACCTAGAGAAAGAGCCAACCCTTTGTAATTCATCGGGTTGGCTCTTTCTCTTTCATTGACGCTCAAGAAAGTGTTCCCCTATAATGCTCGGTCTTTCCTTGCTGGATACTCATGGTCTGTCGGCAAGGAAGAGAGTGCGGGGGAGGTCTTTTTAGGCTGTCTCCACGTTGTAGACCTACCGCTGGGCAGGCGGAAAGTGATGTCTGCGGAGGGGCGGTAAGTGCTGGATGCGAGTGTATCTCAGCCAGCTCCCATGAAGCAGAAACCCCCGAAGTGAGTCAGACCATCCGGGTCTGAACACGGTAGGAATCCCCATTTCTCTGTGGCAGAGCAATGGGGAGGATGCCAATTTTCTAGGAAAAATAATGCCTACAATTAACCAGCTTGTTCGCAAGCCACGCACACCCGTGCGCGAAAGCAGCAAGGTGCCAGCACTTGAGGCTTGCCCTCAGAAGCGTGGTGTTTGCACCCGTGTTTATACTACTACCCCTAAAAAGCCAAACTCCGCTTTGCGTAAGGTCTGCCGCGTGCGTCTGACCAACGGCTTTGAAGTGTCTAGCTACATCGGTGGTGAAGGCCATAACCTGCAAGAGCACAGTGTTGTGCTGATTCGCGGTGGTCGTGTTAAGGATTTGCCAGGTGTGCGTTACCACACGGTTCGCGGTTCGTTGGATACCGCAGGCGTGAAAGATCGTAAGCAGTCCCGTTCTAAGTACGGTACAAAGCGCCCTAAGAAATAATGCGCATGTGCTGTACCCGCTAGGCGGCACGTTGCCGTCGAGTAAGTGGCATGTTAGTTGGCATGCCGAGGGTGGGTTTTCCACCCAACTGAATTGAATTTACTGAGGTTAAAATGCCAAGACGCAGAGAAGTACCGAAACGTGACGTACTGCCCGATCCAAAATACGGCAACGTCGAGCTCTCCAAGTTTATGAACGTCGTGATGATGGACGGCAAGAAGTCTGTTGCTGAACGCATCGTTTACGGCGCACTGGCTCAGATTGAGAAAAAAGCCGGTAAGAACGCGCTAGAAGTGTTTGCCACTGCAATTAGCAACGTGAAGCCTGTCGTGGAAGTCAAGTCCCGCCGCGTGGGTGGTGCTAACTACCAAGTGCCGGTTGAAGTTCGCCCAGCACGCCGTTTGGCACTGGCAATGCGTTGGTTGCGTGAATCCGCCCGCAAGCGCGGCGAAAAGTCCATGGACTTGCGTTTGGCTGGTGAGCTGCTGGATGCGGCTGAAGGTCGTGGCGGTGCCATGAAAAAGCGTGACGAAGTTCACCGTATGGCAGAAGCCAACAAGGCCTTCTCGCACTTCCGCTTCTAAACGTTTCTTATTGCTGAAAAGGCTGTCGCTGTGGCTAGAAAAACCCCCATTGAGCGATACCGTAATATTGGTATTAGCGCGCACATTGATGCTGGTAAGACAACAACAACCGAACGCATTCTGTTTTACACCGGTGTAAACCACAAAATTGGTGAAGTCCATGATGGCGCAGCCACCATGGACTGGATGGAGCAGGAGCAGGAACGCGGGATTACCATTACGTCCGCTGCAACAACGACGTTTTGGAAGGGCATGGGCCTACAATTCCCCGCTCACCATTTCAATATTATCGACACCCCAGGGCACGTTGACTTCACGATTGAAGTTGAACGCTCTATGCGCGTGTTGGATGGCGCTGTGATGGTTTACTGCGCGGTGGGTGGCGTTCAGCCACAGTCGGAAACCGTATGGCGGCAAGCAACACGCTATAAAGTGCCCCGTCTGGCTTTTGTGAACAAGATGGACCGTCAAGGTGCCAACTTCTTCCGCGTTGTTGAACAAATGCAAACCCGTTTGCGTGCCAATCCTGTGCCTATCGTTGTGCCTATCGGCGCAGAAGAAGGCTTTCAGGGCGTGGTTGACCTCCTGAAGATGAAAGCCATCATTTGGGACGAAGCCAGCCAAGGGATGAAGTTCGAATACGGCGAAATCCCGGCTGATTTGGTTGAAGTGTCCGAAAAGTGGCGCGAAAAAATGGTTGAGGCAGCTGCTGAAGCCAGCGAAGAAATGATGGACAAGTACCTCGAAGGCGGTGTGCTGACTGAGGAAGAAATTGTTTCTGGTTTGCGTGCGCGTACTTTGCGCTGCGAAATTCAGCCCATGCTGTGCGGCTCTGCGTTCAAGAACAAAGGCGTGCAGCGTATGCTGGATGCCGTGATTGAGCTGTTGCCTAGCCCGCTGGATGTACCTCCTATTCCAGGTGAACTGGAAGACGGTACTGCGGCTTGCCGCGAAGCATCTGATGATGCGCCATTCTCCGCACTGGCCTTTAAGCTGATGAATGACCCGTATGTTGGTCAGCTTACTTTCTTCCGTACCTACTCTGGTGTGGTGAAGTCTGGCGATACCGTATTGAACTCGGTAAAAGATAAGAAAGAGCGCATTGGCCGTATCGTTCAAATGCACGCCAATGACCGTAAGGAAATTGACGAAGTGCGTGCGGGCGACATTGCTGCTGCTATCGGTCTGAAAGATGTGACCACAGGCGAAACTCTGTGCGACCTCGATGCACCGATTATCTTGGAGCGCATGGAATTCCCTGATCCCGTGATTCACGTTGCGGTAGAGCCTAAGACTAAGGCTGACCAAGAGAAGATGGGCGTTGCACTGAACCGCTTGGCAAAAGAAGATCCTTCGTTCCGTGTTCGCACAGACGAAGAATCCGGTCAGACGATTATTTCCGGCATGGGCGAGCTCCACTTGGAAATTTTGGTTGACCGTATGCGTCGCGAGTTTGGCGTAGAAGCCAACGTGGGTGCACCACAAGTGGCCTACCGTGAAACCGTGACTAAGATTGTTAAAGACGTGGATGGTAAGCACGTTAAGCAATCTGGCGGTAAGGGTCAGTACGGCCACGCTCAAATCACGCTAGAACCGTCTGGTGAAGGTAACGGCTACAAGTTCTTCGATGAAATCAAGGGGGGTGTGATTCCTCGTGAGTTCATCCCATCGATTGATAAGGGGATTCAAAACACCCTGTCTAGCGGTATCTTGGCTGGCTTCCCCGTAGTTGACGTGACTGTTCGCCTCACCTTCGGTTCTTACCACGATGTTGACTCGTCGCAAATTGCCTTTGAATTGGCCGGATCGCTGGCGTTCAAAGAAGCGATGCGTCGTGCAAGCCCCGTGATTCTTGAGCCGATGATGGCTGTTGAAGTCGAAACGCCAGAAGATTACATGGGCGATGTGATGGGCGACTTGAACCGTCGTCGTGGCATCGTGCAAGGCATGGAAGATGATGGCTTGGGCGGCAAGAAAATTCGTGCTGAAGTGCCTTTGGCAGAAATGTTTGGCTATTCCACCGACTTGCGTTCCGCTACCCAAGGTCGCGCAACCTACTCGATGGAATTCAAGCATTACTCCGAAGCCCCTCGTAATGTGGCTGAAGCCGTGATGGCCAGCCGTAAGTAATTCCCCATTTCTCGCACGGCATTGCTTGATGCAGCCGTGCGAGAAACTCTTTGTATTTTGATCTTTACTTAAGGAATTTAGCTATGGCTAAGGAAAAGTTCGAGCGGACAAAACCGCACGTTAACGTAGGCACAAT
>CALMOJ010000129.1 GCA_937871815.1 uncultured Neisseriales bacterium
TGCTTTCGGCTTTTGTGCCGTGCGGATTTTTGTCGCGTGCGGATTTTTCGCGGTTTGCTTTGGATTTTTTGATTTTCGGCAATGCGTATGTGGAGCGTGTGAATAACCGGATGGGCGGGGTGCTGTCGCTGTCGCATGTGCCGGCTAAGTATGTGCGGCGGGGGTCGGATTTGGCTGTTGACCAGTTTTGGTTTGTGCCGTTGTTGAAGGCGGAGCACGCGTTTTCTGTTGGGTCGGTGTGCCAGGTGAGTGAGCCGGACATCAATCAGGAGGTGTATGGGCTGCCGGAGTATTTGTCCGCGCTGCAGTCGGCGTGGCTGAATGAGTCGGCGACGCTATTCCGGCGTAAATACTATATGAACGGCTCGCACGCGGGGTTTGTGATGTATATGACCGACCCTGCCCACAATGAGGAGGATGTGGCCCATCTGCGGCAGGCTTTGAAGGACAGTAAGGGGCCGGGCAATTTCAGGAACCTTTTTATGTATTCGCCCAACGGCAAAAAAGACGGGCTGCAAATTATTCCGGTTTCGGATGTGTCGGCGAAGGATGAATTTTTCAACGTGAAGAATGTGACGCGGGACGATGTGCTGGCGGCGCACCGTGTGCCGCCGCAGCTGCTGGGGATTATCCCGAGCAATACGGGGGGGTTTGGCGATGCCGCCACGGCGGCTGAGGTGTTTTGGCAGCACGAGATTGTGCCGCTGCAGCAGCGGTTTTTGGAGCTGAATGATTGGGCTGGCATGGAAGCGGTCAGATTTTCGCGCTAGTAAAAAGACGGTGCGACTTGGTCGGGTGGTCGCACACCTGACCAAGCCACCTCCGGCAGAGCAAGCTGCTTTTGGCCGAGACACCGTGCTGTGCACACAGCGGGTCGGAGCATATATCAAGTGGCGTTTTATGAGTATGGATATTAGATGTGGGCAATGTGCCCGTAAGCTGGCGGTGGGCGCGGTCGTGTCGTTGACGATTAAATGCCCCCGCTGCAAAACAACAAATCACTACACCTCACTACACCAAGACGGCCTTGCGCCGCAGTCCAGCGCGGCATTGACCGCCGGAAATAACCTCTATGCAGGCGAAAGAGAAAAAAATACTCGGTAAAAATGGGTTTGTTTATAAGGAAAAGCGGGGGGTCATTGTGTTATGCGATGACGAGTCCCACCAAGAGTCGGTGTTTAATTTGCTCAAAACGATGGGCTTTAAGTTGCGGGTGGTGACGGTATGAATATCACTATCCAACACGAATCGCCCCGTTTTTATAGCTACCGCACGGCGGCTGTTCAATCCCTTTTTAATGTGGAGGAGGGGGCGGATTTTAGCTTGTCTGCACGCTTAGACATTGACGATCAAGATTGGAAAATCGGGGTGGTTGTCGGCCCTTCCGGCAGTGGAAAAAGCAGTATTGGTCGCGGCCTTGGGCGGCTCTATGCGCCGGATTGGCCGTGTGATAGTCCGATTGTGGATGCCATTGCACCGGAGGGTGATTTAAATACGGTGACGGGGGCATTGTCTGCGGTGGGGTTGGGCAGTGTGCCAACGTGGCTTCGCCCCTATTCTGTGCTTTCAAACGGTGAGCAGTTCCGCGCGACGCTGGCTCGCCTGCTGTGTGATGCGCCAACCTTTGCGGTGGTTGATGAGTTTTCGTCGGTGGTTGACCGGCAAATCGCGAAGGTGGGAGCTGGGGCATTTGCTAAGGCGTGGCGGCGGTCTAAGGGTCAGGTGGTGTTGCTGTCGTGCCATTACGACATTTTAGACTGGGTGCAACCAGATTGGGTGTTTGATACTGGTACGGGTCAATTTCTACGGGGGGGGCTTTGGCGAAGACCAGAAGTCACGGTGGACGTCCATCAAACCGACTGGCGTTATTGGCCACTTTTTGAGCCGCATCATTATTTGAAGTTGCCGAAGATGGTGGCATCAGTTTGTTATGTGGCGACGATCGAGGGTAGCCCTGTTGCGCATCTTGCGGTCAGTACGCGGCCAGGATTGGTTGAGGCGCGAGCCTGCCGTTTGGTCGTCATGCCGGAATGGCAAGGCGCAGGGGTAGGAATGCGGTTTCTAAACACGGTGGCCGAGGCATGGCGTGGTGGGCACAATCGGTACGGGTTGCATTTACCGATGCTGTTCCATACTTCGCACCCAGGCTTGGCGATGGCTTTGCGGCGGGATAGCCGATGGACTCAAGTGTCGGCATCGTTACACGGTGGGAATAAGGCGCGTTGCCTTGCTCAACAAAACGGGTTTAAAACGGGTCATGGTGGGCACTTTAGGGCTGTTCAGGGGTTCCGGTATTTGGGAGCAGCACAATGAGGGTGGTTATCATTGGCAAAAAATGGCTGGCCGAGTCGGTCTTGTCTTTGTGCCTAGATGCGGGCCATGTGGTGGTGAAGGTGATTGCCCCCGCAGGTGACAAAATCTATTCCCACGCCCAGCGTGGCCATATTGCCGTTGCGCAAGTGGCGCAATGCGTTGAAGAAAGCCATATCCCAGAAAATGTGGACTTAATTATTGCGGCTCACGCCCATGTTTTTATCAGTCAACAAGCCCGTGCTAAGGCACGGCTGGGGGCAATCGGTTACCACCCGTCGCTTTTGCCAAGACACCGTGGGCGGGATGCTGTCCGGTGGACTATCCACATGGGCGACAAAATCGCGGGGGGCAGTGTGTATTGGATGGATGATGGCGCGGACACGGGAGACATTGCCGCCCAAGACTGGTGCCACGTCTTGCCAGACGATACTGCTAACACGCTGTGGCGGCGGGAACTGGGGCCGATGGGGGTTAGGCTGCTGGGCAGGGTGATTGCAGATGCCGCCAGCGGTATCACCCGCAGACTGCCACAGGATGACCGTGTCGCGACGTTTGAGCCCGCGTTTAACACAGGGAGGCGACTAGCACTGTAGAAAACCCCCGCAGCACGACACAAGCCCGCCTAGGCGGGCTTTATTGCATCTGGCGTGAGCTGCGGGTGTGGGCCGGTGGGTATACCCTCGCGCGGGCGGACGAGACCCCGCCGCGCCCTCGCTCTTAACACCCTTGTTTTTATGCACCTGCAAGGATGGTGTCTTGCAAAGTGGGCGGGGAGGCTGTGGCCGGATGTGGCGTAAAAAAACCCATGCGTTTACATGCAGCAAGCGCATGGGTTTTTACGTAGCTGCACGACCATAAAAGCCCTATGGATTTGGCAGGGCATCAAATAAAGGTAACATTGGTAACTCAACAAAAAAACAAAACATAACACCATGATTTTAATGTATTTTTACGGTTACCATCTATGGGTAACAAATGGTAACCAAAAAGGTAACATCTAAATAACATGTTGATTTTATTGTAAAAAACAAAAAGCAAAAATTACAAAAAACAAGGTAACTTGGTTACCTATTGATTACCAAAAAATTACCTTTCTATAAAACGTAAAAAACCTTACAAAACAACCAGTTGAATTCTTTTTGTTTTTTTTGTTACCAATGTTACCTTTCTTTTGACCCCACCTATAATTCTGATAATCATCTCAAAACATACACGGTGAGCCTATTTTTACAAATCACGCCAAAATCACGCCAATTTGTATTTAACCAATTGATTTTCATAAGTTTAATTGCGCCGGTCTCGGGCACCACAACCACATTTTGCACACCCCAAGCAACACCAGCAAAATCAGCGAAAAGCCCCATAGAGCCTAGGTTCGTGGGGTTTTTTTTATTTTGCCAGTCACACCAAATCGCACCAAATCAACCCAAATCGCTGTTATCGTTCACGCCAAAATCACGCCAGAATCACGCAAAAGGGGGAGCGATGGCGACGTATCGAAAGCGCGGGGACAGGTGGCGGGCGGAGGTCATGAAAAGTGGCGTGCGGCAGAGCGCGTCATTCCAGACAAAAGCCCACGCGATTGCATGGGCCACAGAGATTGAAGCGGGCATCAATAACGGCAAAAACGGTGTCATTACTGCCCACATCACAGTCCACACATTAGTGACGCGCTACATCACCGAAGTCTCGCCCACCAAGCGCGGCGGCAGGGCAGAGGCTATCCGCCTCACGCGATTTTTGCGGGAGCTGTATTGGGTCGGTGAGCTGGTCAGCAAAATCACCGTAGACCACATCAATGGCTGGCGTGACCAGCGGCTAAAAGAAGTCTCGCCCGCGTCAGTCAACCGCGAACTGAACATCTTGTCCGCCGTCTTTGAGACAGCAAGGCGGGACTGGCGGCTGTGCAACATCAACCCCGTGCGCGAATGCCGGCGGCCTAAAAACCCGCCGCACCGTGACCGCCTCATTGACCCCGCAGAAATAGACGCCATGCTGGCCGCACTGCACTACACCCACGGCTGCACACCGACACAGGTCATGCAGCGAGTGGCCGTGGCTTTTCTGTTTGGACTCGAAACGGCCATGAGACAAGGCGAAATTGCCGAGCTAACGTGGGACAGGGTATTTGTCGATAAGCGGTATTGCAGGCTGGCTAAAACCAAAAATGGCGATGCCCGAAATGTCCCGCTGTCCACCACAGCGATAGCCCTGTTAAACACCCTGCCGGTGGTCGAGGGGGATAGCCGGTGCTTTAGAATTGATGCGTCTTCTGCCAGCAGCTTGTGGCGCAAAATCAGGGCACGAGTGGCCGTGTCCCTGCCCAGTGTGGCCGATTTGCATTTTCACGACGCACGGCATGAAGCCATTACGCGGCTGGCTCGCAAAATCGACGTGCTCGACCTCGCCCGCATGATTGGCCACCGTGACCCGCGTAGCTTGATGATTTACTACAACGCCACGGCCACCGACATCGCGGGCAGGCTGGGGTAGGGTGGGGGGGCGTAAAAAAGGTAACCTGCGGTGTGCAGCCGTCAAAAAACCGCTAAACCCATTGATTTATAGGGCGTTTAGCAGGTTACCTTTTAAGGGTCATTGTGGGTTACAAAAAGGTAATCCCCATGCAAAAAGCCCGCCGAAGCGGGCTTGGTGAGAGGGGCGTAAGACTACGGATGCGATACCCTTACCGAGAGATTGACGGTGCCGCGCTGGCGTTTTGTCCACGCCACCACATCCCGCGCCACCCAGATTTTACGACCCCGTGCGCCCAGCGGCAGGCAGGGCGGGGGGAAGTCGTGGCGGGTCACGATACGCTGCAACACCGTCGATTTGCTCACCAGCAAGAAAGCCGCAATGTCTGCCGCCCCCCACATGGCTTCAGCTGGTTTTTCCATCACGCACCCCCTGCCACGGCATCCACCGCATCGTCTAAATCCACCGTCCACCAGCCCCCCCGCTTGATACGTGACAGCGCGGCCCGCTCGGTCGGCGAGCGGCGGTGGGCTGGGAGGGACAGCAGCCAGCGCACTTTTGCATATCTGTTGGCATCAAGGGCGGGGTGCTTGATGTTTTCTGCCTCAACGTATTCAAGCGCGTCAAGCAAGGGTCCTAGCGCGTCCAAACGCTTGCCCATCAGCCTATCCCATGCTGCACGCTCTTTCACGCCCATTTCGCAGGTCTGGATGGCGGTCAACCGGCGGATTTTTTCGTAGCGCAGGGCATCTTGAGGGATGGCCATATCGTGATGATGAGTCATGTTGTTCACCCCTTAATCTTGGAAAAAAGGCATGGGCATTGCATCAAGCAAAGCGTCCAGCTCGGTGGGGTCGTCCCCGCCCCGTACCAGCCGCTCCCACACCGCCCGCTCTAGCGGGAACATCGCGGGGAGTGGGATGGTGGTCAAATAGCGAACTTTTAAATACCGTTCGCCCGCCGTGACGTGCGCCCAAAAAGCGGCTGTCTTCTGGTCATAGGGTTTTTGCGACCGGCAGCCCCATCGAGCCAGCAATTCGCTTGGGCTGGTGGGATTTGTGCTGTGTAGAATGTAGTTGCTCATGGCTTGTTCCTGAGTGGGGCGGCACGCCTACCGCGCCGCCTGTGTTGTTAGTTGTGTGTCGTACCGCCACTGTCGCCCTGGCAGGCGGCGGTGGCTCCTAGTGGATAAACGCCCAGTCGATCAGGGCTTGGGCTGCGGTGAGCAGCACAGAGAACAGCACCCATCCCGCCATCAATGCCACCCCCGCGATAAACCAATCCGCTGCAATCATTGCCCGTGCCCGCCACTGCGGAAATTTTCTGAGTTGTTTCATTTTTTGCTCCTTGTTTTTGGTTGGTTAAGGTATGGACGGGGACACCCGTCAAAGGGTCGGTGTGGTGGAAGGCCACGCCCACCCCTACCGCTTTCAGCTTTAAGACCGTTTTTTCAGTGATTCGGCCCCGTATCGTCATCACAATCACGCCTACCCTTTCTTAAAAATCCAGCACTTGATGGTGCTGGGTCTTTTTTGACTGCCCGCGCTAGACAGCACATTCCAGCGGGCGTTAATCGCGCTATTCACTGCGCAAATCTCAATAAACTTGTGCCGCCGCGAGGCTTTGAGCACCCGTTTTAGCTCGTTTAGCGGCGGGATTTGCTGCCGTTTTTCAGCCGCAAGCTGGACAAAGTGATTGAGGTTGATGGCAATCAAATCAGTGTTGCGTGAGTGATTGAGCTGCGGCTCGCCATCCCCCTCGTCGCCGTAGCCATCCAGATATTCGACAGACTCCCAGAACGCTTCGATCATGGGGTGGTCGCGCTGCAGCGCGGTTTCGCGCTCTAACGCCATGTCTATCACCAGATTTTTGGCGGCGGTCAGTTCATGGTCAGCAATGGGGATCACCCCCCGCAGCGCGTCCACCATCACCATTAATTGCGCGTGGTTTTTTTGGATACGCTGATTTTTTGACCCCGCTGCTTGCAGCTTTTTTTCGTAGTCGCGCAAGCCCTCTTCCATGCTTTGCAGGATTTTTTCTTCTTGAGTTGTTGCTTTGACCAAGAATCCGGACAGGTCCCGCGCGGCCATTCTGCCCAGCTCTAAGCCGGACTCTCTGCCCGCATCGCTTTGGCGGGATTTGTCTAGCCAGACGTGGATAATCCGCTCCATGATGGGTGCGCTGGCTTGCACCGGTGCGTTTTGGGCAATCACTAATGCCCCACGAAATTGCGGCTCGTATGTGTCATTGCCAGAGGTCTTGACCCCCGTGGTGCGCAACGACCCGCCGTTATAGAGTGATTTAAGGCTGTCCCAGTGGAAGGCAGACTTTGTGCGTCCCGCTGTGCCGTCGCTGTCGTCGCTGCGGTCAGACTCAATCAAAACCACGGGCAGGTTGGACACTTGCGCCATCGACCGCAGAAACCCCACCGCTGACCCTTTGAGCGGGTCAAAGCCTTCGTATTGGTCACGCCCGACCAGTTTCCACAGGAATTCAATCAGCGTGGACTTGCCCGACCCCGCTTCACCCACCACTTCGATGAACGGGAAAGACTCAAACCGCCCTCTGATTTGCTCGGCAAATAGACTGCCCAGCCAGTAAGCCAGCACCACCGTCCCCCGCTCGCCGTAGCACAGGTGCAGCTTTTGCCACCACGATTGCGGTTGGTATTTTTTGAGGTCGGCGTTAATGGCCAACTTGACTGATTTGGACAGCGATTTCACCGCCAGCTTGCCGTGCTCAAAATAATCCTCATCGTTCATCTCAATGACCCGCCCCCCCGCCACCGCCACGTCGGTGTAAACGTAGGCTCCGTGCTCGGCGGCATAGCCGATATAGTCGATGGTCTGCACTGTTTTAATCCCTTCAACCCACCGCCCCAGCAGGGTGTCTAGCTGTGCCGCGCTGCCCTTCCAAATCGCCCCCGCTGCCATGTGCAGCAAGCGTTTCTTGAATTCGGCGGTTGCGGAGAGCTGGCCTGAGGAAAACGTTCCTTTGACCGGCTTGCCGTCGTGGGGGAAGGCCACGCGGTAGTAATACCAAGCTTCGTCGGTGACATCGTTGCGCAGGTAATACAGCGGCATCGGCAGGCAATTACAGATTTCAGTAATGGTCTGGCTTTCGGCCAAGGCTTTTTCTGTCAGCTGGTCTTCGTCCAGGCTGTCGTCCCCCTCGGCGATGACATCGCGGGATTTGCCAAACCGCTCAATGTCTAACTTGAACCAATACATGCGGTTGTCGTGGTCAAAATAGAAAGACAGCCAGCCGTGCTTGCGATACATCAACACGGCTTTGGCGGCAGGGCTGTGAGCTATCATCAAATCGCCGTGATAGAGATAGTCTTCTATGTCTGCGGGGCGCAGCCGATCGGCAATCCACAAATCATTCCAGTCCCGCTTTTTGCCGCGCGTGGGGCATTGCGCCGCGCCGCATTCCCAGCCCTCGTCATCCGCACGGTCTACAAATTTGCGGGTAAACCCCATGCCCGCTTTATCACCGTCGTAAGCCCATATCAGGGTAGGGCGGCGACTTTTATTGGCCGCGCACTGTTCTGCCAGTGCTTTTAAAGCAAGCTCGGGATAGTTGTTGCAAGACAGCGTGCTGACTGCCGCAATGCCTGCGTGTCGCAATGCAATCGCGTCAAAAATCCCTTCGACGATCCAGATGGCCGACTCCGATGACACGTTGAGGGTGGGCGGCTGCCACCATGTTCCGCCGTAATCGCCCCGAAACGTGGCTTTGCGCTTACCAAACCTATAAGGCTTGTCGATGATGCGTTCCCAGAAGCCGATGCCAGGCAGGGCGAAGCGCACGGTAGCCGAGCCGATGTTTTTTTGAGCGTCGAAATACGCTTCTTGCTGATACCAGCCGCGAATGCTGTCGAGGTCAAAGCCGCGCATTTCACGCAGATAAGCATCGGCACTGGCGTTGGGGTTGCTGGGCTGACTGGGGAATCGGTCGCTCCAATTTTCAAAAAAATCGGGGTAGAGGTCGCGGGTGTGCAGCTCGGCCCCACATTTGTTGAGCCGCCCGCAGCGCACCACCCAAGGCTTTTCTGCGCTGACGTAGAGCTCTTTTTCGCGGCAGTTTGGGCAGGTGCCGTGGGTGAGCCACTGGCTACCATTTTTGGCCGCCCGAAATGTGTAGTCACGGTCTAGTGCGCGGAGGATTGATTGTCGGAGTGACTCATCCATGTTTTTCTCGATTTTTAGACAAAGCGAATCCCGTGCAGCGGGGTGTAAGCCCAGCGGCATGGCGGTGTAGTGTTTTTTTGGGGTGGGCTTAGCCCGCTGCGGTTTTTAGCCAGCGCACACCCTCACCATCGCGGTGGCGGTGATAGTGG
>CALMOJ010000130.1 GCA_937871815.1 uncultured Neisseriales bacterium
AGCAGCGTTCAACCACCCAGCGGCAACAAATCCAACTTAGCCATCAGCTGCCGGTCCTTATCGACCTCGGGATTGCCGGTGGTCAGCAATTTTTCGCCGTAGAAAATCGAGTTCGCCCCTGCCATAAAGCACAGTGCCTGCATGGCTTCGGGCATCTCGCCCCGACCGGCGGACAAGCGAATATAGCTGTGCGGCAAGACCAGCCGCGCCACGGCGACTGTGCGCACAAACTCGGTCCAATCGAGGGTTTCTGCGCCATTTAGCGGCGTGCCTTCGACCTTGACCAAGCTATTCATCGGCACTGATTCGGGCTGGGGGGTCAGGTTGGCCAACTGGGCAATCAGCCCTGCACGATCTTGGCGAGTGTCATTCAGCCCCACAATACCACCACAGCAGACGTTCAGCCCCGCTTGGCGCACCTTGCCCAGCGTATCCAGCCGGTCTTCGTAGTCGCGGGTGGAGATAATATCGGCGTACTTTTCAGGCGAGGTGTCGAGGTTGTGGTTGTAGTAGTCCAAGCCTGCGTCTTTGAGCTTTTCTGCTTGCCCCTGTTGCAGCAAACCAAAGGTGGCGCAGGTTTCCAGCCCCAGTGATTTCACCTCCCGAATCATGTCGAGCGTGGCATTCAGGTCCGCATCTTTCGGCCCCCGCCACGCCGCGCCCATACAGAATCGCCCCGCGCCGTTTTCTTTGGCATGGCGGGCGGCGGTCAGCACGTCTTCGACCGTCATCATCGGGGTGTTTTCGACCGGCGTATCGTGGTGGACAGATTGCGGGCAATAGCCGCAGTCTTCGGGGCAGCCGCCGGTTTTAATCGAAACCAGCGTAGAAAGCTGAATCCGGCTGGGGTCAAAATGCTCACGGTGCAAGGCCGCCGCCCGAAAAACCAAATCAAGAAACGGCAAGTCGTAGAGGGCTTCGATTTCGGCGACTTGCCATAGGTCTGCGGCAGGGTGCGGGGTGGGGCGGGGCTGGAAGGTCAAGGGGCTGGCGGTCATGGTGGCTCTAAATTCAGTTAGGTGGGAAGGGGCAGGCACGATGCTGCGAACTCAGAATAGTCGGGGAAGGTGGGTATGCTGTCAAATCGCACGCATGACTTTTTGAACAAGTGCGTAAATTTTGTGCAATCTGCTTGGCCACAGCCCTGTGCGCTGTGTGGGGCACTGTCGCCGCAAGCGGTCTGTGCGCCCTGCGTGGCGGACTTGCCCTGCTTGCCGCTGCCGGTGTGCCCACAGTGCGCCCTGCCGACGGCGATACCTTCACCCTGTTTGACCTGCCACGCCACCCCGCCGCCCTTTGACCACTTACTGGCGGCCTATCCGTTTGCGTGGCCGCTGTCTGGGCTGCTGCACGCCTTTAAATATGGGCAGCAACAGACCTTGGCAGGGGCATTGGCCGAATTGGCACTGCCCGCGATGGCGGCACGGCTGGCCCTGACCCCTGCGGCACATCGCCCTGATTGCCTGATTCCCCTGCCGCAAAGTGAGGCGCGATGGCGCGAAAGAGGCTTCTGGCCAACCCAAGAATGGGGGCGAAAAGTGGCTGCTTCGCTGGCCATACCGCTGAACACCACCGCACTGTTGCGCTCACGCGACACTCCGCAACAAGCAGGACTTGACCGCGAGGCTAGACTTGTGAACGTGCAAGGGTCTTTTTTTGCCCCAAAATCGCTGAAAGGCTTGTCAGCCGTACTCATAGACGACGTGACCACCACGGGCGCGACGCTGTCCGAAGCCGCCCAAACCTTGCGCCAAGCGGGGGTAACGCGGGTGGAATGCTGGGTGTTGATGCGAGCCTTACCCTCGGTTTGATTGACTAACTTATTGATAGGACGAAATAATCCGTTTCGTTCTCGAGTAAATACCCCATGTTCAGCATCGTCCTTTTTCAGCCGGAAATCCCGCCCAACACGGGCAATGTGATTCGATTATGTGCCAACACCGGCTGCGATCTGCATGTGGTTAAACCGCTTGGTTTTCCCCTTGATGACGCAAAAATGCGTCGGGCAGGACTGGACTATCACGAGTTCACTCGGATGGTCGTTCATGAAAACTGGGCGGATTGCGTGGCGGCCCTTGCCGGACGGCGATTTTTTGCTGCCACCACGCGGGGCAGCACACGCCCCGATTTAGCAGCGTTCCAACCGGGTGATGTTTTGGTTTTTGGCCCGGAAACGCGCGGATTGCCCACAGAGGTACTCTCTGCCATTCCGCCAGAACGCTGGCTACGCCTGCCGATGCGTCCTGACAATCGTAGTTTGAATTTGTCTAACGCCGTGGCTGTCACCGTGTACGAAGCATGGCGGCAACACGATTTTCTCGGCAGCACCTAGCGCGACCCGGCTTGTGCTTTTTGCCTGCGGGTCGCATCCGTTCCCCTGTTGGCACACAGCACAAGGGAGTTCGAGCGTATGCAAGCTGTTGTTCGTTGGCTTTCACTCGGTTTTACCTGCGCGGCCCTCGCGGCCTGTTCCACCCCACCTTCAGCTTCGTCTAGCAAATATGCGACGAATGCGGCTAAAACCAGCCGTGGTATCGCCCCCCCACTGGGACTGATTAACCCCAGTCCTTCTGCCCTAGACCGCATCCCTGATGCTGTTCCTACGCTAGAGCCGCTTCACGCCTCTGCAAATCGCCCTTACGAAGTGATGGGGCAGACCTTCCAACCCGAAACCAAGCTTCGCCCTTACCACGCCCGTGGCATGGCTTCTTGGTATGGCAAAAAATTTCATGGGCGACGCACCGCATCGGGCGAGCCTTACGATATGTATGAAATGACGGCGGCCCACCCCACGCTGCCGATTCCCAGCTACGCCCGCGTCACCAATGTAGACAACGGCAAAAGCGTTATCGTGCGGATTAACGACCGTGGCCCGTTTCACAAAAGCCGCTTAATTGACCTGTCTTACACCGCTGCCAACAAGCTCGGTTTTGTGGATTTTGGCAGTGCCGAAGTGGTGGTTGAGCGTGTCCGTGCCCAAGGCGAAGCCGACACCGGTAGCGGGCTTGCCCCTGTCGCTGCCCGCACCACCAACACCGTGAAGGCCATTAGTGATGTGGCGCAAGCCCCCTTGCCCAGCACAGAGGGTATCTGGCTGCAATTGGGCGCGTTTGGCACACCCAGCAACGCCGAAGCCTTCCGTCAGCGCATGGCGACCTTGGCACAAAACAACGAGGTGGATGGCCGTTTAGAGGTGCTCAACCGCGATGGCATCTACCGCGTGCGGATCGGGCCTTTCCTCAACGTCAACCGTGCCCGCGATGTGGGTGATCGTTTGCAAGTGCAAACCGTGGTGATGCGCTAACCGCCACCGCGCTTAAATAACAGGGAAAAAGACCCAAAAAAAGGGGGAAGCACCGCAATGGTGACTTCCCCCTTTTCTTTGACCGCCAATCTACGGTGGCGGGCAGTGGTGGCATAGTATCTGCCCCCCGCCTCCTGTCTTGGTGAGCCGCCTAGCGACTGCCCACCCCGTCCGCCACGCCTCTTCCCAATAGAGAGGAGGAGGGCGCGTTAAACGCGGAAGCGTCCAACAGACTGATGCAGCTCATTGGTCAGGTCACGCATCTGTGTGGTGGCCTCTGCCACCTGCCGTGCCGAATGGGCATTGCCAGAGGCCGACTGGGCGATGTGCTCCACATTACGGGCAATATCGGTGCTGGCAGCATTTTGCTGCCGAAGCGCACTCGAAATCGCATTCACCACATCCGCCACACGGTCGGCACTGGTGTGAATCCGCCCCACGGTTTCGCCGCCGCGCTCGGCCAAGGTCAGTCCATTGTTGACGCGGCTCACGGCCTCATCCATGGTGTGCTGTGACTGCCCCGAACTTTGCTGAATATCGACAATCATGCGGGCAATTTCGTCGGTCGCTGACGAGGTTCGCTCGGCCAGCTTGCGGACTTCATCCGCCACCACCGCAAAGCCGCGCCCTTGCTCACCGGCGCGTGCGGCTTCAATTGCCGCATTCAGTGCCAACAAGTTGGTTTGGTCGGCGACTTCTTTAATCACATTCATGATGGTGGAGATGGTTTCGGTCTTTTTGCCCAAATCATCAATCGCGTGGGAGGTGTCCTGCACCGACTCGTGAATCCGGCGCATTTCGGTAACGGCCTCGGCAATCACTTTCGCCCCTTCGGCGGAGAGTTTGCCCGATTCGTCCGACACATCCCGCGCACTGCCGGCACTGTCCGCAATGTGCGAAATACTCACGGTCATTTGCTGCACCGAAGCCGCCATGCCCGATGCCGCTTGGCTTTGTTGGTCAGAGACGTTGGTCACTTCGTTGGCCAGCGTAGCCACCGAACGCGACATATCTGACAGGGCGTTGGCACTATAGCCAATCCGCCCAATCAGGCTACGCAGATCGCGCTGCATGGCGGCAATCGCGCCAAGCAGGCTGTTTTGGTCGCCGCGAACCTCGATAGGCATGGTCAGGTCGCCGCTGGCAATGATTTTGACTACTTCTGCAGCATAGGCCGGTTCACCGCCCAGTTGCGATTGCACGCTGCGCTTAATCGCCACACTGGCCAACAGTAGCACCACAAAAATCACCAAACTGGCACTCAAGAGCTTGATAGCTTGCGCTCTAAACAGGGCATCTACGTCATCCAGATAGACCCCTGTCCCCACTGACCAATGCCATACCTCCGACGTGGCGATATACGATACTTTGCCAACTATGCCGACTTGAGGATTCTTTTCCCAGACATAGCGAGTGTAGGCCTTGCCATTCCCTTCACGCAGTGCGTTACGGAACAGTTCACCCAAATTGACCCCATCCGCTAGTTTGAGTGAATCGACGCTTTTGCCGACAAGGGCTTCTTTCGGGTGGGTAATAAATTTGAAGTCTTGGTCGAAGATATAAATGTAGTCGTTGCTACCGTAACGCATAGCGGCGAGAGCTGCTTTGGCGGCATGCTTAGCCGCAGCTTCGGGCATAGCACCGCTGCTGGCTTGTTTTTCGTAGAACGTGACAATGCTCAAGCCCGACTGTACCAAGTTCAGCACACGGGATTTATGCCCCTCAAAACCTTCTTGGTACTGGTTGTAAAGCGAGGCACCGCTAATAAACAGCACCCCAAAAAAAGCAATGGCGACCAAAGCATTGAGCTTGGCACGCATCGAAAGGGTCTGAAACATGAAGGACTCCTAAACTGCCATAGGGCGATGATCGTAGCGGGAAGAGGGCGGTTTCCCTTACCCTAAAAAAATAAAAATGGGGAGCGGCACCTCTACGGATGGGCGACAACTCAGCCCCTAGAACCAGCGCAAGTGGAACGCCAGATAGTAAGGCAGCCGCACTGCATCAAACAAGGCGTTGTCTACCAGAGTTATAGACTCAGTTAGGTTATTTTTGCCCCCACTTAGCGTAGTGGGATGATGCTATTCTGCGAGCTAACTTTGTCTTATGGACTGGGCATGTAATGCACCTTATCGACCTATTTGTTCACCCGCTGAAATCCGCACGCGGCATTCGTCATACCACCGCCTTGGCCACACTATCCGGCTTAGTCAGCGACCGCCGTTGGATGCTGGCGCACCCTGATGGGCAGTTTGTCACCGCGCGGGCGCTGCCTCAGCTCACCCAAATTCGGGTCACAGTGCTGAGTGGGGCAATTCTGCTGTCTGCGGCAGGCCATCCCCCGATTGCCGCTATCGAAACGGCCTATACCCAACCCTGCGCCACCGGCGTATGGGGCGATGCGTTTTCGGCGTGGCAGGGCGATGCGGCGGTCGATGCGTGGTGCAGCCGTGTCTTGGGCTGTTCGGTACAGTTGCTGTATGCCGGCGACACCCCCAACCGCCGCCAAAAGACCCTAGATGCACCGCTGGGCTTTGCCGATGGCTACCCGTATTTGCTGGTGGGGCAAGGGTCTTTGGATACCCTGAATGCCCGTTTGGCACAGCCGGTGACGGCGCGGCATTTTCGCCCTAATTTGGTGGTGGCCGACACCCAGCCTTACGAGGAAGACGACTGGACAGTGATACAGATTGGCGAGGTGGTGTTTGATGTGGTCAAGCCCTGCACCCGCTGCATCCTGACCACGGTGAACCCCGCCACAGGCATTGCAGCAGCGGATGGTGAGCCGATGACCACGCTGATGCGAGACCGCCTGTTTGACGATGGTGTGCATTTTGGGCAAAACCTCGTCCCCCGCAATACAGGTACGCTGGCGGTGGGGATGCCGGTGACGGTGCTGGCCACGCGGCTGGCGTTTTGAGCCTGCGTTGAAATGCCCCGTAGAGGCGTGACAGCGTTTGGTGGTTATTCCCCTCCACCGGACGGGGGGGTGGCTGGCGAGGCCGCCCGCGCAAAAACCCAACCCAACCCAAAACCAACCACCCCACCCCTCCACGGGAGGGGAATAGCGGCGGCGAAACTCAGGTGCAGCTAGACGTTGAGCCCGTTCTCAGAAAGCCTCGCGCACCGGCTCAGGCCGCCCAAACAAATAGCCCTGAAAAAACCGGCAGCCGCGTTCCAGCAAAAAATCACGCTGGGCTTCAGCTTCCACCCCTTCGGCAATCACCGCCAACCCCAAGCTCTGCCCCAAACTCAGCACCGAGCACGCCAAGGCAGCAGCATTGGCATCAGTCAGCATGTTGTGGACAAATGACTTGTCGATTTTGAGCTGGTCCAGCGGCAAGCGACGCAGCAGCACCAAAGACGAAAATCCTGTCCCAAAATCATCCAGCGAAAAGCCAATCCCATGCGCTTTAAGGGCGTTCATTTTGGCAATTGCACCATCCAAATTGGCATGGAGTAGCCCCTCGGTGACTTCTAGCGTCAGGCGAGAAGTCGGTGCGCCGGTGTGGCGTAGCACCGTCAACACTTGCTCAATAAAACTGGGGTGGCTGAGTTGGCGCACACTAATATTGACCGCGACAAACCACCCCGCCGTGTGGGGGTGCTGTGCCCACCGTGCCAGTTGTCGGCAGGCAGCTTCGAGTGCCCATAGCCCAATCGGAATAATCAGCCCGATATCTTCGGCCAGCGGCACAAACTCCGAAGGCAACAGCAAGCCCCGCCGAGGATGCTGCCAGCGCAACAAGGCTTCATAGCCCATTACCTCGTTGTGCGAATCCACCTGCGGCTGGTAGTACAGCACAAATTGCTGATGGTCGATGCCGTCCCGCAGCTCGGCTTCGAGCAGGGTTTGCGCCGCCACCGAAGCCTGCATTTCGGGGTCAAAGAAGCGGATGGCGTTGCGCCCACTGGTTTTGGCTTCGTACATCGCCAAATCCGCCCGCTTGAGCAGTTCGTCGGCACTGGCTTCGTTGCCGCTAAACAGCGTCACGCCAATGCTGGGGGTGTTGTGGTAGTCGTGCCCCAGCAGCAAGTACGGCTGGTTCAGTGTCGACAGAATTTTTTCGCTGACACGGTCGCTTTGCGCCGCCGCATCAAGGGTGTACTCGCTCAGCCCCTCAAGCATCACGACAAATTCATCGCCGCCCAGCCGTGCCACGGTATCGCCTTGGCGCACGCAAAATGTTAGCCGCCGTGCGACCTGCTGCAACAGCACATCACCCACATCGTGGCCAAGGGTGTCGTTGAGCGTCTTGAAGTTGTCCAAGTCGATAAACAGCACCGCCCCTTGGTGTTTAGAGCGCGTGCTGGTAGACAGGGCTTGCTCCAGTCTATCCAGCAGCAAGCGGCGGTTGGGCAAGCGGGTCAGCGGGTCGTAAAAGGCGAGGTATTTAATCTCGTCTTCGGCGGCTTTGCGCTCGGTGATGTCGGTAAACGAGGCCACATAGTGGGTAATTTCGCTATTCGCGCCCCGTACAGCCGTGACGGTCAGCCACTCGGGGTAGACCTCGCCATTTTTGCGTTGATTCCAGATTTCCCCTTGCCAGTAGCCATCTCGCCTCAGATCTGCCTTAATTTGGGCGTAAAAGGCTGCATCGTGCCGCCCAGAGTTCAGCATGGCGGGAGTCTTGCCCACCACTTCTTCGGCGGTATAGCCGGTGGTCGTGGTAAAGGCGCGGTTGACCCGCAAAATATGATTGACCGCATCGGTCACAAACAAGGCTTCTTGGGTTTCAAAAGCGACGGCGGCGATGCGCAATGCTTGTTCGACGGCACGTTCTTCGGTGGTGTCACGCACCACGACCATAAACCCGCTGGGCGTATCACCCGACGAGTCGGCGAGGCAGTTGACGCTGGCGGCAAAGTCCCGCGTGCCGCTAGACAAAACGAGCTGATATTCAAGGTGCGCCGAATGCCCTGTACGGATGACTTGAGCCAGCGCGTGGTCAAATAAGTCGCTGACGTGGGGCGGTAAAACAGAGGCGTAGGGCTGCCCCAAAAAATTTTCGCTAGGAAACAACAGCCAGTCAGGATCGGGGGTGTGGTATTCGACAATCCGACGCGAAGGGTCAATCACAAACAGCATGTCTGGCAGGCTATCAATCAGCGTGGCCAGCTTGGCTTCGCGCTCTTTTAGCTTCTGCTCGGCTTCTTTGCGTGCTGAAATGTCTTGGTGGATGCCCGCCATCCGCAAGGGTTGCCCTGCTTCGTCCCATTCCACTATTTTGCCGCTGGTAATCATCCACACCCAATGTCCATCGCGGTGGCGCATACGGATTTCGCAGCAGATGTCGGGGGTTTCGCCGTGTAGGTGGGCATCGAGTGCCGCCAAGGTCAAGGGGAGGTCGTCAGGATGAGCTAGGCTCTGCCAGCTTGAAATATGGGCAATGCTCTCGCTGTCGGTATAGCCGAGGGCGGGTCTCCAGCGGGCATCAAAATAGGCTTTGCCTGTGCGGACATACCATTCCCACACCCCCAGATTTGCACCAGAAAGTGCCACGTTGAGCCGTGCTTCGCTGGTGGCCAAACGGGCTTCGAGTCGGGCACGGGTCAAGGCATGGCGCACCGCACGGCCAAGGTGTTGGGGGTCGAGCTCGCCTTTGACCAAATAATCTTGCGCCCCTGCTTCGAGGGTTTGCATGGCCACGTCGATATCGTCCAAGCCGGTCAGCACCACTACCGGCACGGTAGGCAGCAAGCCACGGATGGCTTCTACGGTGAACACACCCGCCGAGTCGGGGAGCGACAAGTCGAGGAGCACCAAATCGGGCTTGTGCTCGGCAATGGCTTGACGGGCGGTGGCCAAGGATTCGACCCATACAATGCTGGGCGCAATGGGCTCGGCACTGAGCACGGCTTGACGCAAAGCGAGACGCACCAAGCCTGCATCGCCGGGGTCATCCTCGACCAGCAGAATATACAGTGAGGCCTCCTGCGGGGTCATGCAGGCTTTCCTGGCAAGCGCACCAAGGTAAACCAATAATTGCCCAGATTGGCAATGGCTTGAGTGAACTGGTTTAGGTCAACCGGCTTGGTGATATAGCCCGCGGCTTGAAGCTGGTAGCTGGCCACAATATCACGCTCCACATCCGAGGTGGTCAGCACCACCACGGGGATGTCTTTGAGCAGGGTGTCTTGCTTAATCTCCGCCAAAAACTCACGCCCATTCATGCGCGGCATGTTGAGGTCGAGCAAAATCAAATCGGGGCGGGGTGCTTGGGTATAGCCTGTTTCTCGGCGCAAAAAGGCCAAGCCTTCTACACCGTCGCAGGCATCGTGGACTTCGCACAAAATGCGGTTCTCACGCAGGCTAACTTTGACCAGATGGGCATCGGCAGGCTCATCCTCAATCAGCAACACGACAAAGGGTTGCGGCAGGGGTTCATTCATGTGTTGGAGCTCCAAAAGGAAGGTCAAGGCAGATAGTGCAACCGCCTACAGCGGTGTCCTCCACCCACACTTGCCCCCCAAGATGTTCTACGATACGGCGCACAATCGCCAGCCCGATGCCGGTGCCGCCGCTGTTGCCTAGGCGTTCAAATACGCCAAAAATGCGCTCACGATAAGGTGGTTCAATGCCTTTGCCATTATCTGCGATGCGGTAGCTGACCCGCTGCCCCACCTGTTCACCGCTCAGGGTCAGTTGCAGGGGGGCTTCGCTGGCGGCGTGGCGCAGTACGTTGTCGATTAAGACAGAAAAAATATCCAGCAGGCGCGGCTCATCCATCCAGAGTGTCGGCAGCGTCCCCACCGTGACCGTTACCCCCGCCGCCTCCAAGGCAGGGGCATAGCGGTCTAGCAATCCCTGAACCAGCGTGCCCACATCCAAACACACTACCCGTCCACGAGGCTGGTCTGCCGCCAAATACCGCTGCACATCGCGCAGCAAGTCTTGTTGGCGTTTGGCTTGGGTCTGGATGACCTCTAAAGCCAAGCGGGACTCTTCATCGAGCATGGCGTAGGGCAAACGGGACTCCAGCCGCTGGGCGTAGCTGACCAAGCGGCGGGCGGGCTCTTGCAGGTGGTGAGCGGCAATTTCGGCAAAACGTTGGAGTTCGACGTTGGCACGGCGCAGGTGCTCTTCGGTTCTTTTGCGGAGGGTGATGTCCACACCCACCCCGACATAATGGGTGGGGATAAATTCGCCGTCCTCTTGTTCGCTTTGCACCTGCGACACAATCAGCCACTGGGGATAGGTTTCGCCATTTTTACGCCGATTGGTGATTTCACCTTCCCAATGACCGATTTGGATAATGGCACGCCACATCTCGACAAAGAAAGCGTGGTTATGCAGCCCTGATGACAAGAAACGTGGATTTTGCCCCTGTGCTTCGGTGGCGGTGTAGCCGGTAATCAGTGAGAACCCGGCGTTGACGGTCAGAATTTTGCCGCTGAGGTCGGTTATTACGATGGCTTCGGTGCTGGTTTCGAACACCTTGGTCGCCAGATTCAGCCGACCCATCGCGGCATCGCGTTCTTGGGCGGCGCGTTCTTGGCGTAGGTAATACATCGTGGCCGCCGCACAGGCCAGCAATAAAGCAGAAAGCACCACCGCCAGCGTGGTCATGGCTTCTTGCCGCCATGCCGCCAAGCTTTGGTTTTTATCCAGCCGCACCACCAAAATCACCGGATAAGTGCGTGAGGCACGATAGGCAGTCAAGACCGTTTGCCCCGTGGGGGTGACTTGCTCGAAGTGCCCAATTTCGTGCTCGCCGATACG
>CALMOJ010000131.1 GCA_937871815.1 uncultured Neisseriales bacterium
CAGGCTAAGTATTTAAAAACCCCCCTCAATTTAATCATTGAGGGGGGTTTTTGCTATGGAGGGTTTGTTGGCACGAAAAACCCCCAATGGGGGGGGGGCTGGCGTTATACCGTTCTAGTCTAGCGAAGAGAGGGCGGCGGTAACGTCCCCGAGTCGAGTACAGTTTGTAAGATAATCTGTGCGGCCACTTGGTCTAGGGCAGGTTTTTGTTTGCGCCCCCGCAGCCCCGCTTCCTTTAGATAGCTTTCCGCTGCAAGCGAGCTGTAGCGTTCATCAACAAACCACACCGGTAGGCTGAAGCGGCCATGCAAACGCTGCCCAAATTTTTGGCAAAGATGGGTGAGTTCATGTGGTCGCCCATCCGAGTGCGTGGGTCGACCGACGATACAGCCCACCACCTGCCACTCTTGAAGCAGCACTGCAATCCGCGCAAACCTAAGCTCGTTACTTTCGCTGGCAATGGTTTCAAGCGGGTGGGCAATCCCCACTTCCGTGCTGCCGACTGCTACGCCAATACGTGCCGCGCCGAAATCAAAGCCCAGTAAGGTGCCAACCAGAGCAGGATCAAGCATGGCCAGCCTGGGCAGATAGGGCTAAAGGGTCAATGCCCAGCAGTCGCAGAGCCGCCGCGAAACGCGCTTCTGGCGGTGTCGAAAAAATCACATCGGTATGCGCTGGCACCGTGAGCCAAGCATTAGAAGCCAACTCACGCTCTAGTTGCCCTGCGCCCCAACCTGCATAGCCGAGAGAAATCAGAACCTGCTCAGGCCCCTCGTCTTTGCAAATAGCCGATAGCACATCCTTAGAGGTCGTCAGCCCCACGGTTTCATTCACCGTCAAAGTGGATTGCCACTGCCCCAGCGGCTGGTGCAACACAAAGCCCCTGTCCGTTTGCACAGGCCCCCCCAAATAAAGCGGCGCACGACCAATCGGCGCACCGCCCAAGGGCAAATGAACCTGTTCAAATAGCGTGCTTAAGGTCATGTCAGAAGGGCGGTTAACCACAACGCCCATTGCGCCCCGCTCCGTGTGCTCACAGAGATAAACCACGGCGTGCTCAAAGAGCGAATCCGCTAGGCTGGGCATGGCAATCAAAAAATGGTCAGTAAGAGAGAAGGATTTCATGGCGGCGATTATGGCATAGCAGGATAGGCTGCACACCTCCCTTCCCCTTTGTTTACGCGGGATTGGCTACAATGCTCCCATTTCTGCCTCTATTTCATCCTCCCGCCTTGGGGTGGGAGATGCCACCGAAAGTCTTGTTGTGCGCCTGACTCAAATCAAACTTGCCGGTTTTAAATCCTTTGTTGACCCCACTGCCATTGCCGTACCAGGGCAATTGGTCGCCGTGATTGGCCCTAACGGCTGTGGAAAATCCAACGTGATTGATGCCGTGCGCTGGGTATTGGGCGAGTCCAGTGCCAAACAGTTGCGCGGCGAATCCATGCAGGACGTCATTTTCAACGGATCCTCCACCCGCAAACCGGTCAGCCGTGCCGCTGTCGAACTGGTTTTCGATAATAGCGATGGACAAGCCGCAGGTGCGTGGTCGCAGTACGCTGAAATTGCGATTAAGCGCGTTCTCACCCGCCAAGGGGAATCCAGCTATTGGATTAACAACCAGCAAGTCCGCCGCCGTGACATCGCCGACCTTTTCTTGGGAACAGGGGTCGGCACACGCGGCTATGCCGTCATTGAACAAGGGATGATTTCCCGCATTATCGAAGCGCGACCAGAAGAGCTCCGTGCCTATCTGGAAGAAGCCGCCGGTGTGTCAAAGTACAAAGACCGGCGAAAAGAAACCGAATCTCGTCTGGCCGATACCCGCGACAATCTTGCTCGCATTGCCGATATTCAAGCCGAACTGACCCGCCAAAGCGAACATCTGGCCGAGCAAGCTGAAGTCGCCCAGCAGTATCAACAGCTCACCGACACCCTCAATACACGGCAAAGCCTATTGGCTTTGGTGCGCCAGCGTGATGCCAGCCTTACCGAAGCCGCCACCCGCACCGAGCTTGCCCAGCGCGAAACCGAACTCGAAGCCCTGATTGCCGAAGCCACCACGCTGGATACCCAGCTCGAAGGCACACGAGAAGCGCACTTTACCGCCACCGATGCCGTTCACGCCCACCAAGCCTGCCTTGCTGAAGCCAGTGCCAACCTTGCCCGCCTTGAAGAACAGCAACGTCACCACAATGACACCCATGCACGGTTGATGCGTGAGGTGCAGGCCGCCCAGCAAGACTTGGCCGCCCTCGACGGCAATCAACGCAGCAATGCCGAATCCTTGTTTGACTGGGAATCCCGCCAAGAAGAAGCCCGTTATGCCGCCGAAGAAGCATTACTAGCGGCTGCAAATGAAGATGCACTTACCGCCGCCGATGCCGTGTTCCGCCAAGCTGATGCCGCCTTAACCCAGCGCATCCAACAGCAAGCAGAGCACCTGCGCCGTCGAGACCTTGCCTTACAGCGTGCCGACCATGCCGCCCGTAATTATCAGCAAAACCAGCATCGGCAAGCCCAGCTTGTCGCAGAGCAGGCGCAAGGACAGGATGCAGCATCCGATGCGCTGACCCTCTCACCACACGCGCTTGCTACTGCCCAACAGACCCTCGCTGCTGGCCAAGCCCAGCTCACGGCTGCTGAAGCCGCTCAAACTGCCGCCACCCAGCAGCACGACCACGCCCGCCAGCAGCTTCAACACGCACGCGACCACCGTATTCAGTTAGAAGCCGAGTGGCGGGCTTTAGACAAGTGGCTAACCACAGCAGCCCAAGCCAATAACCCCACCGCCGCTGCCGATTGGCTGAACCAGCATCATGGTGCCGATACGCCCCCGTTGTGGCAGACCCTACGCATTACGGCAGGCTGGGAAACCGCCGCCGAGGCCATCCTCTCCCCCGTGATGCACGCCCACCTTGGGCGGCCTGCCGTAGATGCGCCGTCAACCCGCCTTGCCCTTTTTGCCGAGGGGGAGGCTTTTTTGCCGTCAACCCGCCTCGCCCTGCCCCGTTTGGCCGATTATCTGCAGACACAAGACACCCGTTATTGTGCCGGATTGGCCGATTGGTTGGCGGGGGGCTATGCCGTACCGGATACAGCCACGCTGATCCAGAAGCAAGCGACCTTGCACGCAGGGGAATGGCTGGTGTGTCCCGAAGGCCACCTCGCCACGCCGCACAGTGTGGTGTATTGGGCACCCAGTGCAGAAAGTGGCTTGATTCGGGGCGAGGCCGACCGCCAAGCCTTGGTTGAGGCTCTCGCCGCGCAGGCCGCGCCCCATGCCGCCTGCGAAGCCGCCCTTACCCAAGCCGAAGCAGACCTGCTCGCCGCCACCCAAGCGCGTCAACACGCCCAAGCTGCGCTGGCAGAAGCCGAGGCCGAGGGGGGGCGTTTAGCTCAGCAGTGGGCCGTGCAAGAAGCCGCCGACCAGCATAAGGCTCATCGCCACGCCGCCATCCAAGCCGAGCGGGTACAGCTCGCCCAGCAAGCACTAGAAGACACCGAGCACCAAGCCCTCGCCCAGCAAGAGGCCGAAGAAGCTACGCTTATCCTCGACACCCTTGTGGATGACATCGACACCGCCCGTTTGGCGCGGCTCGATGCAGAAACCGGCCTCACCTTGGCGCGGGCACGGCAACGTGAGCAAGACCGCGTGCAGCAAGACCTCCGTCTGAGCCTTGCCACCGCTGACGCACGGGTAGCCGAGCTGACCCGCCGTGCAGAAGAGTTGGAAGAACGCCGTGTGACTTTGCTGGAGAAGCACGAAACCCTCGTTTTTGAGCAGGAAAGCCTTGCCGAGTCCGCAGCCGATGACCGTCTCGCTGAGGCAGTCGCGGCACGTTTAGTCTGCGAACAAGGCCTTGCCCAAGCCCGTGACCACGCCCATGCCATCGCCGAACATGACCGCACCCTGACTCAACGCCGCCAAGCCGTTGAGGCTAGCCTCGCTCCGTTACGCCTTGCCATCAATGAAATGCAGCTCAAAAACCAAGAAGCCCGTCTAGCTGTAGAACGCTTTGATGAGGTTCTGACCGAAGCTCAAGCCGACCTGACCACCCTCACTGCGCAGCTCACCCCAGGCTTAAAAGCCAGTGGCTTGGTCAGTGAAATTGGGCGGCTGTCGCAGGCTATCACCGCCTTGGGAGCGGTCAACCTTGCCGCCTTGGCCGAACTGACCGCCGCCAATGAACGCGCCGCTTACCTCGCCGCACAGACCGAGGACTTGACCTCCGCCATGACCATGCTGGAAGAAGCCATTGCCAGCATTGACCAAGAAACCCGTAGCCGCTTACAGACCACGTTTGACCAAGTGAATGCGTCGATGGCCGAGCTGTTTCCGCTGTTGTTTGGCGGCGGACGGGCAGCCTTGGTCCTGACGGGGGAGGACTTGCTAGAAGCTGGCGTACAAATCATTGCCCAGCCCCCAGGTAAAAAGAATGCCACCATCCACCTGCTCTCTGGCGGCGAAAAAGCCCTTACCGCCATGAGCTTGGTGTTTTCCCTGTTCCAGCTCAACCCCGCGCCGTTTTGCCTGTTGGACGAAGTGGATGCCCCGCTAGACGATGCCAATACCAGCCGGTTTTGTGCCCTCGTGAAGAAAATGGCCGATAAAACCCAGTTCCTCTATATCAGCCACAACCGCTTAACCATGGAAATGGCCGAGCAGTTGGTGGGGGTGACGATGCAGGAGCAGGGCGTAAGCCGGATTGTGGCGGTGGACATCCTAGAGGCACTGCAGCTCCGTGAGCACTAAGAACCTGTTTACGATCTGCGAAACTCGGGTGATCCTGCGTTGAAATGCCCCAAAAAATGCGTGTGGATTCAGTTCCAACGGTGCTTTTTTGGTTCATTTCGCCTTGGCAACCCCTGCGTGCTCTCGAATACGTAAACAGCTTCTAAATCCGCCGCTATTAAGTTTCTCCTAAGCTGCTGTCGGCATGATGCGCCCCTGATTCATGCACAGACAAAGGCTTGACCATGAAACCCTTTACCCGCTTCCGTGTTTTGCACTGGCTCTTGGCTGGCAGCTGCCTTGCCGCTTATCTGACGGGTGAAGAAGGCGAGCTTCTCCATGTTTGGCTAGGCTATCTCGGTGTGTTGGCTTTTGCCGTGCGCTTACTGGTTTGGGTGACAGGCACAAAGGGCTTTCCCTCTTTGTTGCCTAAGCTGCAAGGCTTTAAAAACAACCCCAGTCGAGGAATTAGCAGTCTGTTGATTGCCAGCACGCTGTCCTCTTTTTTGGTGTGCAGCGTGACAGGGCTGATGCTGGTGGATAACGCCCGTGTCTTGGGTGTGGCCGCCACGGCACTGGTGCCCGCCGCCCATGCTGACAGCGATGGGCGCCGAATGGACACTCGCGAAGGTTTGGCTGCCTTGATGGCCGGTGCGGCTCCGTTGGATGAAGTGGCCAAAGACGTTCACGAAGCCACCGCCAATGCCACCTTGCTACTGGTGTTGGCGCACATTGCCTTTGTCTTTATCGCCCGCCGCCGTTTTGCCCTGTCGATGTTATTTGGGCAGCCCGCCCCCGCCGCACCGCCTCCTCGTCCAGCCATCGCGACATCTGCTACCAAAGCCCCCTCCGCTCCGACTCCCTAATCTGCTGTTGGACCCTTGCCCCCTTCCCGTTTGACTGCGGACAGGGGGTGTCTGTCCTCAAGGAAATTACCATGCGTTACGCTCATACCCTTTTTGCCCTCTGTGTGGGGCTACTTGGTTTGCCTACCCACGCCGAAACTCCTGCCGAGATGGCTGCAACCTATGCCCAAGCCGCAGGCGGCAAAGCTTCTGCCGAAGCCGGCAAAGCCCTGTATTTTCGCGAAGTCCAAAAAAATGGCAAGGCCATCAGTTGTGCCACTTGCCATACCAAAGACCCCAAAGCGATGGGGATGACGCTGGCCTTTCGGGAAATTAATCCGCTTGCGCCTATTGCCAACCCTCGCCGCTTAACCGACCCCAAAAAAGTGGACAAATGGTTTCGCCGTAATTGCGATGATGTCTTCAGCCGCGAATGCACACCCCAAGAAAAAGCCGATTATTTGGCGTGGCTGCTATCCGTGCGTTAACGCATAACCAATTGATTATATATGTTTAAAGGTACTGATATGAAACACTGCTGGCTACCCCGCCTTGTCCTCTCCGCGCTGATGCTTTGCGCTTTGCCTAGCGTAGCCGGTGAGCACGGCGAAGGCGGCAGCCGCTTGCTACTGACCCCGCCCAATAAAGCGTACAAAGAAGAGTGCGCCTCTTGCCATATGGCCTACCCCCCAGGCTTATTGATGGCCTCGGGCTGGCAAAAGATGATGGGCGGACTGAACAAGCACTTTGGCAGCAACGCCAGCATGGATGCCGCTACTGCGAAGGAAATTACCCAGTTTTTGACCCTGCATGCCGCTGACCGCGCAACGGGTCGCTTCCAAAGCAAAGTTGCCCGAGAGGGGGGGCGTGATGCCGGTGTGATACGTATTTCTGAAACCGCTTGGTTTGTCCGTAAGCATGATGAGGTCAGCCCTTCGGTGTATAAGCGCAAAGCGATTGGCAGCGTTGCAAACTGCATGGCATGCCACCGTGGGGCAGAGCGGGGCGATTACGATGAACACGCGGTGAGCATTCCGCGTTAAGAGCCTGCTTATGAGCTGTGAGACTCGGGTGAGCCTGCATTGAAATTCACAAAAATAGGTGTGTAGATTCAAGTTCAACGGCGTTTTTTTGCGAATTTCGCCTTGGCTGACCCGTCGTTCGCTAGCACGTAAACAGGCTCTAACGCTTTTTGCCCTCTAACCCCTTTGTTTTTTCGAGACTGCTACCATGAGCAATTTGGTTCACCGTCCCTGTCCTAGCTGTGGCGAAGACAACGCCGCCGCCCCTGTGACCCCTTTTGGGAATGTGCAATGGCCGATTAAAGCCTGCCGTGGGTGTGGGTTTGTGTATCTAGAAACTGCCCCCGTTTATGAACGGCTGGTGGACGAGTTTGCTTGGGAAAAAACTTCCGCTTCTCAAACCCAGCGGCGGGTGGCTAAAGCCCCGATTCAGCAGTTCCTCAGCCAGCAGCTCAAAATAGTCCGTCATCGCTGGCTGAAGCGCGACAAGCTGCCTTACCTTGTGCGCCGGTTTGTGATGGCTGGCAATGTTCTAGATATTGGCTGTGGCGGGGGTGGGGCGTTGGAGGGGCTGGTGGCGCATCATATTCCGCACGGGATTGAAATTTCGCGGGTCTTGGCACAAAAGGCTACGGAGAAAGTTGCACCACGCGGGGGGCGGATTGTCCACGATGCGGCGGTCAGTGGGCTGAAGCAGTTCCCTGCCAACCTTTTTTCAGGGGTGTTACTGAGCGCGTTTTTAGAGCATGAAATCGCCCCTAAGCTCTTGCTGGCGGGGGTGTTTCGCACCTTGTTGCCTGGGGGGCACTGCATTATCAAAGTGCCTAACTTTGGCTCGGTCAATCGGATGGTACGCGGCAAGGAGTGGTGCGGGTTTCGGCTGCCTGACCACGTCAATTACTTTACGCCTGATAGCTTGGTCCAGATGTGCCAGCAGGTGGGTTTTCATATCGCCAAGTTTAGCTTTGCTGACCGCCTACCGACCAGCGATAACATGTGGCTGGTGATTCAAAAGCCACTGTAACCCGTACCGACTCGCTACCAAAATCGGCAAAAAAATATCCCACCTCGGCGTATGGCCTTGTGGGATATTTTTTTGCGTTGCCGCCAAGCGGCCCCTCATGCTCAGGGGGCAGGTTGAACGGCGATGCTACCGCCAATCGCCTTGATGGTGTTGTCGTCGTTGACATAGACCAGCTTGGGCTCATAACGGGCGGCTTCGGCATCATCCATGGCGGCAAAGGTGGCGATAATCAAAATATCGCCTTGGGCTGCGCGGCGAGCGGCAGAGCCATTCACCGAGATAATGCCGCTCCCGCGTTCGCCCCGAATGGCGTAAGTCGTGAAGCGTTCGCCGTTATTCACGTTCCAAATGTCGATTTGCTCGTACTCACGAATATCGGCTGCTTCTAAGAGATTTTCGTCAATGGCGCACGAGCCTTCGTAGTGCAGTTCGCATTGGGTGGTGGTAACGCGGTGAATCTTGGATTTGAGCATCATGCGTTGCATGGCAAAAGTATCCTTGTGATAGAGAAAAATCAGGCATGGCGCAAGGACACACGGTGCCGTGTGTGCAGCCTGCCAAAAAAGTGACCCCCTGCTGTCGGTGTTTTCCTGAACCCTTGGTATAGAGAGGGATGGGGAGGACGGGCAGGGGAAGCGATGAGGGGGTTTTAGCGCATTACGTCGATATTGTCGATAAGACGTGTTTTGCCGAGTCGGGCGGCGGCCAAAATCACGATATGGCGTTCACCGGCATGGGCAATCTCAAGCGTGTCAGCGGCACGAATCTCGACATAATCAACTTGCCAGCCGTGGGCGGTCAAGTCCGCGTGAGCGACGGCCTCTAGCCCCGCATAATCGTTGCTGCCCGCTTGCAGGGCATCGCGGATAAGGCTGAGCTGGCGATAAAGGCGGGGGGCTTCGGCGCGTTCTTCTGCCGAGAGGTAGCCATTGCGGGAGGACAACGCCAAGCCATCGGCAGCGCGTCCGGTGTCGACGGGGACGATGTCAATCGGCATGTTGAGGTCAGCCACCATGCCCCGCAGCACGGCAAGCTGTTGGTAGTCTTTTTTGCCGAAGCAGGCTACGTCCGGCTGAACGATATTGAACAGCTTGGTGACGACGGTCGCCACGCCCCGAAAATGCCCTGGGCGGAACGCGCCGCAGAGCTCGTTTTGCAGGTGCGGCGGCTCTACGTTGAAGTCTTGGCGAATGCGGGGGTAAAGTGCCCGCTCGTCAGGCAAAAACAGGGCATCGACCTGCGCGGCTTCTAGCTTGGCGCAATCGGCTTCAAAGGTGCGGGGATAGCTGTCGAAGTCTTCGCCCTGCCCAAACTGCAGGCGGTTAACGAAGATGCTGACAATCACGGCCTCGCTATGGCGACGGGCTTCGGTGACCAGTGCCAAATGTCCTTCGTGCAGATTGCCCATGGTGGGGACAAACGCCAGTCGTCCGGCGGTTTTTCGCCAAGCGCGAACATCGGCAATGGTGCGTAAGATTTGCATGGGGCAAGCGTCCTGATTGGGCAGGGTTAAAACGAATGTTCTTCGGCGGGGAAGGTGCCCGCTTTGACGGCAGCAAGATAGGCTTTGATGGCACCAGGAATACTGCCCGCTTCGGTCATGAAGTTTTTGACAAAGCGGGCTTTTTTGCCTGGGTAAACCCCTAGCACATCATAAAGCACCAGCACTTGTCCCGAGGTATGCACGCCTGCACCAATACCAATGGTGGGCACGGCGATGGATTGGGTGATGGTTTTGCCCAAAGCGGCAGGGACACACTCCATCAGCACCAAGCTTGCGCCCGCATCGGCCAAGGCATGGGCATCGGCAAGGATGCGCTCGGCTGCATCATCGGTTTTGCCCTGCACGCGGTAGCCGCCAAAGGTGTTCACAAACTGGGGGGTCAGTCCGATGTGGGCACAGACGGGCACGCCGCGCTCCACCAGAAAACGGGTGGTTTCGGCCATAAACGCGCCGCCTTCGAGCTTGACCATATGCGCCCCTGCTTGCATCAATTTGGCGGCACTGGCAAAGGCTTGCTGCGGGCTTTCTTGGTAGCTACCAAAGGGCATGTCCCCGACAATCAGTGCATTGCGTGACCCGCGTGCGACGGCACGGATGTGGTAGGCCATTTCGTCTAGGGTGACCGGCAAGGTGGAGTCTGTGCCGTTCATTACCATACCCAGCGAGTCCCCGACCAGCAGCATGTCTACACCGGCATCGTCTAGCAAGGTGGCAAAACTGGCATCGTAGCAAGTCAGCATGGTGAGCTTATTGCCTTCGTGAGCTTGCTTAAGCAGCGTGTTGACGGTGATTTTCATCGGGGTGTTTCCTCGTGGCGCATCATGAGGGTTAAAAAGGGGACGGGCTAGATTACACAGCCGCTGGCAAGCGCACAATATCTTGCCCTACGCACCGTGCCAGACAGGCTTCTACCTGCCCATGACCCTGCAGGTCAAGTGTGGGGGCGAGTTCGGCAAGGGGGGCGAGCACAAAAGCACGCTCGTGCATTCTGGGGTGGGGGAGGGTGAGGACGGGATCTTGCACGGTTTGGTTGCCGTACCACAGCAGGTCGAGGTCCAAGGTACGGGGCGCATTTGCAAAGGTGCGGGCGCGCCCTTGGGTGTATTCGATGTGCTGCAATGCCGTCAGCAAGGCATGGGGCGCAAGCTGGGTGTCGAGTTCGACGACCGCATTGATAAAGTCCGGCTGGTTGGCATAGCCCACCGGTGCCGTGCGGTAAAGGCTGGAGCTGGCCACCCAGTCTGTCTGGGGGAGGGCTTTGAGGGCGCGATAAGCGGCCTCAATTTGCGCCATCGGTTGCGCGAGATTACTACCCAAGGCGACAAACACTTGGGTCATTATTCGCCGTCCCCTGCGCTGCCTGCTGGTTTTCTGCGCCGCCGCCGTTTTTTGGCGAGGGGCGGGCGGTCATCGGCTTCGCGGGCTTGGGTCAGGAGGGCTTGGCGTTTGCTCTCGGGGGCATCTTGGAAGTCCGTCCACCAATCAACCAAGCTTTGTGGTACTTCGCCTACGGCGGCGCGGAGTGCCAAAAAGTCGTAGCCGGCACGGAAGCGGGGTTGCTCTAGCAGGCGGTAAGGGCGTGAGCCAATGCGCTGTTCGAAGCGCGGCTGCAAAACCCAAATTTCGCGCATGGTGGCCGAGTAACGGCGGGGAATGGCAAATTGTTCGTCTTGCAGGCGTTCTACGTCATCCATTGCATCAAATAGCGCGGGGATGGGCTTGTCGCCGTGGTCAAGGCGGCGTTGCCACGCTTTATGGACGTGTTGCCAGAGTAGGGTGGCTAGCAAAAAGCCGACCGAGACGGGTTTGTCTTGGCGGATGCGCTGGTCGGTACTTTCTAAGGCTAGCTGGATAAAGGACTT
>CALMOJ010000132.1 GCA_937871815.1 uncultured Neisseriales bacterium
CAAGCCCCCCACACGCGGTGGCTTGCCAGCAGCACAATCGGTATCCTAGCCCGCTCCCCGTGGGGGGCAACTCAAGAACAAGCAAAGGGCAGCGAATGAAAGCAAAACTGAAATGGATTGATGGCGTGTGCTTTATGGCCGAAACCGGCAGCGGTCACGCCGTGGTGATGGACGGCGCACCCGAAGGTGGGGGGCGCAATTTGGGGCCGCGTCCGATGGAGCTGGTCTTGGCTGGCACCGCAGGCTGCACCAGCTACGACGTGTTGGCCATCCTAAAAAAATCCCGCCAAGACGTGCGGGATTGCTGGGTGGACATCGATGCTGAACGCGCCGACACCGAGCCCAAAGTGTTTACCCGCATCCACTTTCACTTTGTGGTGACAGGGCGCGGGGTCAAGCCCGACCATGTGGAGCGGGCGATTAAGCTTTCCGCCGAAAAATACTGCTCCGCCTCGATTATGTTGGGCAAAACCGCCGATATTACCCATGATTTTGAAGTGCGCGAGTTGGACTAAACCGGCAAGCTAAATACGCCAAATGGGGCAACGGTGCGGGGTATGCTCCCGTCTTGTTGCCCCATTTGGCCTGTTCTCACACGGTGCGGTTTAACCCAAGCCCAGCCACACCTGAAAATCGTCCCGCTCTTCCATTACACCACGCAGCACCTCGGTCAGCGTGTCAAACGTATCCTCGCCCACATCTTGACGTGCCGTGGTGGCGTTAAACCAAAAGATCTCCACCGGACCGGCCACATCATTGCTCAGGCAATCTTGTAGTGCGTCAAGGTTGCGCCCAAAGTGGCTGGGCAACATGAGGCCAATGGCGATTTGTTCGTAAAAATCGGCGAGCGATTGCACGGCTTTAAGTTCGCATTTCACTGACATGGGGCGACCTCAGTAAACGTTTGATAATGGTCAACGGTGACAAAACGGTGTTGGGAGGAGAATAGCAGCCGCTTAGCGTTGCGCTTGCCGCCACGGTAATCAAGGTCAGCTTCGCGCCAGTCACCGGCCGGCAAGCGGCGTTCGTGATTACCAAAGCGGTCGCCGCCCATACTTTTACCCACCAAGTCGGGTATACGCTGGAACGGTGTGCCAGGCGACCAGCCCGCCGATTTGGCTTCACGCTTGGTCACAAAACGCGGGGGCAACGCACCGGTTTTGCCCAGCGTGGCCAAGGTTTCAGCCAACGCGGCGACTTCGACCGGTGTGGCTAACTGCTGATTTAGTTTCTCGACCACCTCGCGGCACGAAGCTGCTTGGGTCCATGTGGGCAAACAGGCCAACCCACCCAACACACTCAACAAAACACCCCGCATAGTCTGCTATCTCTCTCGACAAAGGAAAGCCCCATGCTAGAGCCTTGCCGCCCTTGCTGCAAGGCAAATTCCATTGACGATTTAGGGTGGGCTTACCGATAATCCCGTCTTTTAAAAACCAAGGCACAATGCCTGTTTAAGCCGCCTCGCCTGCTTGTTTTTTGCTTGGTTTTTTGCCCGTTTCGGCACTGACGCACCCCCACCAGAGACCGCCATGCAGCTTGACGCTGAACTAATTGAACACACCGACATGGTGCTGCCTTCCTGCCCCGAAATTTTGACCGAGCTGTTTTCTATGCTGGGGCAGTCTGACCTTGATTTGCGTAATGTGGCCGCCCTGATTGCGGCAGACCCCGCCCTATTTGGCATGGTGCTACGCAAAGCAAACAGCGTGACCGAAAGCCGCCAAGTTTCCCTGCGTGACCCCCTCCAAGCCGTCACCCGACTGGGCGTGCAACGTGTGCTCAGCATTGCCTCTGCCGTGGCAGCACCGTCGGCTTTCCCCGAGCTGCCCCATGCGTTTGCCGAACGGTTTTGGCAGCTTTCACGCGCCACCGCCGAAGCCGCCCGCTTGGTTTCGCACAAAATCCCAGGCCATACCGAAGACGATGCCTATTTATTTGGCTTGTTCCGTGATTGCGGCATCCCCTTGCTGATGATTCACCACAGCGACTATCAAGACATGCTGCAAGAGGCTATTACCCAAAACGTCCCCTCCACCCACGTCGAATATCAACGCTACGACACCAACCACGCCTTGGTCGGAGGCTTGATTGCGCTGCACTGGAAAATGCCCGACGAAATCGTCTTGGCGATTCGCCACCAGCACGATGCCGTGTTGTTTGGTGAAGGCGGCGGCACCATGCCCCCCCATATCCGCACCCTTGCGGCGATGGGCTTTTTTGCAGCGGCAGCTGCACGACACGCACTAGGCGAAATCGAAGACCCTGAATGGACGTGGTGTGGCCGTCAGGCCGCCACCTATCTAGGCTACAATTCGAAAGAAGCCGAAGAGCTGGTGCAAGATGTGGCCGAGGCACTGCGCGAAGTCAAACAGGCAGGAGGCAGCTTGTTTTAACTCGCTGCACTCGATGTCGCCCACCCCTTTTTTTGGGGGGCATGGCGGTAACCCTGTTGCTGCTGGGGTGAGATTTAGCCGCCCCTCTCTCGCCTGCTTGCCCTCGTTCGCTGACGGGGGCTTGGTGTTTTTGTGGGTGGGCGACTCACACGGATCAAACCTGCCTCTTTCCCTTTAACCTGAGCGAAACCGATGCTGAAAATTGTACTAACTGCCGTATTTTCCTTTTTTCTGGTGACCAGCCAAGCAGCAGATGATATGCCGCTGCCTGGTGATGCCCCCCCCGTAATGGCACGGGGGGCAAAAGGAAAAGCCAAGCCCACCCCAGCTCCCCATACCGCTGCCCCTCACGCCGCCAAAAAAGCCACCGCCCGCCCCCGCCACGTCGCACGGTCTAGCAGCAAAGCAAAACGAGTCCATGCACAGCCAAGCAAACACCTTAAATCGTCCAAACGTAGCCGCATCACGACCCGTGGCCATGCCGCCCTCACCCACAAGGCAGGGCACAAAAAAGCGACTCCGCGCCAAACGACACGGCAAAAGGTGATACACGCCCCTCGTGGTCAGCACGGCAAGCACGCCCCCGTAGCGGTCAAAAAAGCCAGCCGCCCCACCGCATCTCACCAAGCCTCGCGCCGCCCTGTCGCGGCTTCACAGCGGTCACGGCATACCCCCGCCGCCAAACGCCATGCCCGCCCCACCAAGGTAAAAACCAAAGCATCGACGCGGCGACACCGCTAATGGCCTAGCAGCCACCCCGTAAAAAAGCCCGCTTCTCGACAAGGAGAGCGGGCTTTTTACGGGGTATAGCCGAGATTAAAGCAGGGTTAAACCCCGTTTAAAACCGCTCAAAATCACTTTCATCCACAGCAGAATGCACCGCTGCGGTGTGACGAGTAGGGAAGGGCTTATTTCCAGCAGCGGGGGGCTTGTTGGTAGGGCGTGCGCTGGTCACCGGCTGGCTTTGCTTGGGCTGACTGCGTAGGACAGTCTTATGGCTGGCAACATGACCGGCTTTGTTACCAAAGTGGAAAAAGGTCATAGTCTGCTGAAGCTGCTCGGCTTGTGCGCCCATTTCCTCTGCCGTGGCGGCCAGTTGTTCCGAAGCTGAGGCATTTTGCTGGGTGGCTTGGTTAAGCTGCCCCATCGCCCCGTTGATTTGCCCCACGCCAGAAGATTGCTCGTTGGATGAGGCCGCAATCTCTTGCACCAAGTCCGAAGTCTTTTTAATCGACGGGACAATTTCAGACAGCAAGACCCCCGCGTGCTCAGCTTGTTGCACCGACGCGGTGGCCAATGCGCCAATTTCTTGGGCGGCGACTTGGCTGCGCTCGGCCAGCTTGCGCACTTCAGCCGCGACCACCGCAAAGCCCTTGCCGTGGTCGCCGGCACGCGCAGCTTCAATCGCGGCGTTCAGCGCCAGCAGATTGGTTTGGTAGGCGATGTCGTCAATGATGCCGATTTTGCCGGCGATGCTCTTCATGGCTTCGACCGTTTTTCCCACGGCTTGTCCGCCATCTACGGCTTCTGTGGCAGCCTTGGCAGCCATTTTGTCGGTGACGGTGGC
>CALMOJ010000133.1 GCA_937871815.1 uncultured Neisseriales bacterium
GGCAAGGCGGCGCGTTCGTATTGGGCATACAAAAACCCGACGCTGCGCCGCCATTCGTCGCGGGCTTCTGCCCAGTGGGCAAAGCGGTCGGGCAGCGGCAAGGCCATGACTTCGTTGGGCGATAAACCCTGCTCGGCGGCGTGGCGCAGGGTGTCATCCAACCAGACAAGAGAATCCCGCGTGGCGGCAATCGGCGCGGCATCAGGGGTGGGGAGGCCATGTCCTGACACCAGCACCTTGAATGGCAGGGCGGCAAGGGTATCCAGCGCGGTCAGCCATGCCGGAATCGAGGCGCGGGGCAGGGTGGGGGTGCGCTGGTTAAGCACTTGGTCGATGGCATACAGCACGTCGGTGCTGCGGTCGAATACGGCGATGTCGGCGGGGGTGTGGCCGGTGACGGCGATAAATTCAAAATCATGGCCGCCGATGCGCTGCCGTCCCAAGGGCAAGGGGGTGGGAGGCGGGACGGACTCTGTGCCGTGCATCCCTTCCCCCACGAGGCGGTAGAGGTTCTCCGCCAGCCCTTCGCCGTCGGTGCGTATCACGGCAGTGGTGGTGGGGTCGGCTAAAATTGGCACGTCTTTTTGCGCGAGGATTTGCTGTCCGAAATGGGAAAGCTCACATACATGTAATCTGCCCCATATAAGCCTCGGCAAGTAGTGCATTACGCATGGCTAGCGTTATGGAAGGATGCCCGTTTCGATGGGCTTGTGAGGGTATAAATGGGAAGGGCAGGAGGGGGAATTTCCCCGCAAAAAGGGTGCAGCTAAAAGCTATGCATGGTGTAGCCGCTCTGTTTGCCAAGCCGTTTGCGCAAAAAAAACTCCCGTTAGCGTGAGCTTTCGGGAGTTAACACGAGGAAGAAACAACATGGTGCAGCACAAGCCGTCTGTGTGGACGACCTGTCTCAAAACACTTGAACCCACCTAGCTGCAGCAACTGAACCGCCGTTAGGTAAGCAAAAACGGAATGGTAATAATAAGTTAGCCGCAGCACCAATCACAAAAACTGATTAGGGGTGGAAAGTTCTGCTGATATGGCGTGTGGCATGGCTCTGTGATGTTTACCGAATGGCGAGCCATTTGTGGGTTTGCAGAGAGAGCTTCCACTGGGGATGGGCAAGGCAATAGGCCACTGCTGCCTGTAGATGGGTCGGGGCGTTGGGGTCGTCGAGGGCTTGCAAGTAATGGTGGTCAAAGGCCAAGGCGGCAAGGGGTTCCGGTGGGCAATCGGTCTGCGGATAGACCAGCTTGAGTTCGTTGCCTTGGGTGAGTGCCAGTGGCGCACGGCCTTTGGGGCTGACGCAGAGCCAGTCGATGCCAGCGGGGGCAGGTAGCGTGCCATTGGTTTCGACGGCGACTTCAAAGCCTTGGGCATGGAGGGCCGCGATAAGGGGGCTGTCGAGCTGCAAGAGTGGCTCGCCACCGGTGCAGACTACGTAGGGTGTGCCGCCTTGCCCACTCGGCCAGAGTGCGGCGATACGCGCCGCCAGTGCCTCGGGGGTGGTGAACTTGCCGCCATCCGGTCCTGTGCCGACAAAATCGGTGTCACAAAATCGACACGCTGCGGTGGTACGGTCTTGCTCGCGGCCACTCCACAAATTGCAGCCGGAAAAACGGCAGAATACAGCAGGTCGCCCCGCGTGTTGTCCTTCACCTTGAAGGGAGTAGAACAGCTCTTTGACGGTGTAGGTCATGCGGCACCTCGCCAGACCAGTGCGCCATCAAGGTCATTTTGATAGACATCGGCACGCACCAAGCTGGGGGTGGAGGGAGCAAGCTGCGCCAACGCCCAAGTGGCGATACCGGCACAGTCTGGCGTGCCCATGCCAGCTACGGTGTCCAAGGCGTGGTGGTCGAGGGCAGCGTAAAACGGCTTAAAGCGGGCTTTGACATCCCCAAAGTCCAAGACCCAGCCCATGACTTCATCTAAATCACCCGCAAGATGCAGGCTGAGGGCGTAGCTGTGGCCGGTGTAGCGGCCTTGGTCGTCAAATGGGGTGGCGGCTTCAAACCGTTGGGTTTTCCAGATGCGGAAGTTCTGTCCGTTGAAATGGCTGCCCGCGCTGGCTGTTTCGCGCACAGTGACACCGGCTAAGTCGGGCAGTGTGTCGCGGAGGCGGTGCCACAGCCATGCGGCCAGAACTTCGCTGGTGGGATTTTCTAGGCCAGCATGTTGGTTGAGGTAGCTATGGTTAAGCAGCGTAAACAGCGGCTGCCAAGCTGTGCGGAGTGCGCTGACCGAGGTGGTGGCGCGGGCTAACAAGGTGACACCAAAGCCGTGCCCATGTAGCCGACCACACTGATGCCCTGCTGGCACATGGGGGAGCTGGTGGGCGGCTTCGAATGCTGTAGAAAAGACGGTGAGGTGCTCGCCCTGTTCGGTGCGCAAAATGGCTTCGCCTGGTGCGGCATTCAGCTTGAGCTGGCATCCCTCGGGCAGGCGGTCGGCCAGTGCGGCAATCAGGGTTGCGTTGTCAGGATTGGCAAGGGCTTGGTTGAGATGGCGGTAGTCGAAAGGGGCGACAGCGGTGTGCACGGCTTCCCGCAGGGTAGCGAGTGCCAGATGGGGGTGGCGAACAGAAAGGCGGAAGCTGTGGCCGTGCAGCCCCTGTGTGTGGGGGGCAGTGCTTGCTGCAAGACTGCGGGCGGCTTCGAACCCTGCACCAGAGAGCGTCAAAATGCGATTCATGTGGTGCGCTCCGCTTGGGTACGGGCAATCAAGGGGTCTGGGATACTCGCTTCGGCAAAGCCTTTGGCGCGGAGCTCACAGGCAGCACATTGGCCACAAGGCGGTACCTCGCCTGCATAGCAAGTGTGGCTGAAGGCCAGAGCCTCAAACGCACCAACCTGCTGCGCCAACCGTACCGTATCGGCTTTGCTCATAAACATCAGTGGGGTGTGGAGAGTAAAGCGCGACTCAATCCCAAGGCGCAATGCCAGCTCTAAGGCTTTTAAGGTGTTTTCGCGACAGTCTGGATAGCCTGAATAGTCGGTTTGCGCGACTCCCGTTACGATGTGCTCGATTCCCCGTTGCCAAGCCAAGGCTGCGGCAAAGGTCAGAAAAATAAGGTTGCGTCCTGGTACAAAGGTATTGGGGGGCGAGTGGGTGGTGGTGGGGCTGTCGCTGCTGTCTTGCCCGCTCAGAGTCATGCTGCTATCCATCAGGGCATTGCCACCGAGTGCGGCAAAGGTGTCGATGGGTAAAAGGGTGTGCGGCACGCCTGCTTGCGCTGCAATGTGGCGTGCGGCTTCCAATTCAACGCGGTGGCGTTGGCCGTAATCAAAGGTGACGGCCTCGACGTGGTCGAATTGGGCGAGTGCCCAATACAGGCAGGTGGTGGAGTCTTGTCCGCCGGATAAAACAACGAGTGCCCGCCGAACGGGAGGGAGGGTAGGGTGCATAGCTACTTTCGAAAACAGTCGAAAAGAAATGGGCGCATCGGGTTCGGTCTCACCCTGCGCAGGGACGGTATGGTAATCGGGATGATGGGGCGCGTGTGCCCCAATTTTTATAGGCACGATTTTTATTCCTTTATAAAGGAATAAAATGGTTTTTCGGGTTTGAGTGAGTAGCAATAGGGGGAATGGGGTGTTTTGAACGAGAAAGATTGAAAAACAATCTTGGTTTTGTTTTCTGGTGGCAGCGACAAAAGCAATAATTGATTAGATTTTTTGTTATTTGTGCCTTTTTAAAACAGGCACTTACGATATTAGTGCGATTTTCTTTGTGTTTAGTGTTGACGAGTTTTGTTGGGGTGCGTATATTTCGCCTCTCTGCTGCAGCGC
>CALMOJ010000134.1 GCA_937871815.1 uncultured Neisseriales bacterium
ATTGATTCGGCCAAGTTCCTGCACGATGGCGGCTTTGACAGCACCGGACGCTACTTTATGGTGGCCGCCAATGCCTCTAACAAAGTGGCCGTGGTCGATACCAAAGAAGACAAACTCACCGCCCTGATTGAAGTCGGCAAAACCCCGCACCCAGGGCGTGGCGCAAACTTTGTCCATCCTAAGTTTGGCCCCGTGTGGGCGACTTCTCACCTTGGCGATGAAACCATCTCCATCATCGGTACCGACCCTGTGAAGCACAAAGCCCAAGCATGGAAAGTAGTCGATAGCATCAAGGGGCAAGGCGGCGGTTCTTTGTTTATCAAGACCCATCCCAAGTCTAAAAACCTGTGGGTCGATACCCCGCTCAACCCTGATGCCAAGTTGAGCCAAAGCATTGCCGTGTTTGACATTAACGCCCTCGAAAAAGGCTACCAAGTGTTGCCGATTGGCGAATGGGCGAGCCTGAAAGACGACGGCGCAAAACGCGTGGTGCAAGGCGAATACAACAAAGCCGGTGACGAAATCTGGTTCTCGGTGTGGAGCGCGAAAAACAAGCAATCTGCGCTGGTGGTCATTGATGACAAAACCCGTAAGCTGAAGGCGGTCATTACCGACCCCCGTCTGATTACCCCAACCGGTAAGTTCAACGTGTATAACACCCAGCACGACGTGTATTAAACACACCGTACTTTGAAGTTGACTCACGATGCCCCCGCTTGGGGGCATTTTCGGCACCCCTCGACAAGGAGATTTACCATGAAACGCACTCTGACACTGGCCGCCGTCGCCACCGTTGCCCTGCTCGGCGCTGGCAGCGCGTGGGCCAATGCTGATTTGGCCAAAGCCAAAAACTGCATGGCCTGCCACACCGTCGATAAAAAAATGGTCGGCCCCGGTTACAAAGAAGTCGCCGCTAAATACAAAGGCAAAGGCGCAGAAGCCGCGCTAGAAGCCAGCATCCTCAAAGGCAGCAGCGGCAAATGGGGTGCGATTCCGATGCCCGCCAACACCGTGACCGAAGCCGAAGCGAAGTCGCTGGTGAAGTGGATTCTGTCGCTGTAATGGGACGCAGGGAACAATGGATGATGCTCTTGGGCAGCGGGCTGTTGCTGGCCACGCTGTGCCATGCAGCGCCGCCCGTCGAGCCCAGCTCCGAACGCCGCGCCGTCTTGCTGCATTGGCTGCGGGACGACTGCGGCGCGTGTCACGGCATGACGCTGGCGGGGGGGCTCGGTAGCCCGCTGACCGCTGCGGCATTGGCCGACAAGCCTGCAGAAGGCTTGGTCGCGACGCTGTTATACGGTCGCTTGGGAACGGCCATGCCGCCGTGGCAGCCATTTATCTCAGAGGACGAAGCCCGCTGGCTGATTGACCTGCTGCAAAGTGACCGTGCCCTGTCGGCCTTGCCGCGTGCGGGGGGACGGCCTTGATTTTTTTGCTTTACCTTCTTCGCTCCGGTGATAAGCCTCGCCGCACCCCAAACCGTCCCGCCTAGACCAAGGTGATGGGTGGGATAGACAAGCTTACTACACCCCCTCATGCTTCTTCTTTGACTCCCGCCCAAAGCCCCCACCATGCGCCGATTTCTCCTTGCCTGCCTTGCTACGCTCACCCTTGCTGCCTGCGCCACCGCCCCCACCCTGCGCGGCACGGGGGATTTGGGCGTGGTGATTGAACGTGCCGCTGGCCGTGTCCAAATTGTGGACACCAGCACGCAACGCCACCTTGCCACCGTGGCAGGGCTGGGGGATTTGTCCCACGCCTCGGTGGTGTTCTCGCGGGATGCCCGTTTTGCCTATGTGTTTGGGCGGGATGGGGGCTTGTCGCGTATCGACCTGCTGACCGCCACGCTCACCCATCGCATCGTCCAAGCAGGCAATGCCATTGGTGGGGCGATTAGCCAAGATGGGCGCATCGTGGCCGCCCAAAACTATCAACCAGGGGGTGTGCGTTTATTCGATGCCACCACCCTCGCCCCGCTTGCCGACATTCCAGCCGTGGGGGCGGATGGGCGGGTGTCCAAAGTGGTGGGTTTGGTGGATTTACCCAACCAACACTTTGCCGCCAGCCTGTTTGAAAGCGGCGAAATCTGGGTGATTGATGCCCGCCAGCCGCAGCAGCCGGTGGTAAAAACCTATGCCGCCGGACGCGAGCCTTACGATGCCCTCGTTACGCCGGATGGCCGCTGGTACGTGGCCGGACTGTATGGCGAAGACGGCTTGGCTTTGTTGGACATGTGGGCACCCACCCCCAGCATCCGCAAAATTTTGGCGGGCTACGGACGCGGCGAAACCAAGCTCCCCGTGTATAAAATGCCGCATTTGCGCGGCTGGGCCATGGCGCAAGGCGAGGCATGGTTGCCGGCCATTGGGCGGCACGAGGTGCTGATTGCCGGTGTGCAACAAGGGTGGCGCGAGCAAGGACGCGTGGCCGTGGCGGGGCAACCGGTGTTTGTGATGGCGCGTCCCGATGGTCGCCAAGTGTGGGTCAACTTTGCCTTTCCGAATAACGACACGGTACAAGTCATCGACACCCCCAGCCGCCAAATTCGCCACACCTTTAAGCCCTGCAAAGGCGTGCTGCATATGGAGTTCACCCCCAAGGGCGAAGCCGTCTGGCTGTCTTGCCGTGACGACAACCGGATTGAGGTCTACGACACCACCACCTTTGCCCGCCTCGCCACCCTGCCCGCCGACAACCCGAGCGGCATCTTCTTTACCTCACGCGCCCATCGGGTCGGCATGTAAGCGATGGCTGAAACCCTCGCCCTCTACAACGATTGGCAGCGCGACTTTCCGCTGCTACCGCACCCCTTTGCCCACCTTGCTGCCGCCCACCAGACCACCGAAGCCACGGTGTTGACGCAGCTGGCGGCAGGGCTGGACAAGGGCGAAATCAGCCGCATCGGGGCGGTGTTTGCCCCCAATCGGATAGGCGTATCGACCTTGGCCGCGCTGGCGGTGCCACCCCGTCAGCTAGAGGCCGTGGCCGCACAGGTCAACCAGCACCCCGAGGTCAACCACAACTACGCCCGCGCCGGTCACCGCTTTAACCTGTGGTTTGTGCTGACCGCCCGCCACCGTGCGCAGCTCGACACAGTGCTCGACACCTTGCGCCACACCACCCGCCGCCCCCTGCTGGATTTGCCTTTGGTGCGCGAATACCACATCGACTTGGGGTTTTCGCTAACCGGCACGGCCACCGCCCGCCCCGCGGTGCTGCCCACCCCCGCCGCGTGCCAGCCGCCCGTGCCGCCCAGCCTCACCGCCCAAGACTGGGGCTTGATTGCCGCACTCGAAGCGGGCTTGCCGCTGGTTCATGCCCCCTATGCGGCTTTGGGGCAGGCCTGCGGACTCGACGAAGTCGATGTGCTGGCACGGTTGGCGGCATGGCAAACCGCAGGCTGGTTGCGCCGATTTGGCGTGGTTTTGCGCCATCGGGCTTTGGGCTACCGCGCCAACGCCATGTGTGTTTGGGATGTGCCCGACGCGCTGGTCGATGCCAAAGGGGCGTGGCTGGCGCAGCAATCCGCCGTCAACTTGTGCTACCGCCGCCCCCGCCGTGCGGGCTGGGCTTATTCGCTGTTTGCCATGCTGCATGGGCGCGATGCCGAGGCCGTCTCTGCCCAAGCGGCGAAGCTGACCGTCGAAGGCGGTTTGCAGGGCTATGCCCACCACCGGCTATTTAGCACCCATTGCTACCGCCAACGCGGGGCGCAGTACGCTGCCCAGCCTGCTTTGTGAGATTCGCCATGCCCTCGTCTGCCTCACCCTTGCCTGCCTCGCCCGCCACCGCCCCTGTTGTGGTGCTGGATGCCCTAGACCGTGCGATTTTGAACCAGCTCCAGCGCGGTTTTCCGATTTGCCCCCGCCCCTATGCCGAAGCCGCCCACCAACTGGGGACGGACGAAGCCACGCTGCTAGCGCGATTACAGGCTTTGTTAGACCAAGGCATTCTGACCCGCTTTGGCCCGCTGTTTCAGATTGAGCGGGTCGGCGGGCGGTTTGTGCTGTGTGCCTGCGAAGCCCCACCCGACCGCCAAGCCGCCATCATCGCCGCGATTAACGCCTTCCCCGAAGTGGCGCATAACTACCTGCGTGACCACCGGCTAAACGTGTGGTTTGTCTTAGCCTGCGAGCGTGCCGAAGCGGTCGCCCCCACTTTGGCGCAGATTGAAGCCGCTGCGGGCGTACCGGTGCTGGCCTTCCCCAAAACGCGGGAGTTTTTTGTGAATTTGTTTTTTGAGGTGTGAGTGAGGTTCTAGGCAAGGGGTGGGGTGCATGGTGTGCAGAAGAGGGCATGTTAAAATCTTGCAGAGATAAAGGAATTTCTATGCATGTCAGCGCATTGAAACACGGACAGCTGTTTTTTGAC
>CALMOJ010000135.1 GCA_937871815.1 uncultured Neisseriales bacterium
TGTTCTGGCACAACTTCTCTCCGCGTCTGAATCGACGCAAACCACTTGCCGCCGGATTGCGTAACCGTCACGTTACGCAGCTCGCCCAGCACGTCGCGCGAGTTTCGGTAGCGTAGCCAGCCCAGCTTGGGCAAGAAGATGCGGCCATTGGCTTGGTCGAGTTTAATTTGCTTGGGGTCGGGGTAGCGAAAGCTGTCGCCCGTACCTTTTTTCTTGAAGCGCGGGAAGTCAGTGCGTTGCTCGAAAAAGTTAACGTAGGCGCGCTCTAAGTCTTTGAGGGTTTGTTGCAAGGGCTGCGAATCGGTTTCTTTCAGCCAAAGCGTTTCTGGCTGAGCCTTCCATTCGGTCAGTGCTTTGCACAAACCGGCATAGCTCAATTTCTTTTCGCCTTGTTCGTGCCGTGTTTGCTGCAACGCCAAAGCTTTGTTAAACACGAACCGGCACGACCCCGCGAAGCGGCGCATTTGCTGCGCTTGCTCGCCGTTGGGCTGTAGTTCGAATTTAAAGGCTTGAAGACGTTCCATGCGGCACACTTTACGTTTGACTTGGGGAAACAGGTAATAATATTTCGCATTAACAATGCCAAATATCTAATGATTTAATGCTTTACACATACCATTAAGCCACACAATGAAGGGAGAGCTTTTTGCACAGTTGCGGGTAAAATTGCCCGCTCTTATCCCGCCCCCCCCCGCGCTTCACGAGAGCTCTTATGTCCCAAGACGTTTCGCCCCATCCTGCCCCACTGTCCCCCAGCAACGACACGCCCAAAACCTTGGCGGAAAGTGCGTATTTGCAGCTGCGCCAAGACATCGTGACCGGCAAACATGCCCCAGGCAGTAAGCTGCGGGTGGAGCACCTCAAAGCCCTGTATCGGGTTGGTGCTGGCACGCTGCGCGAGGCCTTGTTGCTGCTGGTGACCGATGCCCTTGTGACAGTGCAAGGTCAGCGCGGCTTTCGGGTTGCCCCGATTTCGCTGGATGACTTTGAGGACATCACCCGTGTCCGCACCCTGCTCGAAACCGAAGCCTTGCTGCTGTCCATGCAACACGGCGACGATGCGTGGGAAAGCGAAGCCGTGGCGGCGTTTCATCGCCTCACCTTGGTCGAAGCCCGCCTAGAGCAAGCCGATGTTGGCTTTGACGAATGGGAAACCCAAAACCGCGCCTTCCACGACAGCCTCTTGGCCGCCTGCCCCTCGCTCTGGCTACGACATTTCTTGTCGATGCTGTACCAGCAGTCGGAGCGTTACCGCCGCTTGGTGCTGTTTGATGCCCCCGTGCCGCGCAACGTCCACGCCGAGCACGAAGCCTTGCTGAATGCCGCGCTGCAACGGGACACTAAGACCGCCCGCCAGCTGATTACCCAGCACATCCAAGCCACGCTGACAGCGATTCGGAGCCTGCCGGCTTCGCGTTTTCCGACTTAACTTAAATTAAGCCGCGTGGGGTGCAATACCCCACGCTGGGCTACACATTTCTAAACAGCGGACTCCACACCTGCTGGGCATCTGCCGCGCTAAAGAACTTCTCGGTGTAAATATCGCGCTCAAAAAGCCGCCCCTGCATCAGGGTGGCGATACAGGCTTCAATCATTACCGGCGGGCCGCACAGATAGGCTTTGTGTCCACGGAAATCGCTGTCAAAGTGCGCTTTGGCCACTTCATGCACATGCCCTCTCGCCCCCTGCCAGTCCGAATCTTCGGGCTCGGCAGACAAAGCAGGCAGGTAGGTGAAGTTAGGGTGGGCGGCGGCCAAGGCAGTCAGTTCATCAAAGGCATACAGCTCGGCACGGCAACGTGCCCCCTGCACCAAGGTGATGGGGAGGGTGCAGCCTTCGGCCAGCACATCCATCACCATTGACTTGGGGCTAGAGAGCCCAGAGCCGCCGGCTAAAAACAACAGCGGCTGCTGGGCTGACTTGCGAACAAAAAAACGCCCATAAGGACCGGAGAGCGCAAGGGTATCGCCGACTTTCAGCGTATCGTGTAGCCACGTCGTGGCCTGCCCCCCCGGCACTAAGCGGATATTGAGCTCCAGCTCGGCAGACTGTGGGGCATTGGCCAAGGAAAAGGCACGGGGAGTATCGACCCCAGGAATGGTGGCGTTGATATATTGCCCTGCCTGAAACGCGAGGTGTTCACCCGCCGACAAGGTCAGGTAAATCCCCTTGATGGTCGGGGTCAGGGCTTCGATGCGGCTGACCGTGGCGGTGTAATCCCGCACGGGCAAGTTCTCGGCATCGGGGTCTTCGTCAATTTCGGCTTCAATCACAGTGTCCGATTGCAGCGTGGCGCAGCAGGCAAGGCACTTGCCTTCATCACGCTCAAAGTCCATCAAGGCAAAAGGGCTGGCCGCACCGTGTTCAATTTCTCCATCGGTGACTTGGATTTTGCAGGTGGCGCACAGGCCGTGGCAGCAGGCATGGGGCAGCCATACACCTTGGCGCAAACAGGCATCCAAAATGGTCTGCCCTTCTTCTACGTCGAGGGTTTGGCCAAGGGGCTCGATGGTCAGTTGGTAAGTCATGCGTGTTTTCCAGTCAAAATCAAAATTCCTGCCGACGAAAAGAACGACACCCCTGCACCACACAGGCAGGGCAGGCCATCGTCTTTTTCGTGGGCAAAAACACAGGGCGGCAGCGGCAGGCGAAGCCGAGAAGGCATACCGTCTGCCGCTGTTTTGCGCCTCTTCAGGCTTAGCTGAACGAGCCCTTAATGCCGGTCAGCCCTGGGGTACGGAAGCGAATCACGTCCTTATGCCCTAGGCCGTTTTCGGCCAACGAGCGGTCAAAGTCAGGGCTAAACGGCTGGCCCGACTTAAACCACTGCGCGGCAGGCCAATCAATCTTGGCAAAGTCGGGGTGGTAGCCAAAGGCAGCGGGCAGCACATGGCTGACGATGTCGCCAAAGCGCATGGCAGGGGGAAACGGAAAGGCAAACGGCGCACAAAACATCAGGTGGTCTTCCCAACCGATATACAGCAGTTGGTTGCCGTGGAATTTGTCCACCGTGTCTTTGGGAATGCCTTGGTAATCTTGGGGTGTGGTCATCTCGGTTTCCTTAGCTGTTTTGGGTGGCCATACCGCGCCACATCGCAAAGTTTTTCTCGTCCTCAGAGCCTTCAAACGCCAAGTTGTCCGCGCCAAACTCGATGTGGTACCACTGCAAAACGGCGGCGAGTGGGTCAAAGTCAGGGGCGGTTGGGTCGGTGCCTTCGGGGAAGCAGTTGCCCTGATAGATTTGATGGACAGGCAACCACGCTTGAACGTACTTCTCCGGCTCATCTTCAAAGATGTGTTGGCAGTGGTCGGAGCAGAAGTGGTACTTGTCTTCCTTGTACTGGGTTTCCCGATAGGCAATCTTGGTGGGGTCGTCTGGCTCGGTAAACAGCATGGGGATTTGGCACACTTGGCACAGCATTGGCAGCGTTTTGTTGTAGAAACGGTTGCCAGCGGCTTCTTGCTCGCGCCAGTACTCAAAACGAGGGCGGTAGTGCTTGTCGAAGGTGTCGGGATACTTGGCAGACAGCCAATCCATTTCGTCTGGGCTCGGCATCCATGTGTGGAAAGCCGCCGCCGCGCCGTATTGGTAGAAGGTGGACCACGCTTGGTGCGACAGATGGTCTTTTTCTTTGGTGGCCGTGGTCACGCATTCCGGCACGGTAATGCCGTAGCGGGCCAAATCTTTAAACAAGGCACCGGCGTTTTGTTCAAAGTAGATTTCCCACGATTCTTTCCAGCTCATCACACGCTTAGGCAGCATGTAATCCATCATCATGGCGACCAGCGTCAGCACCCGAATGCCGCGCCAAGACCACTTATCAATCCACTTTTGCACAATCGGCAAGTTGGCGGGGTCTTGCTCCAGAATGAACTTGATGACTTCCAGCCCCAAGGTCATGTGGCGGGCTTCGTCCGATTGCGCCGAGAAGCCAAACGTCACCGTGCCCATGTCGCCGTTGTAGGCCGCGCCAGACATAAACGGCACAAACAGCAGGTTGGTCAGCACGTATTCAAAGCTAAAGCCAATCGCCACCATAAACTCGAAAGGCCCTGCCGAAACGGCATCGTCAAAGAACGACTTGGGCACCGATAAATACCAAACACGGTCATGCATGTGGCGGAAATCGTGCATCCCGTTGTAGTGCTTGTTGTAGTTGGAGATGGCGTGGATTTGGGTTTGTGAGTGACGGAGTTCGTCCAGTGCCTGCATTTGGCACGCCACCCGTGGCCCCACCCCAGAGAACTGCCGCCCAACGTGGGCAAAGCCACGGTGCGCCATGTATTCCAGCGGGGAAACACCGGTCAAAAACAGCTTGAGCACGTTGATATAGCGGGCATCGGTGACATTCAAATGCCCGTTATTTTGGGCAAAGGCATCAATGATGGCGTAGAGCTTGCGTTCTTTTTCGGCCTGATATTTCCAGTAGGCATCCATCGTTAGGCGGAACGGGTCTTCCCATTTGTCCCAGTCGTGGATTTTGATGCCTTCCATTTGTTCAAACGGGAAGACTTTTTCTTTGGGCTGGTAAGTGGTGTCCCACCCCAAGCCACGGGTCATGTGTGCGTATTTTTCTTTCAGCCCCAGTTTGCGGCCGGCCGTTTTCGTATCCATTGTTTGCGTCCTATGGTGAGCGGCTTAGTTAGCCCAAGCGAGGGTGAATTCGTCGTCGGTTTCGTCAATATTGCCGGACAGCGAAATCAGGTTGAGATGCAGCTCTTGCAGGTCAAAATCCCGCCCAAGCAGGGCTTCAATGCTGCTGCGGTGTATCGTCAGCGAGCCTTCGGCATCAATTTTGACCATCGCGGGGGCTTCGTTTAGCACCGCGTGGGGGTTGTCCGCCAAGATGGCTTCGATAATGGAACGGGTGTCGTCATTCAACTGAAACGCGATAAAAACCTTGCTCATGCTGCTGCTCCTTGTGGGGCTACGCCGAGCTTGGTCAGGCGACCGCGCCATTGGCTGTGAACCTCGTTTAAGGCCGCGCCACCCGCCTCGCCCAGTGCCAAGGTGGCAAAGGGGGCAAGGGCTTCTAGGGCGCGGGCTTCCCACTTGCTCACCCAAGCGTGTAGCTGGGCGGCATTGGCGGGGGATTCGGCGGCGGCGGTTTTCAGCGTGGCATCTAGCCACTTGTCGCTTTCGGCTTTCCAGTCGCGCATAAATTGGGTGAGCATCGACACGGCAGTGCCGCCTTGCTGGGTCAGCGCCACGTCAAAATGCTGATACGCCAGCGGGTAGAGCAAGCCATCCAGCACCATGTTTTGTGCCACAAACAGCTCAAACCAATCTTCCAGCACAAAAGTATCTTCGACATAGCGGCGCAGGCCTTGCCAAGCGGGCGCATCCAGCCACGCTTGTTTGGCGGCATCAAGGTCGTCAGGGCTGCCCAGCGTCAGGCCAATACGGGTGAGGTATTGGGCAATCCCCAACCGATCCATGGCGTGAAACAGCGCGGGCTGGGTGACGGCGGTGCCATAGCCATAGGCGCAGATAAAGTCGTTATTCATGTTTGCGCCCCATTCGAGGTGACGCAAAGGCAGCAATACCGCTAAGGCTTGCTTACGCACGGTAGCGGGCAAGTTCGGCACCAAGCCGCGCTCTTCAACAAACGAAAACGCGCCTTCGGTGGTCTCTTGCTGGCGGGCACGCGCCAAGGTGTAGGTGCCGTAGTAGAACTGGCGGGGGTCTTTAAAGGTATACCAATCGGCCATTTGGATAGCGGTGCGCCGCACATCGAATAGCTCAAACTGGGGGGCCCAATACGGGCGGTAGTGAAAGTTATGCGTGACTTGCAAATCCAGCGTGCCTTCTTGGTAGCGGGACGCAGGTTTGTCCGCGCCAAGCCGACGGGCAATGTGGCTAAACGTCTGACGCTTAGGCCGGATGCTCACGGTGCGTAAATCGAGTTGCATGGGGGTGTCTCCTCGTTGTTGTTGTGGGTGTCGCTCGGATAGAGGGGGCGGATCAGGCGTGTTGGACGATTTGGCTATCGCCCATTCGCCATTGCTGTTTATCCGCATCTATCCGTGCCGCTGCCGCTTCATCCAGTTGCACCACTTGGTTATCTGCGCAAAAAGCCGCGAAATGGTCGAGTGGCAAAATCAGCTCCACAAACAGCTCGGGCTCGCCCACCGCAAAATCAAATTCGACAAAACGTTGGTTGCGAATGCCGGTGACGCGCACAAACTTGGGCAAGGCGGGGGTAGGGCTTACTGACATGGAACACTCCTGCATGAAAAAGGGTAGCGGGCAGGGGGGATAAACCAAGAAACGTGCCATGCAGCTAAGTGCTTGTTTTTAGCCAGTTGTACTGATTTTGTTGCAACGCAACACGTTGAAAACATTGATTATTTGGTAAAATCTCGATTTTTTGCTTCACCAAATGGTAAATTGCTGACAATACGCTCCGCGCGTAAGATAAATCCCCCCAAATTTCGCCACCAAGAGCGAAACATGGCATAACAGCGAGGAGGCTAGACCCCATGTCAGCCATCAAGTACCCCAAGAATCACGACCTGCGCGAACTTATTTCTTTCTCTGCCGAAACCGGCCATATCTGGTTGGCCGAAAGCCGAATGCTAATGCTCCACGTCGCGGCGATGGCCGCGCTGCGGCATGAGCTGATTAACTTAGTGGGGGTGGAGCACGCCCGTAATCTTCTGACCCGCGTCGGCTATGTGTCGGGGATGAACGATGCCGAAATCGCCCGCAAAATTCGCGGCACCGCCCATCCGGTCGATGCTTTCGTCGTCGGCCCACAGCTCCACATGCTCGAAGGCAGCGTGCAAGTCACCCCCGTCTCTATGGATTTTGACCTTACCAGCGGGCGGTTTTACGGCGAGTTTTTATGGACGCATTCGTGGGAGGCCGAAAGCCACGCCAAAACCCTAGGCCACACCGACGACCCCGTGTGCTGGATGCAAATCGGCTATGCCTCCGGCTATACCTCGGCATTTATGGGGCAGTTCATCTTGTTTAAAGAGGTGGAATGTGCGGCCAGCGGGCGGGCGCAGTGCCGCATTGTGGGCAAGCCGCTTAAAGAGTGGGAGGATGCAGAGGACTACCGCCATTTCTTTGCCCAAGACTCCATCCTGTCCCAGCTTCTTGACCTACAAAAGCAAGTCGAAACTCTGCGTCAGTCTATGAGCCGCACCCCAAGCTGCGACGGCATGATTGGCGCGTCGGCGCGTTTTCGGCAGGCCTGCCACCTGATAGGCCGCGCCGCTGTTAGCCAAGTGACCGTGCTGCTGCAAGGCGAAACCGGTGTCGGCAAAGAACGCTTTGCCCGTCTACTGCACAAGCAAAGCAACCGCAAAAACGCGGCCTTTATCGCCGTGAACTGCGCGGCCATCCCCGATAACCTGATTGAGGCCGAGCTGTTTGGCGTCGAAAAAGGGGCGTATACCGGCGCACAGCAAAGCCGGATGGGACGGTTTGAACGCGCCGATGGCGGCACGCTGTTTTTGGATGAGGTGGGCGAGCTGCCCTTGGCTGCGCAAGCCAAACTGTTGCGCGTGCTGCAAGAAGGGGAAATTGAACGGCTAGGCGACCAGAAGGTGAGGCGGGTCAATGTGCGGCTGGTCACCGCCACCCACGTTGACCTCAAGCAAGCAGTGCAAGCGGGGCGGTTCCGTGCGGATTTGTATTACCCCATCAACGTTTACCCCGTCCACATCCCTCCGCTGCGGGAGCGGCAAGGTGATATTCCGCTGCTGGTCGATGCCATGATTGAACGCCTCAGCGTACTGCACGAAAAGCCGATTGCGGGCATCACTGACAAAGCACTCCGTGCCTTGCAACAGCATCCGTGGCCTGGCAACGTCCGCGAGCTAGAAAACGCGGTGGAATTGGGGCTGATTCTAGCCGAGCCTGGGGGCTATATCGAGCTGGACAATCTGTTTCCCGACCACGGCTCTAACACCGAAACGGGGAATAGTCGGCTCAACCCAGCGGGGTATCTCCAAAAAACCACACCCCAGCACGATGTACTCTACGACACCTTGTTGGATGCCGGACTGAGCCTAGATGACATCGAGCGTAATTTGCTCAACCATGCCGTCCACAAGGCCGAGGGGAATTTGTCGCGGGCTGCCAGAATGCTGGGCATTACCCGTCCGCAACTGGCCTATTGGCTGAAGAAGAGCGCAGGGCGGAGTGCTGAAGAGGTGGCGTGTGACTGAGTGGCTGCGCTAAAGCCTGCTCAAGCGCAGCCATACTTAAGTTGAATTTCAACGCAGGCTCACCCGAGCCTCGCAGACTTTGAACATGTTCTAAGAGCCTGTTTACGATCTAGTGAACGAAGGGTCAGCCAAGGCGAAATTCGGAAAAAAAGCGCAGTTGACACGAGGTCAATGAGCATTTTTTTTCAAATTTCAACGCAGGATCACCCGAGTCTCACAGATCGTAAACAGGTTCTAAAGGCGATTCGCCCTCCTAGGCGAGAGGGAGGACGGATGTTAAACGCCGTACTGCTCACGGTAAGCCGCCACGCGGGTACGGTTTTCGGCCAAATCGGGCGCATCGGCCAAAAAAGTCAGTAAGTCATTCAGGGTGGCAATCGCAATGACGGGGATGCCAAAGTCGCGGGCGACCTCTTGCACAGCCGACAAGCTGCCTTGACCACGTTCCATCCGGTCTAGGGCAATCGCCACGCCCGCAGGCTCCGCCCCTGCTGCCCGAATCAACTGCACCGACTCGCGCACCGAAGTGCCGGCTGAAATCACGTCGTCAATAATCAATACCCGCCCCACCAGCGGCGCACCAATCAATGTGCCGCCTTCGCCGTGGTCTTTGGCTTCTTTGCGGTTAAACGCAAAGGGAATGTCGCGCCCTTTTTCTGCCAAGGCCATCGCCATGCCACCGGCCAAGGTAATCCCCTTGTAGGCGGGGCCAAACAGCATGTCGAATTCCAGCCCCGAGGCTGTGATGGCTTCGGCGTAAAAGCGTGACAGGGCAAGCAGGCTTGCGCCGTGGTTAAATAAGCCCGCATTAAAAAAATACGGGGATTGGCGACCGGCTTTGGTGGTGAATTCCCCAAAGCGCAACACCTGCTCCTGAACGGCAAAGCGGATAAATTGTTGGCGGAAATCGTTCATGGGAGGTCGTCCTTCTATACGCAGAGAAAAATGGGCAACAGCATACCACGGAGGCTTTTTTGCAAGGAACGCAACGTATTATCAGTGCCAATCTCAACGGGATTCGCTCCGCCACCCAAAAGGGCTTTTTTACTTGGCTAGACCAGCAACAGGCCGACTTTGTCTGTGTGCAAGAGCTCAAAGCCCAGCTTGGCGACTTAACCGAAGCCATGCAACATCCCTCGGGGCTAACGGGTTATTTTCACTGCGCGGAGAAAAAAGGCTACAGCGGCGTGGGCATTTACACCCGCCACCCTGCCGACCGCGTGGTCTATGGCTTGGGGTACGCCGACATTGATGCCGAAGGGCGTTATCTCCAAGTCGATGTGGGCGGATTGTCGGTGGTGTCGCTGTATCTGCCGTCGGGGTCGAGCGGCGACGCGCGTCAGCAGGTGAAGTTTGATTTTTTGGCGCGATTTTTGCCGCACCTCGCGGCCTTGCGCCAATCAGGGCAAGACGTGGTGCTGTGTGGGGATTGGAATATCGCCCACCAGCCTATCGACCTGAAAAACTGGAAGGGCAACCTGAAAAATTCAGGTTTTTTGCCCGAGGAACGGGCATGGCTAACAGAGGTGTTGACCACGCAAGGCTGGTGCGATGTTTGGCGCAGCCTTTACCCCGAACTGCCGGGCTACACATGGTGGAGCAATCGGGGACAAGCCTATGCCAAGGATGTCGGCTGGCGGATTGACTATCAGATTGCCAGCCCTGCCTTGGCCGCGCGTGCCACCGCTGCCCACATCTACAAAAACGAGAAATTTAGCGACCATGCGCCGTTGGTGGTGGATTACAGCCATGAGGCTTAGAGCCTGTTCACGATCTACGAGACTCGGGGTGATCCTGCGTTGAAATTCGTAAAAAAATGCTCATTGACCTCGTGTCAACTGCACTTTTTTTCGAATTTCGCCTTGGCTGATCCTTCGTTCGCTAGATCGTAAATAGCTTCTTAGCAAGCTTTTCTTCTTGCGCTGGCATGGGATAGATACGGATTTTGATGGCGGCTAACATGCACTTAACTATAACCCTAAGCACAAGGTCAAAGACACGGCCTATATCCCCCACCTAAAGGAAGGGGATTTACGCCGCTTTTTCGTTAAAATGGCTCTTTGACATCCTCCCCTGCTTAAAAGCAGGGGATTCCTACGGCGGTCAGCTAAAAG